>JAQTPL010000052.1 GCA_028712895.1 bacterium | reverse complement strand
AGCCAGTCTTCTCATACAGGCTGGCATACAAGGCGGTGATCTCTGGTTTCGCTAAGGTAGCCAGTCCAGCCGGGTTCCAGTAGGTGGTACTGGCATCATCGGCTATACCGACAAAGGTCTTGCCCATAGCTAATGATCTTGCTCCGGCTCCATAGCTCAGGAATGCTCCTGGCTGTCCCCCATCTTCTTTACTGAAACCTAAGTCCATAGAGAAGCAGCGTACAGCGGTCAGCGTACAGAGAACAGTTAAAAACAAGATTATTGTTAGTTTTGTTTTCATATTATTTCACCACCAGGATCTTGAACTTCTTTTTCTGGCCATCAGAATGTACAAAGAGTATGTAGCCGCCATTGGCTACGGTATCACCTTGTCCATTGCGGCCATCCCAGGATAGCTGGTTCAAGCCGCTCCGGGCATTCATCTCCCCTGTTGGTATCTCCCAGGTCTTGACCAAATTGCCCAGCAGGTCATAGATAGCTATGGTAACCTCAGATTCATTGAGCAGGTAATACTGTATCGTGATGTTTTGCTTGCAGGGATTGAATGGGTTCGGGTAGCAGCTCAGGTCATCCAGGGAATTATCCGGGGCAGTAAAGCCAGCCAGATTGAAGATACCGAAGGAATTGACTTCTACGGTGATCGCTTCTTCCTGAGCGTCGTAGCTTGATTCTGACATCAGAACAGGAGCAAACCTGGGTTGACTTTCTTGTGGTGATACTGCTTGACCACTGGTAGGTAGAATAACTTCTTTGATACTGCCTACCTGATACAATTTAACGGTCTGCGGGTTGATCTGTGGTTGGCTTTGAGTTAAGGCGATCCATTGGTTCTTAAGTATGATCACCACGGCAAAGGCTTTCTTCACCTGTTTTTTTACGATAGCGCCATGTTCATCATAGAAAATGATCTGATAGGCTTTCCTTTGGTCCAGGAGCCATTGCAATGGTTTGGGTAGCTTAGGGGGATTGGCTTGCTGGATCAGGCTGATCTCAAAATACCCATCGCACGGCAGTGCATTGGGTGGTATGATCAGGGTGAGGCCAGTAGCTGGATCACTGAGCGTGCCGCCTTCGGCTGCATTCATAATTGTCTGGAAACTGAACTGGTATTCATCCAGGTAGTTCTTGACCCGGTCGGAGATAGTGTTCTTCAGGATTACTTCATAGACTCTATTATTCTTCAGCTTACCGTCAATACTCACGGTATAGGTTGTGGTATCGTAAGTGATGTTGAAGCCTTTTTTGCTATTCCACTCTACCACTTTACCACTTTCCCTCATTTCTATACTCTTAGCCCAGTCAGCGCTCTGCACTGGTTCAGAGAAAGCAATGGTAATGGGTGTAGCTTGTTTAGCTTTGACTTTGCCATTATTGGCTGGGTAGGTACTCTTGACCTGCGGCTTGGTACTGTCAAAGATGCTGGTGAAGGTCCTGAGCGCTTCCAGATTGCCTACATTGTCCATCGCCTGGTATGTAATCGTATGCTGGCCGTCGGGGATATTTGTTGATAGTTGATAGTTGGTAGTTGATGGAATAATCGTAAAGGAGCCGGCGTCAATTTTGTACTGCATATTTTTGATGCCGCTGGAAACTCCATTGGACAATGGGTCTATGGCTGATATGGTAAAGGTGCTGTGACTATTGATATACGTAGTTGTTCCTTCTGCTATTTCATAACCACTAGCTACTATCTGACTCTCCGGAGCAGTGGTATCCAAATAATATATTGCCTGCTTGGTATCCTCCAAATTGCCAGCTTTATCACGGCTGCGGTACTCGACAGTATGCTCCCCTTCCCCAGCCAGTGTAAAACTGGAAGCATATACTGTCCAAGTAGAAGCATCGATGGCATATTCAGTGAAGTCAATACCTGAAGGCTCTGTGCCAGAGTCGGTCGCTACAAAATATATCTGGGTTTGGTCACTAATGTATGTCTTGGCCCCAGAGATAGAAACTAATTCAGAAGTCTTGATTTCCGTGCTGGGAACCTCTTTGTCTTCTCCATTATCTATAACAGAGTAATAAAATTCTTTTTCAATTTTATTGGCTGCTTCCAGGATCACTTTAATAGCATGATTACCTGGGGTAACAGCTGCCGCCAGAGCTATAATATAAGAGAGTTCCTTTGTTTCTGATGCTAAAATATCAACTGTCCTAACTTCACTATAATCAAGTTCCGGCATCTGCACCGTGACTTTTAATCCTAATAAGTCAAAAGCCGTCTGATAGGAATTGCCAACTTGAATTGCCAGATTTAATTTAAGGGTCCCATCCACAATAGCTGTATTTACTGAAACTTGAGGCAATGGCCAGTATATGGACCAATCAGTATGTAATATATCTTCGCAGCCAATTATTGTAAACTTTTCCCCTCCTTCTATAGTAGCTCTATGTTTCAAGGCTATACTGATAGGATTAAGAGCATCACATATATATACTTGATTAATTGGAATATTTATAGGTGGCTGAGAGGAATTATTATTTATGTAAGCAGTACCAAAGGGAACCGTAGACGCAAATATCTGATAGTTATTACTGCTTTCTAGGGAAACGAAGATATTTCGTTCAATTGGGACAAACCTGCATTCATGATTAGTTATATTATAGGCTAGTTCATTATTACCTTGTTTTAATACAGGCATATAGAAATATGGATAAAATTCCTCTTCTATATTTTCAAAGGTAAACTTATTTTGATAAAATATTGGGCTAGCCGTTCTGATTTTTCCTTTTCTAGTAAATAGTAAATTCTGCTTACTGTCATCCGAGTATATATTAACTTCTACGAGTACATATTCAGTAACGCCTACCAAATTAAAATCAATTTTCTTATGATAGGGAATTGCTTTATATCCAGATTCATTATATAGTTCTGTTTGTTGATAGCCAGCAACATCATAACCGAAATAGCTACTGTTTAGTATTACTTCAAAATAGGCGTATGTATCATCTGCTATATTATTGGTAACATCTATAGTAATTGCTCCATGGTTATTTTCCTTATAGTTATTACACCATTCTGCAGGATCAATAGTCAGGGTTACTTCCGGTTTTACCACTCGGAAAGTTCTTGTTTGCTGGGAGGTACGATAGCCATTTATATCTTCAATACTAAAATTTAAAGTATGTATTCCTGGAGATAATCTCATCTGGGATAGCTGAGCTTCTAGTACACCTGATTCTGGATTACCATTAGATTGGCAATACTGGGTACCATCTATACAAGCATCAAAAGATTTTAAATTATTAGGAGGTGAAAAATAAGATCTAAAAATAAAATACCTATTATCTGCCATTAAACCACCATCATATGGCAGATAAAAACCACTGAAGACTATAGGATTAGTATTTATTTTTACAAGGACTGAAGGAGAGATAGATTCGTTGCCAACCATATCGCTAATTTTATACTGGATGTAGTTCTTCTTGTCACTATCCTGGTCAAATGGCACATTTTCAGCAGTAATTGTTTCCCAACCCGTGCTCCCATTAACTCCACTACAGCTAGTTTTTTTCCAGTTACTCCAGTTATTCCCACTATCTGTTGAAAAGCGATAATAGGCACTTTCCACATCCAAGCCACATACATCTATGCTTGTTTTTTCAGATTTGTCACTTACTTTAATAGAACAATCCGGTCGCTGAGTATCTAATATAAATTCATTTTCTGATGGAGCACACTCTATTTTATCTTGTACATATTCTCCTGATTCGAGTTTCCAATGATAGAATTCAGGAAGAGTAGTATCTTTTTTAGAGACATAAACTAATGAGGCTAAACCTGAATTGCCAAAATGATCAAAAGCCCCTACTCTCAAATAATTGATACCTTCTAAATCATTGGCTACTTTCTGGCCATTATTAACCGGTTGGCCGGCTGAATCAGGACCAAAGTAGTAAGGGTAATAGCTTACACCTACACCATTGCCATCATTTCCGGCATTCCAGCTAATAAATATGTTTTTATTAGTCCATTCATTGCTATCAACTGCTCCAGCCGGTATTCCTCCCACTGTTGCTGATTGATCCAATTTAATAAATCCATATCCAAAGGTTGGCGGTAATGGTGCAGAAGTATCTGTCAGAGCAATATAATTATAAGTCCCTGAACCTATATTATTTACGCTCAATGGGTTGTAGCTTTTACAGGTAAGATGGCTGCTAATATTGACATCTCCACCTAGGCTGATACTAGGAGCAATCAGAGTAACGTCGCCATTAAGTATCAGGACTGAACTAGGTTCTTGAATAATGTAGTCTGAATAATTATAAATGCCAGCAGCTAAGGTGACTGTCTGTCCAGCTGGGATATATAATATTCTTTGATTATTTATAGTACCGGCACTGGCCAGGGGATTGTAATTAATGGTTGCGCTTTTTGACCAGTAATTATTGTTAGCATCGACAGCAAATATAGTAAAAATCATAGTGCCATAAGGATAACACTTTGAATCCCAGGTATATTGAATATGATTTGTGCCGTAATAATGAGCTAATACATAATTTGGGTTAGAATCTGCTACGACGAAAGCTTGCTGGACTATAAAATTAGGATCAATATTAACTGATATATTGTACAAGCCAAAATCTTCGTCATAGACTTGATGTGAAGGATTACCTACTGTAATAGTTGGATCCGTTATAGTCGGACTTTGTGTCGGCTCAACAATATTAAATGACCACGCTAATTCACCCATTATCCCTTGTCGGTCATAGGCTTCAATTTTTACATTATGAGGGCCTAAAGATAAACTATGGCTAGATTTTGCGTAAAGAGAATATTCGGTATCTGATATTTCTTTATAATCTGTAATATCTATAAGCTCTCCATCAATTGTTATAGTGATTTTATTGCTATCAACCTTATCACACTCAGCGGTATTAATATATACACTAATTCCTGGATTTAGTTCATAATTATCTCCCTGAGGCGCGGCGCCATAAATTGACATCTGGCTCTGGTCAGAAACAAAAAATATGCAGCTTTTATTATCAATAGTGCCGTCATTTTCATTTGCTCTTATGTCAAATATTGATGGTTTTATAATATATCCGCCAATTGGGATGTGAGTACTTGTAAATTTGCCTAAATGAGTCCAGACACTGGGGTCCATATTTACTTCACCAACAGAATTTACATTAGCAATACACTCAACAGGTTTAATATTTGGTACTATCTGGCCAGGCTCTCCTTGTCCGCCATATGAATCATAGTCAACTGATAAAGAGAATGGATCTATTCCTGAGTTATCGTCTCGCATAATCACTTTAGCTTCAGGTATGCTGCTATAAAAAGAATTAGCATCTGCTATATGAAATATTATTTCATTTATATCATTATAATTTGGCGTTATCCATTGCATTTCAGGGGGAGTAAAATCAATGTCATCAATACGACCTTTAATATAAAAAACAATATCAGCAGTTAAATCTAATCCTTCTGCTATTATTAAGGCAGTAATAGTCTCAGGAGCAACCCCTAGTGCCAACGCAATACCTGCGCCTGCTACAGCAGCTTGGCCTACTGTTTGAAATGCAAATTGTGTTCCGGTAATAGGTTGTTCATAATAACCAATTCCTTCAGCAGCTAAACTTAATTTAAGCGCTTCGTACCCCGTATATTTAAGGCCAACACAATCTATAGCTAATTCATATGTGCTTGGACTGATTTTGAATATATACCAAACATTATTCTTAAAGGATTTCACAGTAACTGCTGCATTTGCAGAAGAAACACAAAATAGTATTAATAATGCAAGTAATGATAATAATATAATTTTAGCCCTTTTTAGCATTATCTTTGTAACCTCTTTATCCTTTTCTCATATTCTTCTTTATGTTTATTGATGGGATATTCTTCTAATCCTTGTTTAAGATATTCAATGGCTTGTTTTTTATCGTTTTTCATGGCATAAAGATCTGAAAGAATGATGTAATTCTCTATTAATATAGCATCACTTTGTGTGTCACTATTAGTTTTATGAGCCTTAATTGAATTTATTAAACTCTCTCTTCTATTAATATGGTTTTCTATGGTTTCTTGTAGCTTTAGCATGTTATCCGATCGTTTTTCTGCTTGGGCTACAATTGCCAAAATACTAGTATCCGTAGAATTAGCATATTTTTCAATGATGTTCTCATAAGTTGATTTAGCTTTTATAAGATCATTGGATTTATTATAAATACTGCCAATATTGAGCATGGCTTGTGCCGCAACTACAGTATCAGGATAAATATCAATTATCTTATTATATGATTCAATTGCTTTATTATAATCCTTATTAAAATTGTATATATTCCCTGCTCTTATTAAAGCTATAGGTGCTATGCTAGAATTTGGATATGTAGCTAAAAGCTCTTGATATTTTAACAAAGCGTCTTCTTTGTTATTATCCTGCAGTAAATTCTCACCTTCTTCAAACAATTTATAGGCTTCGTTTGTATATTCGCTGGTTTCGGCAAAGGAATTACAGGCAAAGGCTATCAGCATTACTAGCGCCGTTATTATCACATAATGTCTTTTAAATTTCATTATTACCTCATTTTCATAAAATAAAAAAGGCTGCTTATCTTATATTAATGAGCAACCTAACATCCAGCTCTACTCTCCAACAGCTGCGCAGTTAGGAGGGTACAATCAGAAATTACGTGGCTTTTTATAAGTAATTCTGTATGATTAATAAATGCCTGAGGATTGGCGCCCTGTCAAGCTGATTTTGTTATTTCCTCTTTTTGGCTTTCTTTTTGGCAGCAGGTTTTTTAGCCTTTTTTGGCTTGGCGGATTTTTTCTTTTTTACTGCTTTTTTAGTTTTCTTGACAGCTTTTTTCTTGGGCTTAGGAGCGGCTTTTTTAGCTTTTCCAGCCAACATGCCGGCAATGATCTTTAACGCAGCCAGGGTATTGTCTTTTTGGTCAGCTACCAGTACCACCACATCTTTATTAGTAGCTCCGCAGGCAGACATGATCTTCTTCTTGTCATCGGCATTTATACCATATTGCGGTAGTTCATCGGTGGAAATAAAGCCCTTGACCCCGGCTTTTTCCATGATCTCTTTTTGCATCCGGTTGCTCAAGGGGTCATTTTCCAGAAGCACACCATTAGCGCCGCTGATCTTAACTCCGCCCACTATGCCGCCGCTCTTGATCACTCCGGCAATGATATGAGATGCAGTCTTGCTAAAAAGTTTAGTCAGGTCCTGGATCATGATAACCCCCTGTTTTAAAGGTCTATAGTTGCAGGGTGTGGGTTGACATAACCTACACCTTTTTACTTATCGATTAAACCGATGTCGGCGACAACTACTTTACCGGTGTGTTTTTTCGCGGTAGGCTGGCCGAAGCCTATCTTAGAAAACCCCAGGGCTACGGTCACCGCAGCATTGATACAACTGCCCAGCGCCTGGCCGGTATCTGCATTCAAACCGCTGGGTATATCTACGCTTACTATTTTTACACCACTTTCATTTAAATCGTCAATAATTTTTTTATATAATCCTTGGATCGGGCCGTAACTGCCTGTGCCCAATAAAGCATCTATGACCACGTTAAAATAACGAATCTGCTCTTTTAAAGCAGGCCAATTATCCTGCACTTTTTGCATGGGAATATGCAAGTTTTCGATGATCGCGAAGTTAAGGCGGGTTTCCAGGCTGGCGCGCTCCAGGTTGCCTACAAAAAATACTTCGACCATTTCCCTGTAATGGTAAAGCCAGCGGGCCGCAGCCAAGCCATCGCCGCCGTTATTACCAGGGCCGCAGAATACAGCTATCTTTTTCTTTTTATTAGTCAGCAGTTTAAGGGATTCATCAGCTACTGCTTTGCCGGCGTGATCCATCAGTACCTGGGCTGGGATGCCGTAGACATTAATAGTCTGCTTATCGATCTCACGCATTTGCTGGATGGTTACTTTTTTCATAGGACTTTTTACTTGAAGAATAATTTGTATGCTTCCTGTATGCCGCTGCGGATCATCATGACTGCTATCGCGGTCAGGAAAATATCCCCGACTTTGGAAAACGCTCTCATGCCGTTCAGGCCAATGACCCGGGCTACCCGGTCGCTGTTGATCATAACTATCCAGGAGATGAACATATTCAGCACCAGGGAGACAAAGGTCGGAAATAAACCAAAAGCATCTATTAATACCAGAGTCGTGGTCAGGACTGCCGGGCCAGTGATGAGCGGTGTGCCGATAGGGAAAATCCCGGCATCCTGGTACTGTTTTTCCCGGGTCGCTGCTACTCCCGGCAGGAGCAGGTTAACTGACAGTATCAGCAGGAGTATGCCGCCCCCGATCTTGAAATCAGCGACAGTAATGCCCATGATCAGGAAGATTAACTTGCCGACCAGCATAAAAATGATAGCGATCGTGGTAGCGGTGATCAAAGACTCGACTATGTTTTTGCGTTTTTCCGCGGCAGTCATCTCGGCGGTCAAGGCCAGAAAAATAGGCAATATGCCGAAAATATTTATAGCGACGAATATGGGGATGAAACTAAGCAGGTATGGTTTGATATAAAAGTACAGTTCACCCATTATAATTTTATCTCCCGTAATAACTGGGCCGCTACTTCAGGTAAAAGCGGCTGAATTTGCGATCCGGTCCCTACTTCAAATCCGGACAATTCCAGCACTTGGGGCGTGATCTCGATATGCCAGTGATAGTCGTCTTTAATGGTCGCCCAGTAACCTTCACGCTCGCGCATGTAAGGGGCAGAATGAAGCATGAAATTCAAGGGAGGGTCATCCAGGACCTTCTCGATGCGCAACAGGCTGTTTTTCATTATTTTAGCCAGGTTGACCAGGCTCTCCGGGGATTCTTTGAGAAAGTCGCAATTGTGCTTTTTCGGCATGATCCAAACTTCAAAAGGAAAGCGGCTGGCAAATGGAGTGACTGCGATGTACCCGTCATTTTCTTCTACCACTCTTTTGGTTTCCCGCAATTCCTGGGTGATCACATCGCAATAAAGGCAGCGGTCTTTGTAGCTGTAATATTCCCGGGCATGATGCAGCTCATCTTTGATCGTTTTAGGAGTAATCGGCAGGGCTACCAGCTGGGAATGGGCATGGCAAAGACGGTATTTGCTGCTCTTGCGCTGATTCTTGAAGATCAGGGCATACTTGAAACGACGGTCCCCTTCCAGGTCACGCATTCTGGACTGGTAGGTGCTGAAAACCTTATTTATTTGTTCAACCGGTAGATTGGATAAGTTCTTGACGTGTTCCGGCGTTTCGATAATTACTTCGTGCGCGCCGACATTGCTCATGAGGTCATACATGCCTTCCGGCCGGCGGTCCGGGTCAGTTTCGATCTGCAGGGCAGCTTGTTTGGATACGATCACGCGCACTTCCCATCCCGGAGTATCGGCGGTGGTGCCGGGAGTCCTCAAGGCAAATATTTCCTTGCCGCTGACTTTTTCATTACCCGGGCAGAATGGACAGACCTTCCATTCTGTTTTTTCCTGGGAAGCAAGGGAAGTAAAGAATTCCTGTTCCTTTTCAGTGCCAGTGATGATCCATTGCTCGGTGAAAGGATCTTTCCTGATCTCGGTCATTGGTCCTCCATTTGATTATAAAGGCGATGATACGATAAGCTGATTATAAGATGATACGTAAAAGCTAGAGCATTTACTTATCATCTTGTCATCTTATCATCGGTGTATGTTCGCTTTACGTAACTATCACTCCGGCGTATCCTACTACTTCTTTATTGTCACCGGTAACCGTACCGCTCGTGTCATAACTTACCAGCTGGGCCTGGGTAGCGCCCAATGCTTTAGCTGCATATAACATGACTGCTGTTGGCGCGACACCGCACATGCTGATATTATATTCGCTAACAGTGTGTAATAATTTATCCGGCTGCAGGGCCAGTATATCGTTGATCGCTAAAGTGTCTTTTTCCCTGGCCTCAGCGAGACTTTCATAATGGGTCATGTCTGACGAGGCCAAGACCATTACTTCCTGTTTGCTTTCCCTGATCGCGCTGGCAATTCCCTCTCCCAGGATACAGCATATTTCCAAAGACTGGGTTCCCAGGATAAGAGGCACGATCTTGATATCTTTGCGGAAATATTGGAGCATAGGAAGCTGGATTTCCAGGGAGTGTTCCTGCGCATGAGCGCTATTGTCAAGCGATACAGTGCCGCCACTTAATTCAGTTATCTTCTTGCCTAAGGCAATATCCAGGCTTACCGGTCCGCAAGGCGTGTTCCAGGCATCGCTATCAGCCAAAGAAACCATATATCCCTTGCCAGTATGGTTTGGCCCGATCAGCACAATTGTTCCCGGTATCTTTACGCTGGCATATACCTGGGCAGCTATTTTACCGGAGTACAGCCAGCCGGCATGAGGGACCATGATGCCGATGGCTTTGCGGGAAGTAACTTTTTTATTCGGCAGGAATGAATCTATGGTTTTAATAATACTATCTTCAGTTCCTGGATACCAGGTCCCGGCATATACTGTTTTCCTGGACATAAAGCACTCCTATGCCAAACATTGTATCTCAATTATTCTGTAAAGTCAAGTGTGCTTAATCTTTTACTACTGACCGCGGACTGTCGTC
>JAQTPL010000051.1 GCA_028712895.1 bacterium | reverse complement strand
TTTAAAAGGAGGCAGTGATGAAATTCAGCAAGGTAAGCGAAGCAGAAATAACCGGGGCTATGGCGCAGGATTTCTATTCCTGGTTCAGCCAGCATTTGAAAAACGACGTGATCGTGATCGGCGGCGGCCCGAGCGGGCTAGTGGCTGCTCATGACCTGTCTAAAGCCGGCAAAAAAGTGCTTTTGATAGAGAGTAATAATTACCTGGGAGGAGGTTTCTGGACCGGCGGGTATCTGATGAATACCCTGACCTTTCGGTCTCCCGGTGAGCAATTGCTCAAAGAATTCGGCATCCCGTGCAAGGAAGCTTCTAAAGGTCTTTTTATCGGCAGTGCGCCGCAAATATGCGCCAAGCTGATCGCTGCGACAGCAGATGCCGGGGTTAGGATACTTAATTTGACCCGTTTTGATGATGTCCTATATAAGGACAAGAAAGTAAAAGGCGCGGTGATCAACTGGACCCCGGTCGCCTATATGCCGCGGGCGATCTCCTGCCTGGATCCAGTCACAGTGGAAGCAGAGGTAGTCATTGATGCTACCGGGCATGATGCCTGCGTCTGCAAAAGCCTGGCTAAAAGAGGATTGCTCCAGATCGCTGATTTTGGGCCGATGGATGTGGAGTCTTCCGAAGAACAGGTGGTAGAGAGATCTGGGGAGATATTCCCAGGGCTGGTCATCTGCGGGATGAGCGTCTCTACGGCATATGGAGTCCCCAGGATGGGGCCTACCTTTAGCGCCATGCTCTATTCTGGCAGGAAGGCCGCAGAAGTGACAATAAATAAATTAGGTAAATAACAGCCAGGATAAGCACCTCCATTCCACAGTAAGAGTGGAATGGAGGTGCTACTGGCAAATGGAACTTTTATTTAAGACAAGGGTCTCATAGCATAGGAAGACAATATTCTTAATAGGAGGATTTATGAGACGTTTGTTAGTGATCCCGCTGCTGATTCTCACCTGTTTTGCCGCCATTGCCAATGCCGCTCCCGCTAAAATTACTTCAACCCCAAGCCAAATTAATCATTCCGCCAAGCCAATCGTTCAAGTCGCGCTTCTACTGGATACCAGCAATAGTATGGATGGGCTTATTGACCAGGCCAAGAGCCAGCTTTGGCGCATTGTCAATGAATTATCTTCAGCCACATGGAAGGGACAAAATCCTGAAGTATATGTCTCTCTCTACGAATATGGCAATGACCGGCTGGATAGAGGAACCGGCTATATCCGTAAGGTTTTATCTTTTACCAATAATCTGGATACTGTTTCAGAAAACCTGTTTGCCTTGACTACCTGCGGCGGCAGTGAATATTGCGGAACAGTTATCCGCGACGCGATTACTGGCTTAAACTGGTCCCGTAATCCTGATGTCTATAAGGTCATTTTCATTGCCGGCAATGAGCCTTTCACCCAGGGCAGCGTACCTTTCCGGGAATCAATAGCTACAGCAGCCGGGAAAGGCATTAATGTCAACACTATCTTTTGCGGGCCGTACCAGGAAGGTATTAATACCCAGTGGCTGGCTGGTGCCCAATCTGGGCACGGCGACTATTTTAACATAGACCATGGAGTAAGAGTTGTTTCCATTGCCGCGCCCCAAGATGATGAGATACTGCGCCTGAACAACGAGCTCAACCAGACATATATAGCTTATGGCGAGAAGGGGAAAGTAGCCAAGGTTGCCCAGGAACAACAAGATAGTAACCAGATCTCCTATAGCAAGGCTAATCTTTCTGACCGTGCTTCTTTTAAAGCTGGCAAGCAATATACTAGTGCCGCCTCTTCCTGGGACGTAGTGAGCGCGGTAGCCAGTGGCAGTGTCAAAACCGAAGAACTGAAAAAAGAAGACTTGCCCAAGGAAATGCAGAGCATGACACCCAAGGAAAGAGAAAAATATATCAATGATAACATCCAGAAGCGCAAGGACATACAGACCAGAATCAACACATTAAGCAATGAGCGGCGGCAGTATGTGGCGCAAAAAGAGAAAGAAACAGCTAAAACCGGGACAACGCAGACCCTGGATACAGCGATCATTAAGTCCATCCACAGTCAGGCCGCGCCAAAAGGATACGAATTCAAGCAGTAGAATAGCCACATAGAACTTTAATATACCAAAGCAGCCTCGTTAATTTGAGGCTGCTTTAGGTGTTTTTAGGGAGGGTTTAGCATATATCTGTTGACAAAAGGCACACAGTATGATATATTTATTACAAGATGAAAATAATCGAGTGGAATGAGACGAAAAATAAGAAGCTCAAGCAGGAACGCGGTATATCATTTGAAGAAGTTGTATTTTACATAGAAAGGGGAAGCGTTATTGATATCGTAGCGCACCCTAATCGAAAAAGATATCCAGAACAGAAGATTTTTATCATAGATATTGATGATTACATATATTTGGTGCCGTTTGTGGAAAATGAAGAAGTAGTATTCTTGAAAACGATCATCCCCAGCCGAAAAGCAACTAAAGAATATTTAAAGAGGTGAAAATATGAATAAAATGGCAATAGAAGAGAAAGAATTGTTAAAGGATTTTGAGCAAGACAGACTGAAGCCGGTAAAGAATGTAAAAGCCGAAAAACGCCGCTATCAGCGATATGCTAGTAATACCCTATTAAAGAATAAAAGGATTAATATCCGTCTATCTGAAAGGGATTTGATACATATCCAAAGGAAAGCTGTTGAACAAGGGATGCCATATCAAACCTTGATCGCCAGTATTATTCACAGGTACATATCAAAATAGCTGGAATTCTATTCCACTTCCGAAGTGAAAAATGGTTATAATTTAAATTGTTTGACAATAAGGGGGATAGTGGAGTATAAGGAAATAAGTCAATTATATAAGTTTGGCCCGATCCCAAAAAGAAAGGTCCAGGGAAATGGGGGAATAAAAATCAAAGCAATCCAGAAGTAGCGGGTTGCTTTTTGTTGTTTTGGCCGAAGGCCACCCGTTAGAGTATGGTGGCGGTAGGGGGTGACTCAATGGAGAAGCTGAATTGTTGGGAATTCAAAAAATGCGGATGTGAAACTGGCGGGGCTAAGGTTAGCGAGTTAGGATTATGTCCGGCAGCCACGGAAATGCGGTTGCATGGGCAAAATTCCGGCAAGTATGCCGGGCGCGCCTGCTGGGCAGTTGGCAAAACTTTGTGCGATGGTAAAGTTGGAGGGAATTTTGCCACCAAGATGTCTTCTTGCATGAAATGTAACTTTTTTAACTTGGTGGTACATGAAGAAGGCGACAAACTGGCAAAAATGATCGATCTTGTGCATAAACTAAAGAAGAAAAAGGCGTAATTGAACCCATTACAGCTACCAAAAAAAGGAGAATAAAAATGTTTAAAAAATGGTTCACTTCGATGAGAGATAAGCTATTCCTGACCCCGGTGAAAGCCAGAGATACTATTATTGAATGTTTCTATACCGCCCAACAGGATACTTTTGCCCGGCAGAAGGAGAAAGCTAATCCTTATGCCAGCAGTAAAGAGGTAAGAGATACTGTAGTTGCTGCTATCCGCGCGGAATTCAAGGCCATTGGAGCTGATTTTGACAATCCGCAGAAAAAGGATCTGGTTAAGGTAGTGGAAATACTGGCTACCAAAGCTAAATCCTGGGGTACGCCGGATGATATTATTCAGCATCATAAGGAGCAAATTGCAAAAGTGCTTGATGCCCTATCTGAATAACAACATAACCAACCTCAACGGAAGGAGAATTTAATTGCGTGCTATAAGACTTTTTATTGTCTCAATTGTAGCGTTATTTATGGTCTTCTTTTCTTATTATGCAATAAGCAGACCAGAGTTGTTTTTAAAAACCAGTTCACCGGCGGTAATTCCTCTTATGTCATTTGCAAACCTGTATATTCTCTTTAGCCGGATAGTAGCCTATAATGCAACTTCAAATTGGTGGATGTTCAGGATGATCGCTCTGGAAATAATCAGCCTGGTTATTCTCTGGTTTGTATTAACATTATCATTCCGTAAATTTGAAAATAGATACTAGGGAAACCAGGTGTCAACCTCCGATCGCTTTTAATGTTCGACTGAAAGTCGCCCGACAGCGCTTTTTGGCGGGAAAATAAGGGAAATATAGGAAGTCCGGGTTGCTTTTTGTGTTGGGGGGAAGAATAGTATTAGAGGTTTTGAATCAAAATGAAGAATATTATCTTAAAGTGTCCACATTGTCAAAATAGTTTTGAAACACATTACTTTCACGCTGGCTTCAGTGATGTGGACATTATTTATTGTAATACATGTCCAAATGCTGTCAAAATTGACATCTATGATCCCAAGTATACAGATATCTATAAAAAACACAAAGGCTTGTCTTTTGTTTTGGGAGCTATTTATTTTGCTTTATTTAAAAGGACATTTGGAAAGTATAGTGATTTTCAGAAGGTGGTTGAAAGAGAACTCAAGCCTTGCTCTTGTGGAGGGATTTTCTTGTATAGAACTAAACCAAGATGCCCTATTTGTTTGAATCATCTTTTATCGAAAGATATAAAGAAACAGTGGAAAGGGTATCGTGTTGCTTACGCAATTGTTATTAAGGAGTTGTTTAAGAAAGATATTTGGAAAAAATAACCCTGACGAAGGTATAGGCGTAATGAAACTAATTAATTGGATCTTAAATAAACTAAGTAAAAAAAGTGGCGATACTTATTCTAATGAAGAGTTTAAGACATTAGAAAAGCCATTATTAGAAATTGATTCTGTACTCCATGAATTTGCACGAAAGTATAGCTTGGAAGTATCAAAAAATACAAAAGGGTGGCCAGAAAGATCATTGACGTGGCGAGATGACAATGGAATAGAAAGATTAATTCAAATATATATGGATGATAAGACAACGCGTTTATTTAATCTTTGGATTTCCGCATCCAAAGATAAATCAAATAATAGATATTGGAAGAATATATTCTTAAAGGAAAAAGTTCCTTTTAACGAAATATCTGAAAAGTTAAATAATCTCTTAGAGGAAGCATATAAAACTACGCAAAGCTGGAAAGAAGAAGAATTTCAATGGGCAACGAAGTTAGATAGTAGTACTTAGGGACGTTGTCAAGATGTCAAGATATTGACATTAAAACTGATATCTGGTATTATGCGCACATGCCAAGAAATAGAAGATTAGAAATACCAGGAGCTTTATACCATATCATAGTGCGCGGCATCGAGCGTCGTAAGATATTCAACGATAATGATGACCGGGAAGAGTTTTTGCGGCGCTTAGCCAAAGCGCTGGAAAGATCCGGCAGCAATTGTCACGCTTGGGTTCTCATGCCGAATCACTTTCACCTATTGATTCAAACCGGCAAGAACCCAATGAGTGATCTTATGCGCAGCCTCATGAGCGGTTATGTAGGCTATTTTAACCGGAAATACCACCGTAGCGGATATTTGGTCCAAAACAGATATAAATCAATCCTCTGCCAGCAAGATGCCTATTATAAAGAGTTGGTGAGGTATATACATCTCAACCCTTTAGTTAGCAGCTTAGTCAAGACTATGGATGAGCTCAATAAGTATCCCTGGAGCGGACATGCTGTCCTTATGGGGAAAGCCAAAAGAGAGTGGTATCATGAAGATGAAGTACTTTCCTATTTTGGAAGGACAAAAGCAAGCGCGCGGAGAGACTATTTAACCTTTATTCAAGATGGCCTGGCAATGGGCCGGCGGCAGGATTTGATCGGTGGGGGATTAAAGCGCAGCGCTGGAGGCTGGGCTGGTATACAAGCCTTAAAGAAGATGAATACCCGTTGGCAAGGAGATGAAAGGATCCTGGGCGATGGTGATTTTGTAAGTGCGGTGATAAAAGAATGGGAAGAAGATATAGAGAGCGCAGAAAAGATGCAAAGAGCAGGATGGAATATAGAAAAACTGGTAGATCATGTGTGTGAGCTCTTTAAGATCAAAAAGGAAGATATAGAAAGAAAAGGGAAAAACAATCAAATTGCCCACGCTAAGGGATTAATAGCATATTGGGCCAAGCAAAAGCTGGGGATAAACGGGGTAACGATAGGGAAGAAATTAGGATTGAGCCGGCAGGCAGTATCGTTGTTGGTAGCACAAGGGGAGAAGTTAGTAAAAGAGAAGAATTATATCTTGACATCTTGACAACGTCCCCAAAGTCTACAAAGCAAAGAAAAAGGGAGAATCAAACTGCCCGCATTGCGCTATTGGTCACGATGTCAATAAGAGTAAGATTTGGATTTTTGACGAAATGGAAGCTGACCATGTTGCGGCTTGGAGTAAGGGCGGTAAAAGTAATATTAAGAATTGCCAAATGCTGTGTAAAACCCACAATCGAGCAAAAGGTAATCGGTAAAGAAGACAACCTAATGAAATCTGGGAAAGATAAAGTTCTTAGGGACGTTGTCAAGATGACAAGATATTGATAGAGGAAGAGTTTAACCGGATTCCACTTCCGAAGTGGAAAATGGGTTAATGTAACCAGGTGTCAACCTCCGAGGTTGACAGTAGCGGTTAACCATATCTCAACCTACGCGGTTGACAGTAGGGTTAAATAGAGGAAAAACAGGAAGTCCGGGTTGCGTTTTGTTGTTTAGAGGGGTTATTTCCATTTCAAGGGTTGACCCCGTGTGTTTTATTCAATGACTCGTAGTTTAATTGGTCTATATTTTGAGTTATTTATTTTAGCCATTTTTCTAAAAGTATTATTATTTTAAAAAAGTGTTCTAAATTAGTTGGAAATGAGTATCGTGTCCCCGGAATCCCTGTAAATTCACTGGGTTAGGCAGAAAAAGTATGGGTCTATCACTCAAAACACATAAGATACTTTGGGCTCGATCAGGAAACATGTGTGCTATTTGCAAGAATGAGCTAATTGTGGAATCTTCAGATCCTACTGACGATCCCTCTATTATCGGTGATGAGGCGCATATTATTGCGCGAAAAGAATCCTTCACACGTGGAGACTATGATTCCCTAACATCAGAGCAGAGAGATCACTATCCAAATCTGATTCTTCTGTGCAAAACACATCACAAGCAGATTGATGATCAACCTGCGTTTTACACGGTGGAGCGTTTGCGTGAAATAAAAAATACTCATGAAAAGGAAGTCAAAGCTAATCGAACTGAAACGGACAAGAAGCGACAGAGGGATGACATTATTTATTCAGGTTATATAGATGAATGGCAACGTCGTGCTGGTTTGGATAATTGGCGAAGCACATCCTCCTGGCTTTCAGCAGACACGCCGACACTACCAAAGGCATGGTATAATAACCAAAAAGAATTTCTTATATGGATTATTGGCCGTATCTGGCCAGGCCGCTACACATCAATAGAAAAGGCCTTACTTAACTACAAAAAGGTGCTTCAGGATTTCTTAAATGTATTTGACCGTCATATCGATTACGACCAGAAAGAAACAGAGTTTTTGAGGACTAAAAAGTTCTATAAGATTAATGAGTACGACGCAGAGCGTTATGACAGATTGCTGAAACAATACGAAGCACATGTTTGCTTAGTGAACGATTTGTTCTTTGAACTAACGCGCGCGGCAAACTATATCTGCGACAAAGTCCGTGATATGTTGTTCGGAGGATATCGCATTCAAGAAGGTGCGTTATTGATCGAACGCCATAATGTAGGCCTTGAAATGAATAATGTGCACGTGAGAGTTGAGTATCGTGGTGACGAATGCACAGAAATGCCTTACCCCGGTCTAAAAAAGTTTAAGGAGGTCAGGTATAAGACTAGAGACTACGCTCTTGATCCTGGTGACCCTGAATTGACAGAAAATGATGATGAGTCTGCTTAACTAGGGCATCCAGACGAGGGCAATGTTACCAAATTGTCCCCTACGCGGTGGAAAATAGGGTTAGGATTAGCCAGGTGTCAACCTCCGAGGTTGACAGTAAGGTTAAATATAGGGGAAGGCAGGAAGTCCGGGTTGCTTTTTGTGTTTATGGGTGATGAGGGCTTGAGGAAACAATGCAACTACATCCCCAAGAATCGGGCGCTCCAAATAGGAGAGTAATATGAGCAGTTTTATTAGCAATAACTATTCATTTGAGCAAGTATTAATAGGGGCAGAGATATTTTTAAAAATACTTGATAAATATAAGATTCAATATAGTAAAAATAGGTGGAGTAATTATATAGAAAGAATTAGCTTGTTAGAGGAAGCAAGAAAAGGTGGAAAAATAGAGGAATTCTTAAAAAAAGAGCCTATTCCTAAAATAATATTAACACTAATGGAGCTTCAGGATTTAGGATTTATTGCTAAATTTGAAAATATCTTACCTGATGGATTTAAAATAAGTAAATTCAAAAAGATGATAGAAGGCAATGACTTTTTGATAGATGAGACTGTTGATACAAATCAGGCAAGGAATACTCAATTTGAATTAGTTATGGCTATATATTGTGTTTTAGGAGGATATGAAATTGAACAAAAGGATATAACTGATATACCACTAAAACGAAATGATGAATATTCTCTAATAGAATGTAAAAGGCCTTTTACTGAGGTCTCTCTTGGACAAAATATAGATAATGCGGTACAGCAATTACAAAAGCGGTTTACGAATTATGAGAACTCTAATGGATTTGTCGCCATATCTTTTCAAAGAATTATCCCAAAAGTGACTGGATATAGTACAGTCAAGACCAATAGTGAAGGAGAAGCATATCTTAATAAACTATGTCAGCATATATTAAAGAAATATAGAAAGTATTGGGCTAAAATAATCGATTTAAGAATCATTGGGATTATTATATATTTGAATTTTCCAGTTTATATAATCGATGAAAATAGATTTACAGGCGTCGGTTATATATTTGGTAATAATATCTTTGAGAAGAATAATTTGCATGATGCATCAATTGTAAAAGCTAATAACTTTTTTATGAATATTGAACGGGGTATGGCTAGAGTCTCTTTGGCTTAATAAAGGAGATGTTTCAGGTTTAACTTGACCAGGTTCCACCTACGCGGTGGAAAATAGGTTTAGGGTGACCGGTTTCCACTTCCGAAGTGGAAAATAGGTTAATATAGGGGGAAGGCAGGACGTCCGGGTTGCCTCATGTCCTCAATAATCTATAAAGATAAAAGGCAATGACATAAGAATGACTTATGAATAATAAGATTATCCCTAACCCTATAATAGAAACAGAAAAAGTAAATAAGAAAATACTAATACAAGAATGTATTGAAAAAAGACATAGTATTATAATTGAATATGTTAATAGTGACAATAAGAGGACAAAACGGTTAATTGATCCCTATATAATTGGAGCATCTCAATTTGGAATAATGTATCTACTAGCTTATTGCCATTACAGAAATAGTATGAGAACGTTTAGATGTGATAAAATCAAAACAGTAAAAGAAACCTTAAATAACTTCCAAATATTAGATGATATTAATATAAATGCTCCAGTAGAATCATTTTTTGGCTCAGATCTTCAAAATAGCTTTGTTGACAGGAAGATAACTTGCAAAAATGATAATAAAATATGCCACTTTATATTACAAAGATTTAATTTAAAAAATACAGTAAGACTGCTTCGGAAATTAAGCTCAGATAATTATTATATTATGAATATTTACCGTAAAAAGTATTATAAAACAAAGAAAGGATTTCGGTGGGTAATAGAACAGGGATTTTTAGATGCTCATTTTAGGGAGTGTAATGAAGCTCTTGAAGAAAAGGATAGAAGATTATTTAAGAATGGTTGGCAAGGAATAATAGGGGTATCCTTTATGCGAAAGAAAGGTTTAAATGGAAAGTATGAAATAGAGATTACATTAGAGCAAGTAACAGATCTATTGCCATAATTAAGAAAAGAGCTTAGTAAATGCCGATTTTCCTCTTCCGAAGTGGAAAAGAGGTTAATGTAACCAGGCGTCAACCTCCGAGGTTGACAGTAACGGTTAATATAGGGGGAAGGCAGGAAGTCCTGGTTGTTTTTTATGTTTTAAGGGGGGATCCTTTAAACATATTTTAATAAATTAGGATTTATAATGCATCAAAATGATAATAACAAGAATAAACTTATAAGGCTGAGCAAAGCAATCAATTCCTTAGATAAAGCGTTGGTAATAAACAAGAATACAGAAACAGATATGGATATGGAGAAAATTCTAAAAAGTCGCAGAAAACACAAAAGAGATTTTAAAGGATTGTCTATTGAACAAGTGATACAAAGGCTATTAAGGTACAGTGATACATATAAGAATTATGATCCAGATAATATTTTTGCGTCATATATGTTGTTATATGAGTCAAAAGGTGATTTGCGATTAAAGATTAATAAAGAGTATAATAAAATCAGAGATTCATTTTTAAAATTGTTTGGCACTCTGGTGGCGAACAATATTTGTATATATTTGACACGCTTTTTGAATATAAATTGGAAGGAAGGGGTAAGTGAAGATAAATTTAATGCAATAATAGATCAGAACCGAACAATTATGTTCCTTTTATCCTATCATGAAGATATAGCCAAAGAGGGGGGCCCAAGAATAGAAATTAATTTTGATGCGAATGGAGATATTCTTGCTAGATTAAGAAAAGAGGACAAAAAGATTAGTGATGCCAAGCCTCAGGCAGAATTAATAAAAGAATTGTATGATTGGTCAAAAGATGCAGTGCATGCAGGTAGTTTGATTAATTATAGAAGCATTATATATTTCTATAAATTCCCTAAAAATGTATACAATCATTATGCCTGGTCTTATGAATTAATAAACTATATCGCGTTATCAATATTTGATACATCTTCTTATTTAAGATCTTATAAAGAATTAGAAGA
>JAQTPL010000050.1 GCA_028712895.1 bacterium | reverse complement strand
TCAGCAGGCCTCGGTATTTGCCGCGATAGGGATTCATCCCCATGATGCCGGCGCCTGGCAGGAAAATGCCGGGAATTTATTAACTGCCCTGGGACAACAGCAAAAAGTTGTGGCCATCGGCGAGATTGGCTTAGATTATTACCGGGACTTGTCTCCCCGGGAAATACAAAAAAAAGTTTTTGCCGAGCAATTAGAAGTAGCCAGAAAGATTTGCTTGCCGGCAATTATCCACAGCCGGGATGCCGGGGATGAAGTCCTGGAAATGATTAAGAACTTTCCCGGATTAACCGGGGTTGTCCATTGCTTTTCCGGGACACTCCTGCTGGCCAGGAAACTAATTGAGCTGGGATGGTATATAGGTATCACCGGCGCGGTAACATTTCCTAAGGCCACTATCTTGCGGGAAGTAGTCAGTGCGATGCCGCTGGAGTGGCTGTTGTTAGAAACAGATGCTCCCTATCTGGCACCCCAGTTTCACCGCGGGCAGCGCAACGAGCCAAGTTACCTGGGAGAGATTGCGGCAGCTGTTGCCACACTAAAGAATATCGAAGTTTCCGTCGTTGCTGAGCAAACGACCGCGAATGCCAGGAAGTTATTTAAACTAGCGTAAAGAAAAGATTTAATACTATACGCCATCCGCTATACGCTATACGCTCCAAGAAAGGGTTTTACTTGACGATAGTTTACCAGATCGGCCATTCCCTATATTTGAATATCACCAACCGTTGCCCTAATCAATGCGGTTTTTGTGTGCGTTATAAGACTGACAGTATCCAGGGATATGATCTTACCCTGGCTGCGGAACCATCGGTAAAAGAGATCCTGGAAGCAATTGGTAATCCTGCCCGTTTTCGGGAGATAGTTTTTTGCGGTTATGGCGAACCATTAGTGCGCCTGGCCGAAGTGATTGCGGTAAGCAAATTTTTAAAGGGAAAAAATATCCCGGTGCGCGTCAATACTAATGGCCAGGGTAATTTAATACATCAGCGGAATATTATTCCGGAAATAGCTCCCTATATCTCTACGATAAGTGTCAGCCTGAATGCTGAGAATGAGGATGTATACAATCAGATCTGCCAACCTTCCTTTGGTCCAGGCACATACCAAAAAGTTAAAGAATTCATTCTGGCCTGCAAACCCTACATCGCTAATATTATTGTGACGGCGGTGGCTGTGCCGCAGGTGAATATTAAAACCATACAGCAAATAGTAGAACAGGAATTAGGGGTGCGTTTTAAGCTACGCCATAATGACGATATAGTACAGGAAAATAGTTATGGGCATAAATAGAAATAAGCAGCAGGCCTGGACGGCAATAGCCATTTTATGCAGCGTAGTCCTGATCCCGTATTATTGGATCTATGCTAAGGTAGATGTCTATGTTGACGGTAAAGTTATAAGCGCTCGGGGGATTGACCTCGAGTTGCAAATGTGCTGTACCATAATCAGATCAGTTTTGGACCGCTGGATATTATCCAGCCGGATATCGGGCAGCGGCTGAAACCGGGACAAGCTATCAGGATCACCAGGGTTGAAGAGAAAATCATCACTGACCAGGTTGTCCTGCCGTATACGGTCACTAACCGCAGCGAAGCTGGCAATAATTTACGCCTGGCAGAGGTACAGCGCGGTTATTACGGACAGCGGTGGCGGCAGGTAAAAATTAAATATCATGACCAGCGAGAATTTTCCCGCGAGGTCATCAATGAAAAAGTGGAACAGAATAAAGTATATAAACTTATCCTGAAAAATAAGCAAGGCAAGCCAGTCAAAGAATATGACCTGACCAAGGCGAAGTCTATGTGGCTGACGGCGACATCGTATTATCCCTACGACCCGATGTGTTATCCCGGCGGGGACGGCATACACACATACCTGGGATATATCCTAAGACGGGGATTAGTGGCCGTAGACCCTAAAGTCATCCCTTTACGTACCAGGCTGTATATCCCAGGGTACGGATATGCCTATGCCGCTGATACCGGTAGCGCCATTAAAGGCAAAAAAATAGACCTTTCCCTCGATACGAGGAAAGAAAGCGAGAAATTCGGTAAACGGCCCATGAAAGTATATATTTTGGACCGCTCCTCATATTGGTAATTAATAATATTTATGTGTAAAAAGTATTGACTGGAAAGCAAAAATAAGGCATATTTATAGTGGAGTGGGCCCAAAAGTTAAAGAAAGGTTGAGCTCGCTATATAAGAGGATTCTATGATACAGGCCCGTAAAAACATATTAAATATATTTGCAATCTTAAATTCGGTGGTAATGCTATTGGCTACTATACTTATGGTGCAGCAGATATTTTCTCGTCCAGGGCGGGTAGAAGTGCCACTTCCTGAGCCAGTCGTAGTGGTAGAAGCTCCGAAGCCGTTGCCACTACCGGTAGTAGCGCCAGAAAAACCGAAGCCGCCGGCACCGCCGGTAGTAGAGATCGAAAAAGTGAAAATTCAGCCGAAACCAGTTCCTTTACCGCCATTGAAAAAAGTTGTTCCTAAGCCAGAGCCGATACCAGAGCCGGTGGTAGTGTCAAAACCTGTTGAACTGCCTAAACCAGTTCCGGTAATAAGAATGGTTATGGATAACTTTAACGAAAGCTCAAAACGTAATACCCAGGGTGGCTTTACCGGAACCTTCGGCGGAACTGGGGGGTTCTGCCTGGAATCGTACCAGAAAGGCAGCTCAGCTGGCGCTGGAGAAGATGGCGGTAATGTCTTGAAATTGGTCTATAATGTCAATAATGGTTATGCCGGGTATTATAGTAAGTTAAATAGTATAGATCTTACCAAGTACCATCGGCTCACGTTTAATGTCAAAGGGGCCAAGGGCGGTGAAGTATTTGAAATAGAGCTGGGAGACGGGGTGATCGCCTATAAAGTAGATATCCGTGATTTCCTGCCGTACGGTGCCAGCACTACCTGGCAAAAGGTATCAATTCCCTTGAAAGCATTCGCTGATGTAAAAAACTGGAAAAAAATGAAGGGAAATTTTGCAATAGTTTTTGAACAATACCTGGGAACGCCGACTAATAGTACTTTATATGTGGATAATATTACTTTTGAAGAATGAAAGCTGAGGTGAAGGTATGGATTTTTTGAAATCGATTTTTTTGGAACAGCATGCAATAGTCAATAACATTATGATTATTGTGATGGGCATTATTGTTTTTTTCCTTATATCCTGGTTGCGCAAAGCTTATCGTATTATGGAGGCAGGAACTCTGCCTGTAGGCGATCCTGAGGCTTTGAAAAAGTTTACCAAAGAGAATGATGCGATGTTTGCCGAAGCTAAAAATCTGACCACGAATCTTAACCGTAAAGTAGATGACTTATACAACCGGATCAATAAGTGGGACACTCAGATCATCACCTTGCAAAAAAGCGCTGACGAACTGAAAAAGCAGATCGAAACCGTACAGCGGACTGGTGGACAGGGCGGCAAAGCAGATGAAGCGCTGGCCAAAATGCAAAATGATTATAAAGACCTGATGGCTAAAGTCGGAACCCTGCAAAGAAGCACTGAAGATGCTAAAAAACTGATCGAAAACGTGCAGCGTGCCAGTGCCCAGGGTGGCAAGGCCGACGAAGCGCTGGCTAAGACGCAAGCCGAATACAAAGACCTGGTGCTGAAATTCGGAGTCCTGCAAAAGAGCAACGAAGATACCAGGAAGCTGATCGAAAACGTACAGCGGGCGGGTGCCCAGGGCGGCAAAGCAGATGAAGTTCTGGTTAAGATGCAAGCCGAATACAAAGACTTGCTGACCAAAATGATGACCCTGCAAAAAGGCGCTGAAGATACCAGGAAACAAGTCGAAAATGTCATGCGGTCCGGCGGACAAAGTGGTAAAACGGAAGAAATTTTATATAAAATGCAGGAAGAGCATAAGGAACTTTTTACCAATATTAACAAGCGGATCGAAGACCTGTATGACAAAACCAGGCGTTTCAACGAATGGCTGGTGAACAGTCAGAAACAGCTGGAAGAGTCTGGCAAGCTGGTCACTAAAATGCAAGGCAGCTTAGCCGAGATCAGCAAAATACCGAGAGAAACAGCAAAACCCCCGGAATTGGATAAGTTCGCTAAAAGCCTTGAAGAAAACAGCAAATATGTGCATAAAGTCAATGCTGATATCGAACATATGCATAATAAGATGGTAGAACAGGAAGACCAGATCAATGATCTAAAACGTATTTTTGAAGATATGGATGCCACCTTTGCGGAAATGAACAAACGCTTTCAAAAAATAGAGACCGTAGAGCGCGGGAATTAATCCCAAAAGCCGGTCAAACAAAGCTTATTTTATGCCCCTATTCATGGAGTAAAAATGGATAGGGGTTTTTATTGACAAAAATGGGTAGATGTGTTAAATTAAAGAAGTTAACCAGTCAAGACGAAAGCAGTTGCCGGTAAAAGCGAAAAGCAGTTCACTGGCGCACTGGCAACCGTATCTCATTTTAACTGGCGTACCGTGTCTATGCTGGGAGGCAACTATGACCGAAAAAAAGATCTGGGAAGAATTAGTAGAAGCCTTTAAGGACATTAAAAACGGCTTAAACGCAGTCTTGAAAACCGGATTACAAATATTGGTGGAATATATTAATTGTGACCGAGTGGCAGTTTTTATGCTTGATAAAAATGAGCAGGTATATCGCAGCCGTTTTATCATTGACCAGAAAGGCTTGATCGAGCTGGAGGAAAAAATATCCAGTGAGGGCAGTACCCAGGAATTAACCGAGCTGGTCCTGGGAAAGCGGGCCCTGGTAATAGGTGACGGCGGATTGAGCGCTTATTTGCCATTGAAGAACGAACGCGGCGTCTTTGGTCTGGTACGGGTAGACAATGTGGTCACGCGCACTCCATTAAGTGAGGACCAGCTGAAACATTTCCAGGAGTTTGTAGCCAGGTTTGGGATTGGCGTGGAGAGCGCCCTGCTGCAGGATCGCAACCAGAACCTGACCGATGAACTGTTGATCTTGTCCAAGATCAATAATTCAATTGTCAGGACGATGGACCTGGGTGATGCGCTGGAAATTATTCTGAAAAGCATAGTCAAGCACTTAGGTGTGGACCGGGCGAAACTCTTTTTGATCGAACATGATAAAAATATCCTGCAGGGGAAAATTGCCGTTGACAGCCAGGGGACTATCCGGTCAATTGATGAATATAAATATCCGGTGAAGCCGGGTGTCAATGAGGTTGTGGATACCCTCTTCTCTAAACAAGTGGATGATATACGGCAGAAACCGATCATTAACCTGCCGATTAAAACCAAAGACGAATATCTCGGTGTTTTAACCATAGATAATGTTTTTTCTAAGCAGCTGCTCTCGGCTGAAGATGAAAAATACCTCCTCTTGTTTGCCAACCAGCTAGCTACCGCTATTCATAGTATCCGCTTGTCTAAAAAAATGGAAGAAGCTACGATCATCGATAATTTGACCAGGCTTTATGTGCAAAAATATTTCAATCAAAGGCTGGGGGAAGAATTAGCCCGGGCCAGAAGGTTCAAGCAAGAATTATCATTACTGCTCCTGGATGTGGATCACTTCAAGGTCTATAATGATACATATGGTCATCCGGTGGGGGACACGATCCTGCAGGAATTAGCTAAAATCGTCATGAACAATACCCGCGAAGTTGATTTTGCCGCGCGCTTTGAAGGCGATGGCGTAGCCATGATCCTGCCTAATACCCCACGGGAAGGTTCCCGGTCAGTGGCCTCCCGCATCAGGCAATTGATCGAGAATCATGGATTTGTCGTGCCTAACGGCGTGATCAATATTACCGTAACTCTTGGCGTTGTCACTTTCCCGGGAGACAGCGACGACAAGGAAGAGCTATTAAAAATGGGACAAGAGGCACTTAATTGGGGTAAAGCGCATGGCCGCAACCAAGTAATGATTTATTCGGAAATATTTTAATCCGGATACCTACTAAGTTTAAAAAGCAGGTAAATAATCACTTATGACCATTAACCACCTCTTTAATCTGTTCCTCCTGTTCTTTATCGGCATTATCACGGTCCTGCTGGCCGGGATTTTCCTGCAAAACAGAGGCTTAAAAAAGTTGGGACAAAAAGAGGAAGATCCAGGCTTAGGCCTTACAGTGGCGAATGAAGAGACTGAGATCTCCGTAAGCGTTCTGACTGAAGGCGTAGATGCGGTAATAGTCTGTGACTTGACGGAAGCGATTACCTTCGTTAATTATAGCGGGGAAAAATTCTTGGAATATACAGCGGCAGAATTGCGGGGCAAGAATCTGCTAACGCTGGTTAAAGAACAAGTCCGGACTGAATTGAAAAAAGAAATTAATTTCCGGCAAGCCGGCGACCGGCGCCTGGTGCAGACCGTCCTGCTCTCTAAAAACGGCCGATTAATTGATGTCATGGTCAAGATACTGCCGCTTTACCATGCCAGTAAAATCGCTGGCTCTATTTATCTTTTCACTGATATTACTCTCCTGAAGCAAGCTGAGAAAGAAACCCAACTGCAGCAAAAAGAACTCCAATCCCTGACTAAGCTATGCACCATGATGAGTGCCAGCCTTGATCTTAAGGAAGTCCTTGATTTTATTGTTAAGTCGATTACCGAGTTTGCCAAGGCTGATGCTTGTACTTTGCGGTTATTGAGTGAAGATGGGCAAGATCTGGTCTTAAGCGCCAGTTACGGGGTGGATATCAGCCATCACCCGGAGAAAGTACTCCTGGATGGTAGTATCACCGGCAAGGCCGTGCAGGAAAAAAGAGTAGTCATTATTCCTGATATTAGCCAGGAGGCTACGTACCAGTCTTCGCCCATTGTCTTTGCCGAAAAAATGGCGTCACTCTTATGTGTTCCCCTGGTCATGAAAAATACCGCCAAAGGCGCATTTTGCCTGTATACAAAACAAATGTGCCAATTTACCCAGCACCAGATCGACCTGGTCAAAGCCTTTGGTGACCAGGCGGCTATTGCCCTGGAAAATGCCCGTCTTTATTCGCAGGAGCAGCAATTAGTAGTCAAGCTCAGGGAGCTTAACCAAGCTAAAAGTGATTTTCTTTCCATGGTCTCGCATGAACTGCGGTCGCCGCTTACTTCCATTAAAGGGTATACTGCGCTCATGCTGGCTGGCCGGGCCGGAGAGACTAATGAAAACCAAAAACGATTCCTGAAAATAGTCGAGGAACAAAGCGACCATTTAACCAATTTAATCACTGACCTGCTTAACTTGTCCAGGATCGAGGCTGGGCAGGTGCGCATGAACAAGTCTTCGGTCAGTCTCAAAGCTTTGACCGAAACTATAATTGAGCGGATGAGAGCTCATTTTGACCAGAAAAAAATAACTTTGACGGCGATCATCCAGGATGACCTGCCGTTTGTCTATGCTGATAAGGATAAATTGATACAGGTCTTAGCTAATTTTCTTACTAATGCCTTAAAATTTACGCCGGAGAACGGCCGCGTGATCATTGAAATATATGAAAAAGACAGGAACGTGGAAGCGCGTATCGGTGATACAGGCATAGGGATCCCGGCCGCAGAGCTGGAAAAAATATTCGAGAAATTTTACCAGGTAGACTCCTCTTCGACCAGGCAAACTGGCGGGGCCGGCTTAGGCTTGGCTATTGTTAAACGCATCATCGAGATGCATGAAGGCAAGGTTTGGGCGGAAAGCGATGGTGTGAACAAAGGAAGCCGTTTTTGTTTCCTCCTGCCAGCTTTCCGGCCGATGGCTAGCGAAGATGATTTGATCAGGGCTGCTGGACCCAACCGGGCTTTGCCTGGGCAAAAAACCATTCTACTTGTTGATGATGAGCAGGATATCCTGAACCTGCACAAAATCTACCTGGAAGATGAGGGGTACCATGTAATTTGGGCATTGACCGGACAGCAGGCGATCGAACGGGCCAGGGAAGGTCTTCCGGATCTGATCTTATTGGATATTAAACTGCCTGATATAGATGGCGTCCAAGTTTTAAAAACATTAAAAGAGGATCCGCAAACTAAAAATATTGCGGTAATGATCGTTTCGATCCTACACGATCGGGAAACCCAGACTCGCCAGTTAGGTGTAAATGATTACCTAACCAAGCCGGTTGATAAAAAACAACTTCTCAGCAAGGTGAGTGAGATTCTGGGTGTGCGCGGGACCAAGAAACGGGGAACAGTCCTGATCGCTGATGATGAACCCAATGTAGTGGAGTTGATCAAGATCAGCCTGCAAGAAGAGGGATATAATACGAAGGTTGCCGTAGACGGGGAAGAGGCCCTGGCTAAAGCCAAAGAAATAAAACCAGACCTGCTCTTGCTGGATGTGATGATGCCCAAGATAGATGGTTATACGGTGCTTAAGACGCTCAAGAGCGATCCAGACCTGTTTATTAAAAAAATACCCGTGGTGATCATCTCTGCCCGCAAAATGGAAGAAGACAAGCGTAAAGGATTGGAGTTGGGTGCGGTCAAGTATATCACCAAGCCGTTTAAGGTGAAAGAATTATTGAGCGAAATAGCCAGGATTATTGGATAAAAAACCATGAAAAGAATCCTAATAGTTGATGATGACCCGCTCATACTGGATTTATTTGAATTTAGTTTCGATCCGGCTAAATTTGAAATTATCCGTGCTCATAATGGCCGGGAAGGCCTGGAAAAAGCTTTACATGAGAAAGTGGACCTGATCTTGCTGGATGTGATGATGCCTGACCTTAATGGTTATGAAGTCTGCCGGCAGGTCAAGAATAATCCGGCAACCCAGGCTACTAAAGTGATCATGGTTTCAGCTAAGGTGCAAAAAGAAGAAATTGAACAGGGGCTTAAAGCTGGGGCAGATGACTATATTACGAAACCTTTTGAGCCACTGGATTTGGCAGCGAAAATCACGAAATTGCTAGAATAAATATAACTGGTCAAAACTCGAAACCGGGAACTCGTAACTGTTTTTTATATAAGGAGGATATCGTGCCGGGTAAAAAAATACTCGTGGTAGAAGATGACGCTTTGATCAGGGAACTGGACCGCGTTAATCTGGAAGCAGCAGGATTTGAAGTGGCTTTAGCCACTGATGGCTTCGAAGGATTGGAAATGGCCCGGACCGTAAACCCTGATCTGATCGTTTTAGACATTATGTTGCCCAAGATGGATGGCTTTAAAGTATGCCGCATCTTGAAATTTGATGATAAATTCAAGCATATTCCTATCCTGATGCTGACTGCCCGGATCCAGGAAGTGGATAAAGAAACGGGTTTTAAGACCGGAGCAGACGCCTATATGACGAAACCCTATGAGCCTGAGGAATTAATCAAAAAGATAAATCAGATATTAGTTGATCAGGAAAAGAAACCGGAGCTTAAATGAAAGGTGAAAAGAAAAAATTAGGCGAGATCCTTGTTGATGCTGGCTTAGTTAGTAAGCAGCAGATAGAAGAAGCTTTACGGGTCCAAAAGGAAACCGGCGAGCGTCTGGGCAAAGTATTAGTACGCTTAAACCTGATCAATGAAGAAGCGCTGATCAGTTTCCTGGGAGAACAACTGGGTATTCCCCATGTGGATTTGAAGGACTATCTCGTGGATCCCGATACGATCAATCTGGTGCCGGAATTTGTAGCTAGGAAACACCAGTTAGTTCCCTTATTTAAGATCGGGGATACTTTAACCGTGGCGATGGTGGATCCGCTGAATGTCTTTGCTATTGATGAAGTCAGTTTAAAAGCTGGCTGCACAGTTGAGCCGGCCTTAGCGATGGAAAGCGATATCAAACGGGCCATTGACCAGTACTATGGCGTAACCGGGACCATGGAAGAGGTGATTAAGAAAATAGAAGAAGAACAAGGTGAACTACTGGGCACCGGTGAACATGATATTGAAAATAAAAAACTGGCTGAACTGGCTGAAGAAGCCCCGGTTATAAAGCTGGTAAATATTCTGATCCTGAACGCCATCCGGGATGGCGCCAGTGATATCCATATTGAGCCAGAAGAAAATATGCTGCGTATCCGTTACCGCATAGACGGGGTTATGCAGGAAGTGCCGCCGCCGCCGAAGAATCTGCAGGCTGCCGTGATTTCCCGCTTAAAGATTATGAGTGAAATGGACATTGCTGAAAAACGGGTGCCGCAAGATGGCCGGTTCAGGATTAAAGTAGAGAACCGCCAGGTAGATATGCGTGTTTCCACCTTGCCTACTATCCATGGCGAAAACGTGGTGATGAGGATACTGGATGTTTCTAAGGCGTTGTTAGGGCTGGAACAGCTTGGTTTTGCCCCAGATGTACTTGAAGAATACAATAAAACTATTCGTAAATCATATGGGATCGTCTTAGTAACTGGCCCGACCGGCAGCGGTAAAACTACTACTCTTTATAGTTCTTTGAACGTGATCAATACGGTTGATAAAAATATTATTACCGTCGAGGATCCGGTAGAATACCGTTTAAAACTGATCCGCCAGGCCCAGGTTAATGTCAAAGCTGGTCTTACGTTTGCTTCCGGGTTGCGGGCTATTTTGCGGCAGGATCCTGATATCGTGATGGTGGGTGAAATCAGAGATGTGGAAACAGCGGAAATCGCCATTCAGGCAGCCTTGACCGGTCATTTAGTGTTCAGCACCCTGCATACGAATAACGCGCCTGGCGCAGCCACCAGGTTAGTGGATATGGGCGTAGAGCCGTTCCTGGTTTCTTCATCGATATTAGCGATCATTGGCCAACGCCTGGTGCGTAAGATCTGTCCAAGTTGTAAAGAAGAATACCAGCCACCAGAAGCTTTACTGTTGCAAGCTGGCTTGGATCCCAAACAAAAAGATCTCAAGGTTTATCATGGCAAAGGCTGTAAAACATGTTTAAATACAGGATATAAAGGACGTATTTGTATCTTTGAACTACTCTTGCCTAATGATAAGATCAGAAGCCTGATCGTGCAAAAAACTTCTATGGATGTGATCAGGAAAGAAGCAGTGATCGCAGGAATGAAAACTATGCGTGATGATGGCTTGCTCAAAGTAAGGCAAGGAGTTACCACGGTAGAAGAAGTGATCCGGGCGACGCAAGAAGACTAAACAAGCTCGGTGAACGATATACGGATACGAAACCCGATAAAGGAAAAATCGGGCATCCTAACCGCAAACGAATGACGAGGTTTTAGAATGCCGGTATTTGTTTATAAAGCCAGAGATGAATTAGGCAAACAGATCAAAGGGGTCATGGAAGCCAAAAACCGGGAAGCTTT
>JAQTPL010000073.1 GCA_028712895.1 bacterium | reverse complement strand
CAGATTGAGTATATGAACCAATCCCTTAGGTCCCATTTCGGCAACCAGATCGGGAAAAAATGTTACCAAACCATCAGTCACCAGAATTATCCCTGCCATCTCTGCCCGGTTCGTGAAATTATCAAGAAGCACCACCGTTATTTTGAAACCACAACGATTAAGGATAAGCATGGCCAGGTTTACGAGATCGAGGCTTTCCCGATACGGGATAGTGACGGCCGGAAGAAAGTTGTCGAAATAGTCAGGGATATTACTGAAAAATATAATAATACCGCCAAATTGTTCGAGCAGGAACAGTTTTTGGCTAATATCTCCCGGGTTTCACGCGATGCTATCATTGCCGTAACCAGCCGTGGGAGATTTTCTTTTTGGAATAAGGGAGCAGAAGAATTGTTTGGTTATAAAGCCAGGGAAATGATCGACCAGTCAGTTAGTAAGTTGCTGCTGCAGGGTAAGTACAAACAGCTCAAAACTCTTGGAGAGAAAATAATAACAAAAGGTTTCATTAAAAATTATACAACCAAAGCTGTCGCCAAAGACGGGAAGACAGTGCCCATCAGCATTACTGCCAGCGTGGTCAAAGACGCTAAGAACAAAATCCAGGGGTTTTCCGCAATTTTCAGTGATATCACGGCTTTACGCCGGTATGAAGAAGCATTGCTCAAAGAACGGAATAAACTTGAAGAGATCTTTGAGGGCAGCGCTGACGGCATTGCCATAATTGACCGGCATTACCGGGTCCAATATCTTAACAAATTCATGCGGGAGCAGTATCCTGGTAAAATATTAGGCCGGTCCTGCTACCAGGTTTTCAATTCCCGTGAAGAAATATGTCCCTGGTGCCCCGTGCGGAAAACTTTTAAGACCGGAAAGTCGGCCATTGGTATTTCTTTAGATAAACTGGGCCGATTTATGGAGATTAAGGCTTCACCTAAGAAAGATGAGTCAGGCCGGATCGTGGCGGCGATTGAAATAGTCCGGGATGTCTCCAAGCGCATAAAGCTGGAACGGGAGATCGCCCGCTACCAGCAAATGGTGGAGAATTCATTTGACGCCATCATGATCATTGATTTGGACCGGATCATCCAATATGTTAATCCGGCAGGAATGAAACTATTTGGCTATCAGTCTGCGCCGGAGTTGATCGGTAAACATGATTCTATTTTTGGCCAGGGATCCATCACCGATAAAGAGGATCTGAGCAGCAAGATCACTGATATAGTCAATCAAAAAGGACGCTGGATAGGAGAAGTTACTTCCCGGAAAAAAGACGGCTCCTACTTTAATATTATGCTGGCTATCAGCTTGATCAAGGATAAAAAAGGGGTGCCCATCGGGCATGCCTGCATTATCCATGATATCACTAAAAGAAAACAGCGACAGGAGCAGATAGATTACCTCGCCAATATAGTCAGCCAATCCCAGGAACCGATCTTCACCACAGATAACCAGGGTTATGTGGTTACCTATAATGTAGCTTTTCGTCAGTTAGTTGGTTATAGTGATGAAGAGCTGCGCGGTAAATCATTGTCATTTTTGATTCCCCTGGGCGCCAGCCAGTTGGAAGTCACAATGCGTGAAGGAAAATGCATCGGCACTGAAACAGAAGCCATGGCCGCCAATGGCGACAAGATCCCCATTAACCTGTCTACCTTTATTCTGAAAAACAGTACCTGTAGTGTTATTGGCCTGGCTGGTTTTATCGAAGATATCAGGGAAAAGAAATTCTTACATGAAAAGCTGACCCAGCATGCGCGTTTAGCCGCTATTGGCAAGCTGGCCGCCGGCCTGGCGCATGAGATCAACAATCCTTTGCTGGGCATCATGGGCTTAGCGCAGCTGCTCCAACAAAATGAAGCTATCCGGACCCTGGGCGGCAAGGAATTATCCCTGATCGAGCAGGAAATATTCCGTTGTGTGCGGATCATGGAGAATCTTACCTATTTTGCCCAACCGCCGGAAACCGTAAAAATGAAGTATAATATCAACACCCTGATCGATGAGGTCCTGGTCAATATCAAGACCCAGCCCAACCTGAACCAGGTCACTATTATTACTAAATATAACAACTATCTTCCTAAGATTGCCATTGATTATGGCCAGATGCACCAGGCCCTGAGCAATATACTCTTTACAGCTTGTCTGGCCAGCCAATCTGAGCAGGGGCAGGTCAAGATCTCTACCACGATTGAAAAAGCGCATGACCAAAAATATATCAAGGTAAAAGTGGAAGATACCGGGCAGGGTATGGCTAAAGAAAAGATTGAACGGATCTTTGACCCTTTTTCAGCTACCAATGAAGAAATCAACCAAGGTGGGGGTCTTAATCTTTCGGTCAGTTACAGCATTATCCAGGCCCATAAGGGAATTATCGATGTAGAAAGCCAACCCGGAACCGGTTCAATATTCACGGTTAAAATACCAGTGGTTTGATTGCTGTTTAAATAAATCTTGACAGCCAATATTTAATACATGTATAATACAATCTAACGCTAGCCATACTGCGGAAAAGAGCAGTAGTTTTTTTATTATCAGGTGAACCTATGCAATATCAAGTTTTAAAGAAAAGCAGCTTTAATGATTTTATTGCCAGTCTGGCCCGGATCGAAAAAGTCGTCGCTCCGGTAGCCAGGGGCTATAATACTTTTTCTTTCCAGGAAGTTAAAGATGGCCAAAATGTGGCCGTTAAGTATATCCCTACGATATTGCCTCCTAAGAAATATTTTTTCCCCCAACGCGAAAAACTAATAGAATTCAATAAAAGTGACGGCAGTTTCGAAGCCTTGCTGGAATATGAAAAAATGGTCATCTTCGGTGTCCATACCTGCGACCTGGCCGGCGTCCAGTGCTTGAATATGGTTTTTTCTGATAAACCCAAGGATATCAATTACCTGGTCAGGAAAAATAAGATCATCATTATTGGTTTGGAATGCAAT
>JAQTPL010000011.1 GCA_028712895.1 bacterium | reverse complement strand
TAATATTATTATATCACTTCTTAATAGTATCCATGATACTCCTGATCAAGGCAAATATCTGGTCAATCGATCCGATGCCATTAACCTTTTTCAAATGCTTTTTTTCTTTATAGAAATCAAGGACCGGCCGGGTGGTGGACTCATATACTTTCAACCTGTTCTTGATCGTCTTTTCATTGTCATCCGCGCGTCCCCGCTTGGATAAACGCGTCACTAATTCCTGTTCAGGGACTTCGATGTACAATACGGCATCAAGTTTTAGGCCACGGGCTTCAAGGATCTCTTCCAGGTCGTGCGCCTGCCGGGTAGTCCGGGGATATCCGTCGAGAATAAACCCTGCCTGGCAATCAGGCTTGGCCAGACGCTCAGCCACGATCTCTTTCAATAAATCATCTGATACCAGCTCTCCTTTGCTCATCACTTCCTTAATTTTCAAGGCCAAAGGAGATGCGCTGGCTGCTGTTTCACGCAGGATGTCTCCGGTAGAGATCTGCGGTATATGATAATGGCTGACGATCTTCTCTGCCTGCGTTCCTTTGCCAGCTCCGGGTCCGCCGAATAAAATAATCCGCATTATTGCATTCTTCCTTTAAGATGGGCTTTTTTCATGAATCCTTCATAATGCCGCATCAAAAGGTGTGATTCTACCTGTCCCATGGTATCCAAAGCCACGCCAACCACGATCAGGATCGATGTGCCGCTTAATACGCCCGACCAGAACTCGGCGTGCAGGCCGGAAAAAATAATATCCGGAACAATGGCGATGAAAACCACAAAGATTGCCCCGATCAGGGTGATCCTGGTCAAGACCCGGTCAATATATTCGCTGGTCGGCGGCCCCGGCCTGATGCCTGGGATGAAACCGCCTTGTTTTTTCATATTATCAGCCAAATCACTGGGATTGAAGGTAATAGCGGTATAGAAATAGCAAAAGAAAATGATCAGGAGCGCATAGACCAAGTTATAGATCAAGCCGCCGCGAGTGAACCATTCGGCTATGCTTTTGAAAAAAGTCACATTCGGGAAAAATTGCCCGATCGTAGCCGGGAACATCATGATACTTACGGCAAAGATCACGGCGATCACGCCAGACTGGTCTACCCGCAGGGGTAAATAGCTGGACTGCCCGCCATACATCCTGCGGCCAACAATACGCTTGGCATATTGCACAGGTATCTTCCGTTGCGCCTGCTGGATATAAACCACAAAACCGATTAGCAGGACAATCACCACAACAAGGGCCGCAACCGTAAACAGGCTCATTTCCCCACTCTTAAACAGCTGCCAAGTATCAAAAAGAATAGCCGGAATGCGGTCAATAATACCGGCAAAGATCAGAATGGATATGCCGTTACCAATACCACGCTCCGTGATCTGCTCTCCGAGCCACATGATAAATACCGTGCCGGTAGTTAAAGTGACTACAGTTAACAATTGGAACTCTAATCCAGGATTTTTAACTACGCTCGCGCCACCGACTTTCATGCTCTGCATCCAAAAAGTCAGGCCATATGACTGGACTGCAGCCAGGACCAGGGTCCCTATCCGGGTATATTGATTAAGTTTTTTACGGCCGCTGGCGCCTTCTTTGGCTAATTGCTCTAAAAATGGCACCACGGTTTGCAATAAAGACATGATAATTGATGCATTGATGTACGGCATGATACCCATGGAGAAAATGGATAACTTGCTCAAAGCGCCGCCGCTGAACAGGTCAAAGAACCCGATCAAGGTGCCTTTCTGGGTTTCAAAAAAGTTCTTTAAAACGCCGGCATCAATACCGGGAGTGGGAATGAAAGCCCCGATCCGGTAAACAATTACGACACCAAGAGTAAAAAGAATTTTCTTTCTTAAATCAGGAATTCTGAAAATATCTCCAAATCCTTTAAGCAATTTCAGCTCCTCTTGTAAAATTTTAAATTCTAAATGCCATCGCTTCGCTGATGCTAAATTATGGTAAGTTTCTTACCTGAATTTGTAATAAGTTCCGCAGGAACGATGTAATTTGTAATTTAGCATTGATTATTTTATTAATTCTAACTTGCCGCCGGCTTTTTCGATCATTTCCTTAGCCTTGGCGCTGCACGCATGCACTTTAACTGTCAGGTTCTTCTTGATCTCGCCGCGGCTCAGCAACTTGACGCCATCCTGCAGGATATCAACGATCTTCTTGTCCAATAATACCTGCGGGGTAACTTCGGCATTGGCCGAGAAATTATTTTCCAGCTGGTCTAAATTAACTACTGCAAAATTGTTTTTAGTACGGCTGTTAAAACCGCGCTTGGGCAAGCGCCTGGCCAAAGGCATCTGTCCGCCTTCAAAGCCCGGCCGAGTCCCGCCGCCGGAACGCGAATTCTGCCCTTTCATACCACGGCAAGCTGTATGCCCATGACCGGAACCATGACCGCGGCCTACGATCTTTCTTCTTTTAGTGGCACCTTTTGCTGGTCTTAAATCAGTCAATTGCATTGGTCAATACTCCTTGATTAAACAGTTGTGTGTTTTAATTCTTGTGCCGCTCTTTCAGTTTCCATGCTCACATTAAGATTTTCAGTCCGCATCTGCGCTAACCCGTCAAAGGTTGCATAAACTACGTTGTACGGATTCTTGGAACCTAATGATTTGGTCAATACATTCTTGGCCCCGGCCAGTTCCAGCACTATTCTCACTCCGCCGCCGGCGATCACGCCGGTACCTGGGCACGCCGGTTTCATCAGCACATTGGCACTGCCAAAATGGCCGTTTACTTCGTGCGGCACGGTCCCTTCCTTTAAAGTCACTTTGATCAAATTCTTTTTAGCGTTGGTTACGCCTTTTTGAATGGCATCCTGCACTTCTTTGGCTTTGCCGGTGCCGACACCGACATGACCTTTTTCATCGCCAACCACGACCAGGGCGGCAAAGGAAAACCGTTTTCCACCTTTGACCACTTTAGCCACGCGGGCAACGTTCACTACTTTGTCTTTTAATTCTAATCCATCTGGACTGATCCGTGCCAAGTTTTCCTCCTATTACTTTATTCCTTGTCCGCCTTAGGCGGATGTGTAATCTATTTTCTAATTAAAATTTCAATCCTTTTTCTCTGGCGCTATCGGCCAATACTTTGACCCGTCCGTGATAAAGATTACCACCCCGGTCAAAGACTATTTTGGTGATCCCCGCGGCCAGAGCTTTTTCAGCGACCAGGCTACCGATGACCTTAGCTGCCGCGATGGTCCCGGCCTTTACTTTTTTATCCTTGAATTCAGGGCCTACCGTGCTGGCCGATACTAAGGTCTTGCCGGCCAGGTCATTAATGACCTGCGCATAAATATGCTTGGTGCTCTTATAAACACACAATCTGGGCCGTTCCGCAGTTCCCCGGATCTTCCCGCGCACTCTCTCTTTGCGTAATTGCAGTTTTACTACTTTTTTGGCTGTTTTCATTACTTCGCTCCTCCGCCTGCTGCTGCACCAGCCGCTACTCCGGTTTTGCCGACTTTCTTGCGCACATATTCATTCAGGTAACGGATGCCAGTGCCTTTATATGGTTCAGGAATTCTTTGGGACCTGATCTTATTAGCGAATTCTCCTACTTTGTAACGGTCAGCGCCGCTGACTGATATTTTTGTATTTTCATCAACCTTCACTTGTACGCCTTCCGGTATATCCAATACGCAAGGGTGCGTAAAACCAAGCTGTAAATTAAGTTTAGTTCCCTGGACCAGCGCTTTAAAACCAATACCCCGTATCTCCAGGTTCTTGGAAAAGGCTTTGGCCACTCCATTGACCAGGTTATTGACCAGCGCCCGGGTTAAGCCATAGACCGGTTTCTTGTCATTGGTCAGGTTCTCACAGAGTACCGAGATAGTCTCCCCTTCGAGCTTCATGGTCATCCATCCGGGAATAGTATACTTTAAGGTCCCTAACGGGCCGGTAGCTTCAACATGCTGGCCGTTAACCGTGACCTTGACTCCTTTTGGAATTGTTATGATTTTTTTCCCTACTCTAGACACGCGTTTCCTCCTTTAGCTTTCCTTACCAGATATAACAGATCACTTCGCCGCCTATTTTTGCCAGGCGCGCTTCCTTGTCCGTCATCAGCCCCTTATTGGTGCTGACCACGGCAGTACCTAAACCAGCCAGAATCCGCGGCAATTCCTTGGTGCCTTTATAGGCCCGGCGGCCGGAACGGCTGACTTTCTTAATGCCGGTAATGACGCTCTTCTTGTCCGGCGTATATTTTAAATATACCCGCAATATTCCCTGCTTACGGTCCTCGATCACCTTGCAGTTGGCGATATAGCCCTCATTTTTTAAAACGCGGGCAATCTCCGCTTTCAGCTTGGATGCGGGAATATCTACTTTTTCTTTTTTGGTCTTGCTCGCATTACTAATGCGGTTAATCATATCACTGATAGGATCAGTTATAGTCATGCAACATTCTCCTTTAAAATAATTTACCAGCTGGACTTGGTTACGCCAACGATCTCGCCCCGGTGGGTCAATTTCCGGAAACAGAGGCGGCACATCTGGAACTTGCGCAGGAAAGCGCGCGACCGGCCGCAGAGCGGACAGCGGTTGTACTTCCTGGTACTGAATTTTGGCTCCTGTGTTGCCTTAATACGTAAGCATTTTTTAGCCATGCAAAATTCCCCTTCTCTATTTTTCTCTAAAAGGCATGCCGAATAAAACCAGCAGTTTTTCTGCCTGTTCATTATTTTTAGCCGTAGTCACTACCGTAATATCCATACCTCTGAGCTTGTCGATCTTTTCATAATCGATCTCAGAGAAAATAGTCTGGTCCTTCAGTCCCAGCGTATAATTGCCGCGGCCGTCAAAACTATTCCTGGGAATACCGCGAAAATCGCGGATCCTGGGCAAAGCCACATTGATCAAGCGGTCCATAAATTCATACATAATGTCGCCGCGCAGGGTTACCTTACAGCCGATGGGCATACCTTCCCTGATCTTAAAGTTGGAAATAGATTTTTTAGCCCTGGTCACTACTGGACGCTGGCCGGTGATAGAGGACAGTTGTTTTACGGCGATATCTATCACTTTAATATTTTCTTTGGCGTCGCTGAGCCCCATATTGATCACTACTTTGGACAGCTTGGGCACTTCCAGCGCATTTTTGTATCCAAATTCGCTTTTCATCGCCGGTATTATTTCTTTGGTATAAAAGTCCTTTAATCTGGGCATTACTTCTTCTCCTCGTAGTTAAACTAGAATTTCTCCGCATTTTTTGCACATGCGTACTTTTTTACCGTCGGCCAGGGTGTCGATCTTGATCCTGGTGGGCTTATTACACTTGGTGCATAAGAGCATGACTTTGCTGATATTGAGCGCGGCTTCCTGCTGGATGATCCCGCCGCCGCCTTTTTGCGGATTAGGACGGGAGTGTTTTTTCACAAAATTCACCTTGGAAACGATCACCTGGTTCTTTTCCGGGATCAGTTTCAGTACTTCGCCTTTTTTCCCTTTATCCTTGCCGCTGAGCACGATCACTTTATCTTTTTTCTTCAAATGCAACATTATTATAACTCCATATTAGTTTTTTACTGCAGTCCGCTTACTGCGCCTGCCCGCCAACGCTTGCTGGGCGGGAACCGCCAACGTTTCTATAGCACTTCCGGCGCCAACGAGATGATCTTCATAAAATTCTTTTCGCGCAACTCCCTGGCTACCGGGCCGAAAATACGGGTGCCCCTGGGTTCATTATTATCATCAATGATCACGGCGCTATTTTCATCAAAACGGATATAGGTGCCGTCTTCCCGGCGCAGCGGACGCACCGTACGGACAATGACAGCTTTGACGACGTCGCCTTTTTTTACCGGGGCCTGCGGAATTGCCGATTTCACCGCCGCGACAATGATGTCGCCGACACTGGCATACTTGCGCCGGGATCCGCCCAGGCACCTGATGCACATGATGGTCTTGGCTCCGGAATTGTCTGCGACTATTAACATGCTTTGTACTTGGATCATAATTATTTCGCCCTTTCTACGATTTCAACTAATTGCCAGCGTTTAGTTTTACTTAACGGCCGGAATTCAACGATCTTTACGGTATCGCCGATTTTAGACTCATTTTTTTCATCGTGGACTTTAAATGACGTGGTTTTCTTGATCAGCTTGCCATAGAGTTTATGAGCTACTTTGCGCTCTGTGGTGACCACTCTGGTCTTATTCATTTTGTCACTGACTACCTTGGCGATCTTGATCCTTCTATTGGTCTTAGCCACTTATTTCTTCCTCCGTTCATTCATCAGCGTCTGGATCCGCGCTATATTTTTGCGGATCACTCCGAAACGCATGGGATTAGCCACTTTCTGATGAGTCACCTGCTGGATCTTCAACTGGAACATTTCATCTTTCAAAGAAAGATATTTATCCTGCAGTTCGTTATCAGTCAGGTTTCTTAAGTCTTTAGGAGCAGTTTTGGTTTTTGCCATTCTATCCTCACCTTAGTTTATTCTATCCGGCTCACAAATCTTGTTTTGACGCTTAGTTTTCCGCCCACCAGCTTCATTGCTTCCTTGGCTTGTTCCGCGGTTAATCCCTGCACTTCATACATGACGCGGCCGGGCTTGATCACTACCGCCCAATGATCCGGATCTCCCTTGCCTTTTCCCATTCTGGTTTCAGCTGGTTTCCGGGTAATCGGCTTATCCGGGAAAATACGCACCCAGACCTTACCGCCTTTTTTGATAAAACGCATCATAGCGACACGTGCCGCCTCAATCTGGCGGTCACTCACTTCGCCGCACTCAGTGGCCATTAAGCCAAATTCACCAAAGGACACTTTATTGCCGCGGGTAGCTTTACCGCGCATGCGCCCGTGCTGTGTTTTACGATACTTGACTCTCTTGGGCATTAGCATTTTGAGCTCCTGTTTCAGTATTAGTAGTAGTATTATTATTCGTTTCTGTGTTTTCCTTGATCTCTTTCACTTCTTTTTTGGGAGGCCTTTTAATTTCCTTCATGATCTCTTTCTTAAAGACCCATACTTTTATGCCGATCTGGCCATAGGTGGTAAAAGCTTCGGCAAAACCATAGTCGATATCCGCGCGCAGTGTGTGCAGCGGTATACGGCCTTCTTTCATCCATTCCCGGCGGGCAATTTCCGCGCCGCCTAAACGACCGCTAATCGCCACTTTAATACCCAGCGCGCCGCCTTGCATGGCGCTATTGATGGCTTTTTTCATCGCTCTCCGGAAAGAGATCTGTTTCTCGATCTGGAAAGAGATATTGTCCGCGACCAATTGCGCATCGGTTTCCGGGCTCTTTACTTCAATAATATTGATATAAATCTGCTTATCAGTGAGCGCCTGCAACTCAGTCTTAACTGTTTCGATCCCTTGGCCTCTCTCACCAATCACCCGTCCCGGACGGGCGGTGCTGATCTCGATACGGATAAATTTTCCGGTACGCTCGATCCTGATCCGGGAGACTCCGGCCAGTTTCAATTTCTTCTTCATGAAAGCCCTGATCTTGATGTCTTCATGCAGCTGGCTGGCATAGTCCCGGGTGCTGAACCATTTGGAATCCCAGTCTTTGTTAATCCCTAATCTTAATCCTATCGGGTGAACTTTCTGACCCACTCCGAACCTCCTTTTACCTAAGACGAATTAATCAGCTACGACGATGGTGATATGGGACGTCCGCTTTCTGATGGTTGCCCCTCTACCCATGGCCATGGCCCGCATTCTTTTCATAGTCGGGCCTGCACCGACGTACGCATCTTTCACGGTTAATTTTTGTATATTTTTCTGTTTCGAATTAGCTACCGCAGATTTCAACACCTTCGTGACGATCTTACCAGCTCCCTTGGGAGAGAACTTCAGCATGATCAGCGCTTCTGCCACATTTTTTCCCCTGATCATGTCCGTCATCTGGGACGCTTTACGGGGAGATACACGTACAAAATTAGCTATCGCTTTAGCTTCCATTATTGCCTGTGCTCCTTTTCATTAATTCTGTTGTTTAGTTACACTGATCAGGTCTTTTCCGCTGTTTCCTTAGTATGCGCCGCGCCGTGACCCTTAAAGTATCTGGTCAGGGAAAATTCACCCAGCTTATGGCCGACCATATTCTCGGTGACAAACACGGGAATGAATTTCCGGCCGTTATGTACAGCCAGGGTATGGCCGACAAATTCCGGGGTGATGGTTGAACGGCGGGACCAAGTCTTGATCACTTCTTTCTTTTTGGCCCTGTTCATAGTATCAATTTTTTTCATCAATTTTTCATCTACAAATGGTCCCTTGTACGATGACCTGGACATCAATTCCTCCTGAATAAAAACAGTTTCGAGTTGCGAGTTGCCTGCCTGCCGGTAGGCAGGCGAGTTTTGCAAAACTACATGCCTCTCGGCCCTTTAGGCCGGTGATTCATAATAAATTGCTCGCTGGCTTTTCTTCTTCTGGTTTTTCCACCCTTAGCCAACTGTCCCCAAGGCGATCTCGGATGATTAGCGCCTTTACTCTTACCGCGGCCGCCACCATGCGGATGGTCTACGGTATTCATCGCGGTACCGCGCACGGTAGGCCGGATGCCCATCCATCTGCTGCGGCCAGCCTTGCCGATCACCATATTCTTATATTCAATATTGCCCACCTGCCCGATCGTAGCCAGACAATTAATGCTAACTACTCTCATTTCACCGGAGGCTAGTTTCAGCTGGGCATGGGTTCCTTCTTTGGCTAATAGCTGGGCAAAGCTGCCGGCACTGCGCACCATTTTTGCCCCTTTGCCGGGTTCCAGTTCGATATTATGGATAATTGTGCCATCAGGGATATTTTTCAGGAACAGCGCATTGCCGACTTTCACGTCAGCCTGGTCGCCGCTGGATACTACATCGCCTACTTGCAAGCCTTCCGGCATGACGATATATCTTTTTTCCCCGTCTTTATATTGCAGTAAAGCGATCCGGGCATTGCGGTTCGGATCATATTCCACCGCGATCACCGTCGCTGGAATATTATATTTTTCCCGGTAAAAATCAACTAACCGGTACATTCTCTTGTGACCGCTGCCTTTATGCCTGACCGTCAGGGTTCCTGAATTGTTACGTCCGCCGGTAGAGTTCAAAGAGGTGATCAATGATCTTTCCGGACGGTGCTTGGTAATATCAGAACTGTCCATGGTGGTGATAAAACGCCGCGAAGCAGTAGTTGGTTTGTAAGTTTTAATGCCCATTGCTCTTATGCCCCTTCAAAGAATTTAATTGTTTCGCCGGCTTTTATGGAGACAAAAGCTTTTTTCCAGTCAGATCTCTTGCCCATAAACATGCCCATCCGGCGGACCTTGCCGCCTATTCTCATCGTATTAACCCTGGTCACTTTGACCTTAAACATTTTTTCCACTGCTTTTTTGATATCTTCTTTCGTGGCGTCAATGTTGACTTTTAAGACATACTTGTTTTCTTTTTCTTTCAATAAGGTATTCTTTTCCGTATTGAGAGGCCCAATGATCACTTGGCTCAAATCTTTCATGATTATTTCTCCTTGACCCTTGCTTCTAGGACAGCTAAGGCTTCTTTGGTAATTATCAGGTGTTTGCTTTGCAATATTTCATATACATTCAACTTAGCGGCAGTAGCCAACTCCAGGGACTGGATATTACGTGCGGCCCTGGCCAGGTCATTGGTGACTGTAACGACGACCAAAAGCGCCAAACCGTTAATATTCAGTTTTTTGAGCATCTGCCCGATATTCTTTGTTTTCGGCTGGGCTAATTCCAACTTATCCAGGACGATAATGCCATTATCCTTGGCTTTAGAGGAAAGAGCGGAAATTAAGGCCGCCTGTTTTTTCTTCGCCGGAACGTCATATTTATAGCTGCGTGGACGGGGCCCGAAAATAATTCCGCCGTGCCGCCATAATGGTGACCGGGTACTGCCGGCCCGCGCCCGTCCGGTATGTTTCTGCTTATACGGTTTGATGCCGCCGCCGGATACTTCACCGCGGGTTTTGGTAGAGGCTGTTCCCAACCGCTTATTGGCTAATTGCATCGTGATCACTTCATGCAATATAGTAGCATTTATTTTCTGGTCAAATAGTTTAGCGGAGAGAGCAATCTTGCCTGTTTTCTCACCCTTAAAATTAAGAATATCTACTTCAGACATACCTTTATCTCCTTTAGAAATACTGGTTACACTAATTTTTTCTTAGAAGGTTTCTTCACCAATTTTTGATCGGTGCTCTTGGCTTTGACCACTTCTTTCTTGTGTTTCAGGGCCTTGGTGGTTTTCTTGATCATGACCAAGCCTTTATTATTGCCGGGGATCGCACCCTTGATCAACATCAAGTTGTTGGCCGAGTCAATATCCACGATCTCCAATTTGATCGTCGTTCTTTGCACGTTACCCATTTGTCCGGGCAAACCTAAGCCTTTCAATACGCGTGAAGGAAAGCTTGACGCGCCGATCGAGCCGGGTTTGCGGTGGAACATGGATCCGTGGGTAGAACGCCCGCCGGTATAGCCGCATCTTTTAATGACGCCGGCATAACCTTTCCCTTTGCTAATACCGGTAACATCCACATAGTCGCCAACCTGGAAAATATCCAGCTTGATCTCCTGGCCAACATTGTAGGTGTCTACCGCATCAGTTTTGAATTCTTTTATGATCTCTACTGGTTTCTGATTGGCCTTGGCATAAAAACCTTTACGGCATTTGTTCAGGTTTTTCTCCCTTTTTTGACCGAAGCCGAGCTGGATAGCATTATAGGCATCCTTCACCATCATCTTCTTGCCTAATACTACGCACGGACCGGCTTGCACTACAGTCACCGGGACAATTCCACCCTGGCTGTCAAAAACCTGGGTCATTCCAATTTTTCTGCCTAATAATCCTTCCAACATGTAAAGCTCCTATGATTTTATTTCTACATCCACGCCCGCCGGTAGGTTGATCTTCATCAAAGCATCTACCGTATTAGGGGTGGGATTGATAATATCGATCAGTCTTTTGTGGATCCTCATCTCAAATTGTTCCCGAGATTTCTTATCGGTATGGGGAGAACGCAGAACAGTGTACTTGCTGATCTTGGTCGGCAAAGGTATCGGTCCGATAATTTTAGCCCCAGTCCTCCTGACCGTTTCTACGATTTCCTGTAACGACTGGTCCAATATTTTGTGATCGTACGCTTTTAGCCTGATACGTATTTTTTCTGCTGACATTTTTTTCTCCCCAGTTTTTTAGAAAGTTTACTCAACGATCTCTGAAACGACACCAGCGCCAACCGTATGGCCGCCTTCGCGGATAGCAAAACGCAGTTCCTTCTCCATCGCGATCGGCGTGATCAATTCCACATCCACCATGATATTGTCGCCCGGCATCACCATCTCCACTCCAGCCGGTAGGGTCACTAAGCCAGTCACGTCTGTGGTCCGGAAGTAGAACTGCGGACGATATCCTTTGAAGAACGGTGTGTGCCGTCCGCCTTCCTCTTTGGTCAGTACATATACTTGCCCTTTGAACTTCTTGTGCGGGGTAATCGAGCCAGGCTTCACAATGACTTGCCCGCGTTCGATCTGTTCCTTGTCGATGCCTCTGAGCAATGCGCCGACATTGTCCCCGGCCTGCCCTTCGTCCAACAGCTTGCGGAACATTTCTATCCCGGTGATCACGCTCTTGCGCGTCTCCTGGATACCCACGATCTCTACTTCATCCCCTACCTTGATCTTGCCACGTTCGATACGACCAGTGGCTACGGTACCGCGGCCGGTGATCGTGAACACGTCTTCTACGCTCATCAGGAACGGTTTCTCGGTCTCACGCTTGGGTTCCGGTATATACGTGTCACAGGCTTCAACGAGATCATAGATCGGTTTGACCCAGGGATCGTCTTTGCCTTTTTCTACGTTCTCTAATGCTTTCACCGCGCTGCCGCGGATGAACGGGATCTTGTCTCCGGGAAAGTTATACTTGGACAGCAGTTCCCGGACTTCCATCTCTACCAGGTCGATCAGTTCTTTGTCGTCTACCATGTCGCATTTGTTCAGGAACACCACCATCGACGGCACGCCTACTTGCCGCGCTAATAAAATGTGTTCCCGCGTCTGCGGCATCGGGCCGTCGGCGGCGCTTACTACCAGGATCGCTCCGTCCATCTGGGCGGCTCCCGTGATCATGTTCTTGATGAAGTCGGCGTGGCCGGGACAGTCGACGTGCGCGTAGTGGCGCTTTTCGCTTTCGTACTCCACGTGCGCTATATTAATGGTGACTCCCCGGGCTTTTTCTTCCGGCGCATTGTCAATGTCAAAGACCCCTTTGGCCTGTGCTCTGCCGATCTTCGCCAACGTCGACGTGATCGCCGCGGTCAAGGTCGTCTTGCCGTGATCTACGTGCCCGATCGTCCCAATGTTGACATGCGGCTTTGTCCGATTAAATTTCGCCTTCGCCATACAAGTGCCTCCCTGTCCGCCTTTGCGGAGTGTTATTATCCTTTGACCCGCTCAACAATTTCTTTCGCTATACTTTCAGGAACCTGCTCATAATGGGACGGGGCCATATTGTAATTAGCGCGGCCCTGGGTCAATGATCTCATGCTCGTGGCATAACCAAACATGGTTGCCAGCGGCACATGAGCAGTAACCATCTGCACGCCTCCCTGAGGTTCCATATGTTCTATCCTGGCCCGGCGCGAGCTTAAATCGCCGAGGATTTCACCCATATATTCTTCCGGCACATATACCTGCACACCCATGATCGGTTCCATCAGGATCGGATGCGCTTTTTTCATTCCTTCGTGCAAGGCCATGCTGCCGGCTATTTTAAAAGCCATTTCATTTGAATCTACTTCATGATAGGAGCCATCGATCAAGGTCACTTTCAGGTCAACTACCGGATAACCAGCCAAAATACCGCTTTCCATGGCTTCCTTAATACCCTTGTCCACTGCCGGTATATATTCCCGCGGTATCGAACCGCCGACAACTTTGTTTATGAACTGGTAGCCGCCAGACGGGCCGCTGGGCTCGATCTCGATCACTACGTGCCCATATTGTCCGCGACCGCCGCTCTGCTTAATGAACTTGGCTTCCTGCTTGACTTTCTTGAGCACAGTTTCCCGGTACGCTACCTGGGGCTTGCCGACATTCGCCTCGACATTAAACTCACGTTTCATGCGGTCGACGATGATCTCCAGGTGCAATTCACCCATACCATAAATAACCGTCTGGTTGGTCTCTTCATCAGTCTTCACCCGGAAAGTAGGATCTTCTTCTGACAGCCTGTTAAGCGCAATGCCCATTTTTTCTTCATCTGCTTTGGTCTTGGGCTCGATCGCCAGGTTAATGACCGGCTCGGGGAAATGCATGGATTCTAATACTATCGGATTCTTTTCCATGGTTAAGGTATCACCGGTAAAAGTAGATCTCAATCCTACTGCAGCAGCAATATCTCCCGCATATACTTCATCTATATCTTCTCTCTTGTTGGCATGTAAGTAGAGTATCCGGCTAACCCGCTCCCGGGTATCTTTGTTAACATTATAGACATATGACCCGGTGGCTAATTTACCGGAATAAACCCGGAAATAGGTCAGTTTGCCGACATAGGGATCAGTCATCATTTTAAAAGCTAAAGCACTAAAAGGCGCAGCTTCACTGGGTTCCCTGGTTTCTTCCTTGTTGGTTTCAGGATTTTTTCCTGTGACCGGGGGCACATCCAGCGGCGAGGGCAGATAATCCACGATCGCATCCAGTAATGGCTGTACGCCTTTGTTCTTAAAGGCAGTACCGCACAGCACCGGCATTATTTTCAGGGAAATGGTCGCCTTCCTTAAGCCCTGGATCATTTCCTCAGTAGTTATTTTCTCATTATTAAGATACTTGGCTAAAACTTTTTCATCAGCATCAGCTACGGCTTCTACCAGGCGATGATAATATTTATGCACCTGGGACTCAACGTCCGGCGTAATATCTTTTTCCGTGAACTCGGTAGAATTCTCATCTTCCCAGAGATATTCTTTTAAACGGACCAGATCCACAACTCCCTTAAAATTACTTTCGCTGCCGATCGGGTACATGATGGGAACGGCGTTGGTTTTGAGGCGTTTCTTCATCTGGCTGATAACATGGGAGAAATTAGCCCCGGTCCGGTCCATTTTGTTGATAAAAACAATACGCGGCACTTTGTAACGGTCAGCCTGGTGCCAGACTGTCTCTGACTGCGGCTGCACGCCGCCGACTGCGCAAAAAACTACGACCGCGCCGTCCAGGACGCGCAAGGAACGCTCTACTTCCGCGGTAAAATCCACATGGCCCGGAGTATCAATGATATTAATGCGGTTATTGCGCCAAAAACAGGTGGTGGCGGCACTAGTAATAGTGATGCCTCTTTCCTGCTCCTGCTCCATCCAGTCCATCACTGCCGTACCGTCATGGACTTCACCCATTTTGTGGGTTTTCCCGGTATAAAACAGCAACCGCTCGGTGGTGGTTGTTTTACCGGCATCGATGTGGGCAATAACGCCTATATTTCGTGTTCTTTCTAACGGATATTCTCTTCCCATGTAATTAAACTAACCCTTTCCTACCATCTATAATGGGCAAAGGCTTTGTTCGCTTCTGCCATTTTATGAGTATCTTCTCTTTTTTTGATCGCGCTGCCTTCATTCTTGCCTGCTTCAATTATTTCGCTGGCCAATCTTTCCACCATGCTCCGTCCGGAACGTCCCCGGGCATATTCGATGAGCCATTTGATCGCGATTGATATTCCGCGGTCCGGCCGTACTTCTACCGGCACCTGATAGGTGGCTCCGCCCACCCGGCGTGATTTCACTTCCAACAGCGGCCGGACATTCTCCAGCGCGCGGTTGAACACACCCATAGGATCTTCTTTGGTTTTTTCTTTAATGAAATCCAAGGTGTCATACAGGATATTCCTGGCTACGCTCCTTTTGCCTGCGTACATCATCTTATTGATAAACATGGTAATACGTTTATCACCTAATTTCAGGTCAGGCATTACTTCCCTTTTAGCTGCTCTTTTTTTCCTGGACATTTTTACTCCTCGTTAATTCGTAGGTTCCTTAGGCTGCTTTCGGTCTCTTGGCCCCGTATTTGGAGCGCCCTTGTTTCCGGTCGCTGACGCCGGCTGTATCCAGCGTACCGCGGATAATATGATAACGCACGCCGGGCAAATCTTTCACACGGCCGCCGCGGATCATGACAATTGAGTGTTCCTGCAGGTTATGGCCGATACCGGGAATATAGGCAGTGACTTCCATGCCGTTGGATAGTTTCACCCTGGCTACTTTACGCAAAGCTGAGTTCGGTTTCTTGGGTGTGGTGGTATAAACACGCACGCACACGCCGCGTTTCTGCGGCGCCATTCCCAAAGCCGGTGTTTTCCCTTTTCTTTTTAGTTTTTTTCTGCCTTTTCTGATCAACTGATTGATTGTTGGCATACGCTCCCCTGTTCTCTTTAAATTCTATTAAAAACTGCTACTTCTGCAAACCAGGCAATCCGGTACCAGCCGGGATCAAATGGCCGATAATCACGTTTTCTTTCAAGCCGCCCAGTTTGTCCACTTCGCCGTTAACCGCCGCATTGGTCAGCACCCGGGTGGTTTCCTGGAAGCTCGCCGCGGAAATGAAACTTTCGCTGGACAGCGAAGCCCTGGTAATACCCAGCAGGATCGGATTAGCGGTAGCTGCTTCTTTATCGTCTTTTTTCATCTTTTCATTAGCTTGCGTGAACTTGAATTTATTGATCTGTTCGCCAGGCAGCAGGTCACTGTCGCCGGACTTATCAATGATCACGTTCTGCAGCATTTGCCGCACAATGACTTCGATATGCTTGTCATTGATGAACACGCCCTGCAGGCGGTACACTTCCTGGATCTCGTTCACCAGGTATTCCTGCACTTCCTTGTCCCCTTTGATCCTGAGGATGTCATGCGGATTGATGGATCCGTCAGTTAGCTGTTCGCCGGCCAGAACACGGTCACCTTCATAAACATTCAAATGCTTGCCGTACGGGATCAGGTATTCGCGCTTCATGCCGGTTTCGCTCTGGACAATGATCTTGGTCGCGCCCTTGACTTGCTCGCCCAGCTTGACCACGCCGTCGATCTCAGAAATGATCGCCGAACTGCGCGGCTTCCTGGCTTCGAATAATTCCGCTACCCGGGGCAGACCGCCGGTGATATCCTTGGTCCGGGAAATTTCCAGCGGGATTTTCGCGATCACATCGCCGGTCTCGATCTTATCACCTTCATTGACCACGATATGCGCGTCGATCGGCAAAGGATAATTGATCACCGGCTTGTTATGGGAATCAAGAAGAATGATCTGGGGATGTTTCTCTTCCTTGTGCCCGATCACTATTCTTTCGGTAATATTAGTGCTCTTGTTGATCTCTTCATGGATGGTAATACCGGAAATAATATCGCCGAATTCAACTGTGCCACTGTGCTCGGTAATGATCGGCATTGAATACGGATCCCACTCGGCAATGATCGTGCCGGCATCAACTTTTTTGCCATCGCTCACGTTCAACTTGGCGCCATACGGGATCAGGTAATTTTCTTTCTTCTTGCCATCTTCATCGCGGATGATGACCTCACCGTTGCGGTTAATGACCACGAATTTATCATCTTTATTTTTAATGGTCTTTAAATTGTAGTATTTTACTTTACCTTCCTTACGGGCTTTGATCTCTGACTGCTTAACGATACGGCTGGCAGTACCGCCGATATGGAAAGTACGCAGGGTCAGCTGGGTACCAGGCTCACCGATGGACTGGGCCGCCACGATACCAACCGGTTCACCCAACTCAGCCATTTTGCTATTGGAAAGATCTCGGCCATAGCAAAGACGGCAGACACCGATTTTTGATTCACAAGTCAGCACGGAACGGATACGGATCCTTTCAATGCCTGCTTCTTCAATGGCTTTGGCTTTTTCTTCAGTGATCATTTCCCCGGTCTGGACAATGATCTCGTCTGTTAAGAGATTCACCACATTATCCAAGCTTACCCGTCCGGCGATGCGCTCGCGCAGGGATTCAATGATCTCATCCCCTTCTTTCAAGGCACCGATGCGGATACCGTTGACTGTGCCGCAGTCTTCTTCAGTGACAATGACATCATGGGCCACGTCGATCAAGCGGCGGGTCAGGTAACCGGCGTCTGCGGTTTTCAACGCTGTATCAGCCAGACCTTTTCTGCCGCCGTGAGTGGAAATAAAGTACTCTAATACCGTTAATCCTTCACGGAAGTTAGAAGTAATAGGTGATTCAATGATTTCACCGATCTCGCCGGTGACCTTCTTTTGCGGCCGGGCCATCAAACCACGCATACCAGCCAGCTGCCGGATCTGCTGACGGCTGCCGCGGGCACCAGAATCAGCCATCATAAAGATAGAGTTAAACTTGGCCCTGCCTGGAGCGATCGCGAAATCATCTTCAGCTTTCAGGTCATTAAAGAGTATGTCTGATACTTTATCAGTCGTATGGGTCCAGATATCGATCACTTTGTTGTATCGTTCCACATCAGTGATAATACCCTTCTTGTACTGACGCTCGATCTCGTTGACTTCTTTCTGGGCCTTGCCGATCAATTCTTTCTTCTCTTTCGGGATCTTCATATCATCTAAATTAATGGTCATGCCTGACACTGTAGCATAATGGAAGCCGATCTTTTTGATCTTATCCAGCATGGTTACAGCCTGGGCATTACCCAATTTGGTATAACAGTCATAAATCAGGGTGGACAACTCCCGCCGGGTGATAGTCCGGTTAATAAAACGCAATTCCAGCGGCAGGATCTCATTAAAAATAACCCTTCCTACGGTCGTCGCTATGATCTGGCCCTGCAGGCGGACTTTGATCTTGGCATGCAGCCCGACTATACCATTATCATACGCTACAGAAATCTCGTCAGCATCGGCAAAGATCTTGCCTTCGCCCAGGTCGCCGGCTTTCTCCTTGGTCAGGTAACAGCATCCTAATACCATGTCCTGGCTGGGAGTAACTATCGGCCGGCCGCTGGCAGGCGATAAAATATTATTGCTGGCCATCATGAGGATCCTGGCTTCCAGCTGGGCTTCGATGGAAAGAGGCACGTGCACAGCCATCTGGTCACCGTCAAAGTCAGCGTTAAAAGCAGTACAAACCAAAGGATGGATCCGGATCGCTTTTCCTTCAATGAGCACCGGCTCAAAAGCCTGGATACCTAACCGGTGCAAGGTCGGCGCGCGGTTCAGCAGTACCGGGTGATTCTGGATCACTTCTTCCAGCGTATCCCAGATCTCCGGGCGCAACTGCTCGATCATGCGCTTGGCGCTTTTAACCGTATGCGCGACATTCTTTTCGATCAGGTTCTTGATAATAAAAGGTTTGAATAATTCCAAAGCCATTGATTTAGGCAGACCACATTGATTCAGCTTTAGCTCCGGCCCAACCACGATCACGGAACGGCCGGAATAGTCAACGCGTTTTCCTAACAGGTTCTGGCGGAACCGGCCTTGTTTTCCTTTGAGAATATCGCTCAGCGATTTCAGCGGGCGGTTACCGGCGCCGGTTACAATGCGGCCGCGGGCGCCATTTTCAAACAGGGCGTCCACTGCTTCCTGGAGCAAGCGCTTTTCATTATTGATCATGATCTCGGGTGCGCCAAGATCCTGTATATGTTTTAAACGGTTATTACGGTTGATGATACGGCGGTACAGGTCATTCAGATCGCTGGTGGCAAAGCGCCCGCTTTCCAGGGGCACTAACGGCCGGAGGTCAGGAGGGATCACGGGAATGACATCCATGACCATCCATTCTGGTTTATTGCCAGAGTGCATGAAAGAATCGATGATGCGCAGTTGCTTCATCAATTTAATTTTATTTGGCCCAGGTTGTTCGCCTTTGATCTTTTCCCGTAATTCTACGGCAGTCTTGGCCATGTTAACGTCTTTTAACAGTTCTTTCACCGCGCTGGCGCCGATACCGGCTTTGAACGCGCCTTTATATTCCTGGCGGTATTTCTGGTAGTCTTCTTCACTTAATAATTGTTTCTTTTTCAGCGGAGTATTGCCCGGATCTATGACTACATAGCTCACATAATAGACCACTTGCTCCAGCTCTCCCACTCTCATATTCAAGAGCAAACCCATACGGCTGGGCAGCCTTCTGGAGAACCAGATGTGCGCCACTGGTACTGACAGCTCAATATGGCCCATATGATCGCGCCGGACCTTAGATTCTGTCACTTCCACGCCGCAACGGTCGCAGATGACACCTTTGTGCTTGACCCATTTATACTTGCCGCAGGAACATTCCCAGTCACGCACCGGACCGAAAATCTTTTCGCAGAACAAACCGTCACGCTCAGGTTTGAAAGTGCGGTAATTAATAGTCTCGGCCTTTTTTACTTCCCCATAGCTCCACGTCCTGATCTGGTCGGGGGAAGCCAAACTGACCTTCATGGCGTCAAAATTATCATAGTTTAGCAGCATGCCTTTGTCTTTAGACTGCTTCAGCGATATTTTTTTAACTTTCGGTTCTTTATCTTTCTTGGACAAGGACGTTGTCCTCCTTTTATCAGCGAACAGCGATCAGTTATCAGTGTTCAGTCAAGCTAAACACTGCAAAAAACTAACTAGTTACTTTTTCAGCAATTCGACATTCAGGCCTAATCCCTGTAATTCCTTGATTAGCACCTTGAATGATTCCGGAGTACCTGGCGGAGGCGGTGTTTCACCTTTAATAATAGCCTCGTACATCCTGGTGCGGCCGCTGATATCATCGCTTTTCACGGTCAGGAATTCCTGCAACGTGTAAGCAGCGCCGTAACCTTCAATGGCCCATACTTCCATTTCACCGAAACGTTGTCCGCCGAATTGAGCCTTGCCGCCAAGAGGCTGGCGAGTGATCAGAGCGTACGGCCCGATCGAACGGGCATGCATCTTATCGTCAACCAAATGCGCTAGTTTCAATATATATGTTTGCCCTACGGTTACTTTTTCATGGAACGTTTCCCCGGTCCGGCCATCATAGAGAGTTACCCGGGAATCGCGGGGCAGGCCGGATTTCTCCAGCATATCCTGTATCTCTGTTTCTTTGGCACCGTCAAATACCGGGGTTACGGCTACACAGTCGAGCTTGCTGGCGGCCCAGCCAAGCTCTGCTTCCAGGATCTGGCCGATATTCATACGGGAAGGCACGCTCAAGGGATTCAAAATAATATCCAGCGGCGTCCCATCAGCCAGGTACGGCATATCTTCAGCCGGTAATACCTTGGAAATAACACCTTTGTTACCATGCCGGCCGGCTACCTTATCACCTACCGAGATCCTTCTCTTGGAAGCGATATAAACCTTGACCAGTTTATTGACTTCTACGGAAAGCTCATCGCCTTTTTTATACCGGTCGATCGCTATATTTTTTTCGCGCCGCGCCTGCTCGATCATGATCAGCGCCATACGCTCAAAGAATTCAGCTTTTTCCTTAGCCTCTGCCTTTAGCTTGGAGGCGCCTTTGGGCTGGCCTTTCAAAGCTGCAGCCAGATCAGTCTTCACCCGCTCCGCATCCTTCCTGGTATCACTCTTGATCTTGGAGACGGCAGCCTGGAATTCTTTATTAATTCGTTCTATTTCTTTCTTTTCAGTAGCTTTGGTCCGGCCTTTTTCTTTACGGGAAAATACTTTAACGCCGATAACCTTGCCATCTATTCCCGGCGGCACATACAAGCTGGCATCACGGACTTCTTCAGCTTTCTCACCGAAGATCACGCGCAGCAGCCTTTCTTCCGGGGTAACCTGGGTTTCTCCCTTGGGAGTAACTTTCCCTACCAGGATATCTCCGGGCCTGACTTCAGCGCCGATACGAATGATCCCGCGCTCATCCAAATTGCGCAGGGTGTCTTCACCGACATTGGGAATATCACGGGTAATTTCCTCAGCGCGCAGTTTTAAATCACGGGCTTCGATCTCAAATTCAGTTATATGCACACTGGTAAAGACATCTTCCTTAAGCAACCTCTCGTTGATCAGGATAGCGTCTTCAAAATTATAACCTTCCCAGGTCATGAATCCGACCAGTAAGTTGCGTCCCAGTGCCAGGTCTCCGCCATCGGTCGCCGCGCCATCAGCAATGATCGTGCCCTTGCTGACATGATCGCCGGCCTGCACTATCGGCCGCTGGTTAACGCAGGTATCCTGGTTGGTACGGACAAATTTTTTCAAATAATAGATATCAATATCGCCATCATCGCCATTATTCCGGCTGCCGTTTCCTTCGCCCCAGATGATAATTTTTTCGCTATCAGCGAAACGGACAATGCCTTCCCGCTTGGCCAGGATCACGGCTCCGCTATCCACGGCGATCTTTTGTTCCATGCCCGTGCCGACGAGCGGCCTTTCCGGGAATAACAGCGGTACCGCTTGCCGTTGCATGTTGGAACCCATCAAAGCGCGGTTAGCATCATCATGCTCCAGGAACGGGATCAGCGCTGCGGCGATACTGACCAGCTGCTTGGGTGAAACATCCATATAGGCGATCTCGTTGGGCGGCAGTAAGGGGAAGAAATCACGAAGCCTGGTCAACACTTGCGCATCCAATATTTTGCCGGATTTTTCATCCATCAAAGTGTTGGCCTGCGCTACTACTACTTCATCTTCATCATCCGCGGTAAAATATTCTATATCACTGGTCGCTTTGCCATCTTTTACTTTACGGTACGGTGTTTCCAGGAATCCATACTCGTTCACTTTAGCATACGTAGAAAGCGAGGTGATCAAACCGATGTTCGGTCCTTCCGGGGTTTCGATCGGGCAAATCCGGCCATAATGGGTCGGGTGCACGTCGCGAACTTCAAAACCGGCGCGTTTCCGGTTCAAACCACCGGGTCCGAGAGCGCTCAAACGGCGTTTATGGGTCAGCTCAGACAATGGGTTGGTCTGGTCCATGAATTGGGACAATTGGCTGGAACCATAGAATTTCCTGATCACCGCCACTATCGGCGACGTATTGATCAAGTCGCGGGGAGTAATATTCTCCAGGTCCTTGATATTCATTTTTTCCCGGACCAGCCGTTCCATATGAGAAAGACCGATCCTGATCTGGTTTTCCAGGAGTTCCCCTACCGAACGGATACGGCGGTTGCCTAAATGGTCAATATCATCAATAATTCTCCGGGCGATGATCTTGCCATGGCTGTCTTTCAACTCGGAAATACCGTTGTTCAGGTCGATGACATACTTGATCGTTTCAATGATATCCTGCACCGTCAGCGTACGTTTGGTATCAGCGATATCCAGGTGTAATTTTTTGTTCAGTTTATAGCGGCCGACCTTACCCAGGTCATATTTCTTAGGATTGGTAAAGAGCAATTCCTGCAGGTAATTCTGGGCCATTTCGGTCCCGAGGAAATCAAAGGGGCGCAATTTCTTGAAAATTTCCATATTGGGATCGTGGTTGGCTTTGAATGGGTCTTTCTTGATCGTATTGAGAATCGTGACATTATTGATCTGGGGATCGAGCTTGACGATCTTGACTTTATCTACTTTCTCTTTCAGCAAGAGATCATAAAGCTCTTTGGTGATATCTTTCGCGGCATCAAGCAGGATCTCGCCGGTCTTGGGATTAACCACGTCGCCGGCCAGATAACTGCCGATCAGCCGGTCCTGGCTTTCCTGGGAATCCCGGACCTTGACTTCTTCATTGGCATAGAACAAGTTGAGGATCTTTTCGTCAGTTGCATATCCCAGGACTCGCAGGAACATAGTGACCGGGAATTTGCGTTTCTTATTGATACGCACAAAAAGCGCGTTATTTATGTCAAATTCAAACTCCACCCAGGCACCGCGGTACGGAATGACGCGAGCAGTGTAAAGTTTCTTACCATAGGAAGAGATGGCATTGTTCTCATCTTCTTCAAAGATCACGCCGGGTGACCGGTGCAGCTGGCTGACTACAACCCGCTGCGCGCCGTTGATGATGAAAGATCCAGTGGTCGTCATGAGCGGCAGTTCGCAGATAAAGATCTCCTGCTCCGTCACTTCCTTGACTTTATTCCTGGCCTCGGCATCCTTGATGATGAGGCGGATCTTCGCTTTGAGCGGCGAAGCATAGGTCATATCCTTTTCGATGCACTCATCTTCATTATACAGCGGTGTATCCAGGATATAATTAACATATTCTAACGACAAAGTTCCCGTCGAGTTAGTGATCGGGAAAATATCTTTGAAAGCTGCCTGGAGTCCGTGGTATTTCCGTTTTTCCGGGGCGGCATTCTGCTGCAGGAACTCAGCATATGATTTCTTCTGTATTTCCAATAGATCAGGAAGATCCATTATTGAGGGAATGCGGGCAAAATTCAACTTCTTTTTGCTCATTTGAACCTCATACTTTCGTTAAAAAAACATGTTTATTATAAAAAGTTTAACTCTCTGCTTGAAAAAGAGTAGAGAGAGAAACTTTTTTACCTATATATTAGCTAACTGCGTGTAACGGTGAGGTAAAAATTAGCTTATTTAAGCTCAGCAGTAGCGCCGGCTTCTTCCAGTTTTTTCTTCATTTCATTGGCCTGTTCTTTCGTCAAGCCTTCTTTCACTGGTTTGGGCACGCCTTCTACTAAGTCTTTGGCTTCTTTCAAGCCCAGAGCGGTCAGCTCTCTCACCACTTTGATGACCCCGATCTTGTTGGCACCAAATCCGGTCAACATCACGGTGAAATCGGTTTTTTCTTCGGCAGCTGCGGCAGCTCCCGGTACGCCGGCAGCGGCAACTGCTACTGGAGCAGCGCTTACGCCGAACTTCTCTTCCAACGTCTTGACTAGCTCGCTTAATTCCAGCACGCTCATTTTCTCGATGGACTCAATCATTTGATCTTTGGTTATGGCAGTCATGTACTGCACCTCCTTATTATATCCCATCCCGGGGATTATGCGCTTGTTTGCGCTTTATTTTTACTGATACCATCCAGCACGGTTACCAGTTTTTGCAGGGATCCGTTCAGGACATACACCAAATTTGCATACGGCGCCTGCAGCCTGGATACGAGCATGGATAACAATACCTGCCTTGAAGGCAGACTAGCTAACGATTTTAACTCTTTCTCATTCACCACCTTTTTTTCAATTAATCCTGCTTTAACTTTTAATTTATCATGGTCCTTTTTAAAATCCATAATAACCTTAGCCGGGCCAACAGGATCCCCATAAACAAAACAAACCGCGGTCGGTCCCTGTAGGGTGTCATCGATCGCGGTATAGTCTGTATTTTTACTGGCAATATGCAGTAATGTGTTTTGGATAATATGATATTCGCAGGAAACTTTTCTCAATTTACCTCTCAGGTCATTGAGATCCCCTACATTCAAACCCTGATATTCAGTGACAATGACCCCAGTCGCTTTTTGGAGTTTGTCCTTCAGGTTTTCCATTACTTCTTTTTTGGCTGTTTTTGTTTTTGGCATTTTGTCATCCTTATCTTATAAAAAGAAAAAAACTTCACACCGAACCGATGGAAGTTTTCTTGTGTAGACTTCTCTGTCTCGGCAGGCTCTTAGCAAAAGAATTAATCCGCCCTAAATTACAAGGCGGATACCTTGCTTCTTAGACTATGTATATATATTATCAGATATATCAAATATTGTCAAGTATTTTTTTTAGGAATTAGAATAAATATTTTATTTAGTTAAAGAATTAAGGACTTGAGTACTATCGAGTTTGATCCCGGGGCCCATCGTAGAGCAAAGAGACATGGATTTGATATAATGGCCTTTGGCTGTAGCTGGCTTAGCTTTGACCACAGCTTCGATTAAGGCTTTGGCATTCTCTTCCAGCTGGTTAGCGGCAAAACTGACTTTACCAATTATTGTATGGATCACTGCTGACGCATCAGCCCGATATTCTACTTTACCTTTTTTAATTTCTCCTACTGCTTTGCCCACTTCAAAAGTAACCGTGCCTACTTTAGGATTTGGCATTAGGCCTTTTGGCCCTAATACCTTACCTACCTTGGACAGGTCTTTCATTATATCTGGAGTCGCTACGATCACATCAAAATCCAGCCAGCCCCCGGCAATTTTCTCGATCATATCTTCAGCACCAGCAAAATCTGCCTTGGCGTTCTCGGCTTCTTTTATTTTCTCACCTTTGGCGATGACCAGCACTCGTTTACTTTTACCCGTACCATGGGGCATAACCACTGCGCCCCTGATAGATTGTTCCGCTTGTTTGGGATCAATTCCCAGGCATACGGTCAGCTCTACGGTTTCATCAAATTTAGCAGTAGCTGTCTGCTTGACCAGCTCACAAGCTTCTTTTAAGGTGTAGATCTTATTATGGTCAACCAGCTTAGCTACGTTAGCATACTTCTTGCCATGACTCATTTTGTTCCTCCTGGTGGTATTAGCGGTCCGATGAACATCGGGCCTCCCACAAAATATCGAATATCTCGAATGACAGCTAATTACGGGCTCTTACTCGATCTCAATGCCCATTGATCTGGCTGTGCCTTCGACCATATGGATAGCCCCTTCCAGATCTTTGGCATTCAAGTCAACCATTTTCTGGTTGGCGATCTCTTTTACTTTCTCTTTAGAAACCTTGCCGATTTTCTTGCGATTCGGCTCTCCGCTGGCTACCGCGATGCCGGCCGCTTTCTTTAATAATATGGCTACTGGAGGCACTTTGGTAATAAAGGTAAAACTACGGTCCTCAAAAACAGTAATGATCACAGGAATAATTATACCTTGTTCCTGGTTAGCTGTTTTAGCATTGAACTGTTTGCAGAATTCCATAATATTTACGCCCTGCTGGCCCAATGCCGGGCCAACCGGCGGAGCTGGATTAGCGGCTCCCGCAGGAATCTGTAATTTCACTACTGCTTTTACTTTCTTAGCCATTGCAAAACTCCTTTAAGGTAACTTCCGATAAAAATACGACTGCAGTGTTTTTGATTGCTGCTGCAATCGTGAAGGTTTAAATTTTCTCTACTTGCAGGAAATCAAGCTCTACTGGTGTAGCGCGTCCAAAGATCGTGACCATGACCTTCAACTTGCCCCGCTCCATGTTTACTTCTTCCACTATTCCGGCAAAATTAGCGAACGGGCCTTCAATGATGCGCACATTTTCATTTTTATCAAACATAATCGCTGGCTTAGGCTTGGCAGTATGTTCCCGGCTGCTCAGATCAAGTATCTTGGTGATCTCTTCTTCCGGTAAGGGAACCGGGGTAGTCCCGCCTAAAAATCCGGTAATACCCGGCGTGGTGCGGATCACGCCCCACAATTGCTCGTCCATTTCCATTTCCACCAACACGTAACCGGGGAAAAATTTACGGGTATAGACTTTTTTCTTATTATTTTTGATCTCTACGACTTCTTCCGTAGGGACCAGGACGTTGAAAATCTTATCAGCCAGGTTTTTGGTAGCTACCAGTTTGAGTAAATTTTCTTTGACCCGATCTTCGTGCCCTGTATAGGTGTGTAGTACGTACCAGCGCTTTGCCATTATCAACCCTTACCTTTACATAATCAGGCCAAACAACCTGGAAAGAACAAAATCTACCAGCCCGATAAACATTGAAAGAACCAGTATCGCAAAAATAACTACTACCGTAGCCCCGACAAATTCCTGTTTTGATGGCCACGATACTTTTTTGCCTTCAGCGGTTACTTCTCTGAAGAATTGCTTTACTTTTTCCAGAATCTGCTTAGCATTCATAGATTTCCCGTATTTTAAGTTAATACAATCTAATATATATATAGCATAGTGAAATATTTGTCAAGCGTTTTTTTTGAAAAAGCGATTACAAAGATTAGAGCTTGAAGCGAAGGCTGAGCGCGTAGGCTGAGTCACCGCCCACGTTATTATATTCAACTCCCAGCCGGAAAAACGGAACCGGTGATACTTCCACGCCGGCCAGGAAGCGGGTCTCTGTACTATCCTTATCCCAGGACTTATTAAGGCCCAGGGAATCTATCCTATACGTGGCTTCGGTACTGAATTTCTCCTGGCCAATACCGGCATAGGGCGTAAAAATAAGCAGCTCTTTCTGCACCACAGCTTTAACACCCATATTATGAGCTTTAATAGTAGCCTGGGCATCATCGCTATCTTTGCCAAATTTGATATCTGATACCTGGTTATATGTGAAGCTGACGCTCACGCCAGGCGTGCTTAGGCTGTCATTCAGTAGCCCGACTCTCACTTCCCCTCCGGTCACCGTCACACTATGTTCTGGCCCGGCAGTAATAGCTCCCAGCCGCGCACCGATAGCCAGTGACCCGATGCCGCTGACCGCAGGCAGTGAAAATCCCCCAAACAAACCAAGACGGGCAGTAGCAAAAACTGTCGGGAAATACGTGCTCTTGGATTCGCCGGTATTAATATCTTTATAATCAACTTTATAAGCAGCTACGCCGGTACCGACGGTAAAATTCGGCAAACCAGGCAGCGGTTCGCCGCCTACCAGACCGGTGGAAACGACTCCATTTAACGGCTTATTAATGACGTCAAGCAGGTCCAACACGCCTTGCTCCGTAGGCGCCGCCAATACAACCTGTGCCATAAGTAATATTGTTAAACCCGTCAAAAGTAATAGTTTTTTCATGTAAACCTCCTTTTAATAATGAACAGTTAGTAGGTGTAAGTTTTGGAAGTAAGTTTAGTCTTAAGTCTATAGGCGTTAGACTAAACCATAAACTTCAGACCTACTTCCATACCTACTTCTACAACCTTCGCCCTAATACTGTATTTCGCGTTGACTGCTTAGTGTATCATCCGGCTACGGTCATCAGGTGTAACCATGGGTTTTATTTCGCCGAATTTCTGCTCATATTTCTTTATGTTATCTGTCAGCGCATCCAGGAACCGTCTGATATGGGCCGGGGAGGAAATTACCCTGGCTCTTACCTTAGCTTTGGGTTGTTGCGGCTGGACAAATATGAAGTCCAACACAAATTCAGTCTCGTTATGAGTGATTAAAGCCAGGTTGCTATAAGCACCCTGGGCAGTTTGATCGTCTAATTCTACCTGCAGCTGGTTTTCAGCTGGTTTCTTTTCTTCAACCATTATATTATACCCCCTTTTTTTTGAAAAAGCAAATGCTAAATTCTAAATTACACCGCTTCGCTTATGCTAAATTTAGAATAAATTCCGCAGGAACGGTAGAATTTGTCATGTGGCATTGCCTCTACTGAAGCATTCCTTGAACTCAACCACAGAAAGTACAGTCTTGCCTAATTGCTGGGCTAAAAGCGTCACCGGCGGCAGTGCCAATTGACAGGCTTGCAATGTATCAGCCTGAGTAAATATTTCCCTGGTCGGGCCATCCACTACTATCTGTCCGTGGTCCATAATCACCACCCGCTGGGCATATTCAGCAGCGATCCACATACAATGGGTAACCATGATAATAGTGTGTCCTGCCTGGTTGAGTTTATTGATCAACTCCATCAGGCGGCGCAATTCCTGGTAGTCCAACCCGGTAGTCGGCTCATCAAAAACCAGGATATCCGGACGGTTAGCCAAGACTGCCGCTACTGCTACCTGCTGCCGCTGCCCTTTGGTTAAAGTAAATGGATCATGCTTTTCCAGGCCAGTTAATCCTACTGCTGCTAATGTTTCCTGAACTCTCTTTTGTACATCAGTTTCCGGCACTTTATTAAAGCGCAGGCCAAAGGCTACATCATCATACACTGTTTCCATGATTATCTGATGGTCTGGATTCTGGAAAACATACCCCACTTCACTGCTGAAAGTAACAGGATGATGTTTTTTTGTGTCCCGGCCGTTGATCCGCACTATCCCCTGTCCTGGCGCTAGTAACCCGTTCAACTGTTTGAGCAGGGTAGTTTTGCTGCTGCCATTCTGTCCCAGGATAGCGATAAACTCACCCTTCCTGACCGAAAAATTTATATCAGTTAAAGCCGGAACATCACCATAGCTGAAACCAACCTTTTCCAGTTCTATTAATACCGGGCCATACTCCCGCTGATCATGCTGAATGAAACTCCTGTATTTATTCTCGTCGCAATAATACTTTTGCTGTTTTAAATACCCTATTCCTTCTGCCAGAGTTAACGGCCTCTCGAGCTCAGGCACATCGGCAAATACTTCACTGACTTGTAATGGCTTAATACCAAGCTGCTCTACAGCCTGGTTCTGGCAAAGGACTTCCCTGGCTGGACCAGAGGTAATGACTTCACCTGCCTTTAGAATGATGACTTGATCGCAGGCAAGAATTTGTTCAGTTTCGTGCTCCACGAGCAGCAAGGTCGTATTCCTTTTCTTCTGCAGGATCCGGATCAGGGAAAGTATTTCTTTTTTGCCGGCTGGATCCAGGTCAGTAGTTGGCTCATCCAGATATAAGACTGCTGGCTCCATCGCTAATATAGAGGCGATGGCTAAACGCTGTTTCTCCCCGCCGGAAAGATTTGCCGGTTCCTTTTTTTCCTGGCCAGGAAGACCAACAAGATCAAGGTAATCATGGACCCTCTTTCTAATGGTATCTACCGGCAGGCATAGATTCTCCGGGCCAAAAGCCACTTCCAGTTCCACGCTGGTCGTAAATAATTGTGTTTCAAAATCCTGGAATACCACTCCGACCGTGCCAGCCAGTTCACGCGGCTCTAATTTAGCTGTGTCTTTGCCGTCGATCAAAACCTGGCCTGTTAAAATACCAGGCACAAAATGAGGAATAATGCCATTAAGCAGCAGGCCCAGCGTAGACTTGCCAGCTCCGGTCGGCCCCATTATGCCGATAACTTCACCTGGTTTGACCTTAAAGGCAATTTTTTTTAAAGCTGGAGCAAGAGCACTACGATAGGTAAAGGAAGCCTTTTCAATATTTATTATTTCCCGGCTTTTTTTTGTGCCCATTTATTGTAACTTCCAATTGTCTCCTATAGGGAACAGGATCCTGAAAATTTCAAATTCTCCCTCGGGATATAATTTAATGGTATAAGGAGTAGCTGGCCAGGGTAGATCCCTGGCCACATTATATAACCGCTTAGCGCTGACTTGAACGTAGGTATTCCCAGATCCATCTGTAATTATATCTTCTCCCTGGTAAGATGGGGAGATTGGCCGGTCATCCAGGATAACTTTTACCCTGCCTCTTTGGGCCAGGATACTGACGTTTGGCGAGTAGAACCGGAACGCTATAGATGATTCCCCGGCAGGACCTTCATAGAAATAGCTTTTCTGCCGGGCAGTCCATACCCCATTCAAATAAGTTACTCCGGCTACAGGAATATTGCCGGCCTGCGTAAATGTAAAGGGAACATAGGCATGCATATCAGCGCTATTGCCGATCTTGCCCTTTTCCGCACCGCACAGGATATCCGGTTCAAGAATAGCCGCGGCACCCCGTTCTTGTTTCACCTGGTTTTCCAGGTCGGCGGTTACTTGCAAGGGATCAATGGGCTCGGCATATTTTTGCTGGATAAATCCCAGGGCATCAACCCGTACCAGGTCATACCTCTCTAAACCGGCCCAGATCAGATGATCGCTATCCACGATGACCGGGAATTTTATCCGCTTGGCGGCGATAGTCTTGCGCAATTTTGCCAGTGAAAAAAATTCCCTTTCAGCCGGGACATGAATGCCCACTATTTCCACATTACGCCGGTTATATTGCCTGTACCAATTATTCAATGACGGGATCAGCTGGTTTTCATCATTATTATTAAAATCAAAAAAAGCGATCAGTATTTTCTTGCCTTGCAGGTCAGACCAGGAAAAAGTATTCGTATTGACAAATATGGCCTGGCTCAAGAACGGCAATCCTCCGGCCGTCTTGGGCAAAGGCTTAACTGGCTGTGTACCTGGCGGGCCAACATCAACCACGGAAATACAGCCGGCAAATAGTAGTATAGAAATAATGAGTATCTTTTTCATCGAGTGTGATCCTATTTATTATGAAAATACTGCAGGATAGCTTTAGCGATCCGTTCACTAGCCCGGCCATCCCCGTATGGGTTGACGGCATTGGCCATTTTCTGATAGGCAGGTTTAGAAGAGAGCAGTCTGGATATTTCCTGGTATATGGCTTTGGTAGCAGTGCCAATTACTCTCACTGTCCCGGCTTTCACTGCTTCCGGCCGTTCTGTTACCTGACGCAAGACCAGCACTGGTTTGCCCAGGGACGGCGCTTCTTCCTGTAAACCGCCGGAATCAGTCACCACCATATATGATCTCTTCATGACGTGCACAAAATCAAGATAATCCAGCGGCTCGCAGAGCAATATATTTGCCCGGCCGGTCAAACCGGCGTAAACAACATTCTTGACCTGCGGATTGAGATGCACCGGGTAGATGATCTGCACATCAGGGTAACGGTCCGCGATCTGGGCCAAGGCAGTACAGATATTTTTTAGCGGCGTCCCCCAGTTCTCGCGCCGGTGCACGGTTACCAGGATGATTTTTTTCCCGGCAGCCAGGGACTTAAGCTGCCTGCTTTTTGCCTGGTAGGGAGCTTTGAGGGCCATTAATAGCGCGTCAATCACGGTATTGCCGGTAACATAAATATTTTTATCCAGGATCCCTTCTCTTTTCAGGTTCCGGGCGCTCAGCGGGGTCGGCGCAAAGTAAAGGTCAGCCAGTACATCAGCTATACGCCGGTTTATTTCTTCAGGAAAGGGATTGAATTTATCAAAAGAACGCAAGCCTGCTTCAACATGCCCTACCGGGATCTTTTCATAGAATGCGGCCAGCGCCGCCACCAGGGTGGTTGTCGTATCTCCATGTACTAGTACGATATGCGGTTTTTCTTTCTTAAAGATCTCTTCTAGTTTCAGCAATCCATTGGTGGTGATCTGGTAAAGACTCTGGGCCTTTTGCATGATGTTCAGGTCATAGTCACATTTAAGGCGGAATATTTTCAATACCTGGTCCAGCATCTGCCGGTGCTGTGCCGTAACACAGACCACAGTTTTGAATTTTGATTTTTGCATTTTAAGTTGATGAATGACAGGGGCCATTTTAATAGCTTCCGGCCTGGTGCCGAACACAGCTATGACTTTGATCAATGGGTCACTCCTTTATAGATGGTCAAGAGTATGGCAAAAATACCCAGTATCCCGCTCAAGACATAACTTAACAACACTATTTCGCGCTGGGTCCACCCCTTGCCCAGGAGCCGATGATGCAAATGCTGCCGGTCAGAAGTAAACATCGGAGCCTTACTATGCCAGCGCCGCCAGACAGTCAGGCTAATATCTATCAGCGGCAGTCCCAAAGCCAGCATTGGGATAAACAAGGCAATGACCGCAGTGGTCTTTAACGTACCAATAACCGTAATAACTGCCAACATAAATCCCAGGAACATACTGCCGGTATCACCCATAAATATTTTTGCCGGGAAGAAATTGTAGCGCAAAAAACCGAGGCAGGACCCGGCTAGAGCAGCCGAAAGGATCGCGGCAAGTTTCAGGTTCTGTACTACCAGGATTTTCTGGCTGCCCCACATCAGCACTGATATCGCCAGAAAGGTGAAAGAGGAAATAGCGACAATGCCGCACGCTAATCCATCCAAGCCATCACTGAAGTTTACACTATTAATAAACAGCAAGAACCAGGATACAGTCACCAGTTGGGTAATCAGGATAGACTTGAAAGGCAAAAAATCAAAAAAAGGCACAGCAAAACCGTTGATCTTGATCCCGTAATTGATCAGGACTAGGACTACCAGTATTTGACCGAATAATTTCGCTATCGCCGGCAATCCATACTTATCATCTATAGTACCAATAATGATCAGGATAGCCCCGCCTACCAGGATGCCGATTATTTGTGAGCTCATCGAGAATTTCGAGGTGGCAAAAAGGGCCAAGCGCCTGAAATAAGGGAAAATAAGCCAGCACAATAGCACGGCCAAAGTAAAAGCGATAAATATTCCTAAGCCGCCCCAGCGGGGAATAGGCGTTTTGTGTATTTTTCTGTGCTCAGGGTTGTCCATTACGTTTAGCCGGGTAGCTAGGCGGATAATATAAGGCGTGATCAGCCAGCTTAAAGCCAGGGCAATAAAAAAAACAGCATAAATGATCGAACCCATCTTCGCGTTCAATAGTTACCTCTTTATCTCGTTATACGGTGTACGGTAACGAGGCCCGATAAAATCTTTCTTTTCGGGTTTCGTATCCGTTTACCGATCACCGAGTCTCTCTCCGTAAATAGGAAACTTCAGGCATAGTTGCTTAACGTCAGCTTTAATCTTGGCTAGCACAGCATCATTATCATGAGCAAAGAGCGCCTGGTTTATCCATTTGGCTATCTGGGTCATTTCCTTTTCTTTCATACCCCGAGAGGTGATAGACGGGGTGCCCACCCTGATACCGCTGGCAATGAAAGGTTTTTCCGGATCATACGGAATAGTATTTTTATTAACGGTAATACCGGCTTTGTCTAAAGCTTCCTGGCCGATCTTGCCGGTAGTTTTTTTAGAACGCAGGTCTACCAGCATGAGGTGATTGTCTGTCCCGCCGCTGACGATCCTGAATCCTTCATTTTGCAGGGCTTTAGCCAGTTCCTGGGCATTGGCCACGATCTGCTTCTGATAAGTTTTAAAACCATCTCCCAGAGCTTCTTTAAAAGCTACGGCTTTGGCCGCAATGACATGCATCAAGGGGCCACCCTGAATTCCCGGAAAGACTATCCGGTCCAGGTCCTTGGCAAACTTTTCTTTGCACATGACCATACCGCCCCGCGGCCCGCGCAGAGTTTTATGAGTAGTCGTGGTGACAAAATCAGCGTACGGAACCGGGGATGGGTGCAGGCTGGCAGCTACCAGTCCGGCGATATGGGCAATATCAGCCATATGGTAGGCTCCCACTTCATCAGCGATCTCTTTTACTCTTTTGAAATCTATGGTCCTGGAATAGGCGCTGGCGCCGGTAACAATGATTTTTGGTTTATGCTCCAGGGCTAGTTTCCTCATCTGGTCATAATCTATGGTTTCAGTATCTGTGGTGACCCCATAGGGCACGATCTTATAGAATTTCCCGCTAAAATTAAGGGGATGCCCATGTGACAGATGTCCGCCGCAAGACAGATCCATGCCCATGATCGTATCACCGATGTTAAGGACCGTAAGATAAACAGCTAAGTTAGCCGAAGTACCACAATGCGGCTGGACATTCACATGTTCGCAGCCAAAGAGCTGTTTGGCTCTTTCCTGGGCCAGCTTTTCCGCCACATCGACATAGTCGCAGCCGCCATAATACCGCTTCCCAGGATAGCCTTCAGCATACTTATTGGTCATTACTCCGCCTTGCGCTTCCAAGACAGCTTCACTGACAATGTTTTCGCTGGGAATCAGCTCCAGGGTATAAGCTTCCCGCTCAGTTTCTTTTAGTATAGCGTCATAAAGCTCTGGATCGATTTTTTTAACGTAGGACATGGTTAACTCCTTTGTTCCTGTAGTTTTATTATCAGAGTTTGCAAATAACCTTTAATTTCATCTTTGCAGGCGCGATAATCTTTTTCTTCCATCCCGATCGGGTCTTCAACATCACCGTCACCAGCTCCGGCAAACTGTTTTAACAGGAAAACCTTGTCCGCAACAGCCGGAAAATCAGCGACAATTTTCTCTTTATGATAATCTTCCATAACCAGGACTAAATCGGCCCGGGACAGGTCCCTGACTGTCAATGGGGCAGAAACATGGATGTCTAGATCCAGGCGGCAGCTCTCTTCAGCCATTAATTGCACTACTTCATCAGGGACTCTGAGCATTCTAGATCCAGCCAGCCCCCGGGACCATACTTTTATGCCTTTTAAGCCTAAGTTCTTGAGCATTTTCTTGCACATGGCTTCAGCCATGGCACTACGACAGACATTGCCGGTACAAACAAATAATATTTTTTTATACATCTTTTATAGCCTTCATGATCTCTTTCTGGCTGATATATCCGTGCCGCAGGATTCTTATTTGCCGGCCAGTCATATCAACTACTGTTGATTCAATAGCTAATGGACAAGTACCGCTATCAATGATAAAATCTGCAGCCAGAACAATTTTAGCTGGTATTTCTGCTACCTTCCTGGCGCTAGCCTTGCCGCTGAAATTAACGCTGGTTACAGCCATGGGCCCGGCTTTCTTCAACAAGGCTAAAGCTACGGGATGTTGCGGCATTCTCAGGCCAACTGATCCACCGGCAGTAGTAGGCACGATCAGGGTTACTGGCCCGGGCCAATAATTTTTTATTAATATTTTAGTTTCCCGAGTCAGGATCAGTCGCAGACCTGTTATCTGGCGCAACGAGCCTATCAATATAGGTAACGGTTTTTTCTTATTCCTTTTTTTAATACGATAAATACGCCTAATGCCTTTCAGGCTATCTGCCAGGCAGCCAATCCCATACACGGTATCAGTGGGCAATATCACCACCCCACCTTTTTTTATCTTCTGGACAGCTTTAGCAATGAAAGATTGGTTAATCCTGGCAGGATCTATTTTGACTATTTTCATTTGATCAGCCTATGTTCTATAACTGGCGTTGATATCAATATAGCCGTGAGTAAAATCGCAGGTATATACGGTTGCGCTGGCTGACCCCTGTTTCAGGTTGATAAGCAGCTTCAATTCCTTGTTGTGCAATAATTGCTTAGCCTGGGCCTCGGAAAAGCCAGGATCGATGCCGTTGCGGCACATTTGGATCTTCCTGGCCCCGGACACAAGGGTAATATCTACCCGTTCAGGGTTAATATTTTCGCCACTGTATCCGACAGCAGCGATGATCCTGCCCCAGTTAGGATCATTGCCAAAAATAGCTGTCTTGACCAGGCTTGATTTAGCAATAGACATGGCTACCTGCTTGGCTGCGGCAAAATCCCTGGCTCCGCTAACCTCAACCTCGACCAGTTTAGTCGCGCCTTCGCCATCCCGGGCAATCATGATGGTCAATTCCCGGCAAACCTGCAGCAGCTTCTGGGAAAATATTTTACTCTCCCGGCTTTTACCAGTGACCATTTTATTGCCAGCCTGACCGCTGGCCAGGACCATGACCATATCATTCGTGCTGGTATCGCCATCAACGGTCAACATATTAAAAGTTGGCTCAACACTGTCTTTTAACGCTTTATGGAGAAAATCTTTTTCCACCGCCGCATCAGTCATGATAAAGACCAGCATGGTAGCCATATTAGGATGGATCATGCCAGATCCTTTGGCTACGCCAGTGATCACGGCTTTTGTCCCGCCAATATTAACGTTAACGGAAACGATCTTGGGAACAGTATCAGTAGTCATGATGGATTGGCTAAAATCAGTCAGCGGATGGCGGATGGCGGATGGCAGTTTAATCTTTTCAATAGCCTGCAAGATGCCATTTTTAAGTTTAGCAAATGGTAAAGGGACGCCGATGACGCCGGTAGAGGCCACGATCACTTGTTCTGGTTTTACTTGTAATCCGGCTGCTACCATCTTGGCTGATTCCCAGGCCGTATTAATGCCTGCTTTACCGGTACAGGCATTAGCATTTCCGCTGTTTACTACTACGGCTTGCACCAGGCCTTTAGCTATGTGCCGCTGGCTCAATAATACCGGGGCTGCTTTCACCTGGTTAGTCGTAAACATGGCAGCAGCAACACATGGCTGCGGGGTATAGATCATTCCCACATCACGTTTCCCTTTTTTCCTGGCGATACCGGCAACCACGCCGGTCAGGATAAACCCTTTTGGTAATTTTACCTGGTCATGATTCATACCAGGCCTGCTTTTTCATCAAACCCGCACATAATATTCAAGTTTTGTATAGCCTGGCCGCTGGCTCCCTTGATCAGATTGTCAATGGCACTGACAATAATGATCCGTTTCGTCCGTTCATCAGCTTTGACCCCTATATTGCAATAGTTCGTATTGACTACTTCATTGGTCTCCGGGAATTTGCCTTCCGGCAGGATACGCACAAAGGGTTCCTTGTCATAAAATTCCCTATAAATCTCCAACAGTTCCTTGGTATTGAAATTACTGTTGGGCATGATATAAATGGCCGAGAGAATGCCTCGCATGATCGGGATTAAATGTGGTGTAAAAAGGATCATGGTCTCTTTGCCGGCCAGATAGGATAGCTCCTGCTCTATTTCCGGAGTATGGCGGTGGATACCGATACTGTAAGCTTTAAGGTTCTCGCTTCTCTCTGCAGCCGCTTGAAAATTCTGGACAAAGGCGCGGCCGGCGCCGCTTACACCGCTTTTGCTGTCAGCCAGTATATATTCAGTCCCAGCCAGGCGTTCCCGAACCAATGGCGCCGTCCCCAGGATAATGCTGGTAGGATAGCAGCCAGGATTAGCGATCAGCCTGGCTTTTTTTATTTTTTCCCGGTATAACTCTGGTAATCCGTAAACAGCTTCAGCCAGCAGCTCAGGGTACAGGTGTTTCGTTTCATACCATTGTTCATATATTTTTGCATCCTTGATCCGGAAATCAGCGCTGAGGTCAATAACCTTTTTCCCGGCTTTAATAAAATCAGCAGCTATTCCCTGGCTGACCTTATGGGGCAGGGCCAGGAATACCAGGTCACATTTTTTAGCGACTTGTTCGACATCCAATTCTTCACAAGGCAGATCTATCTGGCCAGCCAAATACGGGTAAATAACGGTGATATCCTGGGATATCCCGTCCATTTTATCAGCCAAAGCAGCGATCTTTACCTGGGGGTGTTTAAGGAGCAACTTGATCAATTCTTCACCGGCAAAACCCTTCGCTCCAACCACGCCTACATTAACCATGAACATCCTCCGCTATTACGTTGAGTTTCTATCTAACGATCATATTTTATGATTATAGTCTAAAAAACTACCTTTGTAAAGATTTTAATTTAGCTTGAAACAGCGTTTAAGATATGCTACCTTATCCATATAAATCAGCATAAGGAGATTCTCATGACTGTAATAAAATGTCTCTTGACCCTGGCTCTCTTGGCTCTTAGCTCTGCGGCCTGGACCGCGGAAAAAAGTGATTATTATCCCCTGTCACCAGGCAGCCAATGGGTTTATGAGATCACAGACCTGGAAAATAAAAATGCCGTATTTGAGCAAACAGCTACTATCGACCCGCCGGAAACATATGACCAAGTAATATGCAGTATCCTGAAACAGAAGGACAAACGGGGCACGGTCCGGGCTTATGTGCTCAGGAATGAGAAAGGCGTCTTCTGGAAAAAGATCGCAGCGAGTAAATCTTTTACTCCTGAAGCAAACTCGGTTTTCACCCCGGCAATCCCGATCATGATGTTCCCTTTGGCTAAAGACGCAAAATGGGACTGGGAAGGCAAATTAAAGATCGCCTGGATCAATAAAAATATCAAAATGCATTGTGAGATATTATCTACTGATGAAGAAATAACCGTACCAGCCGGAACCTTCAAGTGCGTGAAAATCTATATCCATCAAGTGCGCGATAATGAACCAAGTGATGAGTATGGCTGGTACGCCCCCGGCATTGGCCAAATAAAATATGAGACCAAGAAAACTTTAAAAGTTCTCAAAAGCTACAACATAAAATAGGGCGCAGATAGCATATAGCTTATGGTAAATTGTAATTAAAATTAAAAAACCCTGTTGATTTTATCAACAGGGTTTTATGTTTTTCTATACGCCATACGCTATCCGCTATACGCCGTATTAAATTATCTCTTAGAGAACTGGAATCTTTTCCTGGCTTTTGGCCGGCCCGGTTTTTTCCGTTCGACCACTCTGGGATCGCGGGTTAAGAATCCGGCTTTTTTTAAGGCTCCATGATTACTGGGATCGATCTTGTCCAAGGCCCTGGCAATACTGTGCCTGACGGCTCCAGCCTGTCCCACCGTGCCCCCGCCGTAAACCTGTATGCTGATATCGTATTGAGTCGCTGCTTTGATAACTTTGAGCGGCTCCATCACGATCGCGATCAAGGTTTCTTCTTTCTGAAAATACTCATCCATTGGTTTGCCGTTAATAGTCACCAGACCCTGTCCGCCAACCAAGGCGGCGCGGGCAATGGAATTTTTTCTCCTGCCTACGGTTTGAATCGTCTCTGCCATGTACCTAACCTCTCATCTCGTATTTTTCGCTATTTTGGTAATTTGCCGGGACTGTCGCCCCTTTAACCACTTTTAATCTCTTGATCATTTTATCCCGTAATTTGTTCGGCGGAAGCATGCCTTTAACCGCCATGGTCATGGCTTTTTCCGGATTTTTTTTCATCAGGATACTGTATGGAGTCAGGGTTTGCCCCCCGGGATAGCCTGAATAACGGAAATCAAATTTTTGGGTAAGCTTTTTGCCGGTCAGGATAACTTTCTCCGCATTAATGATCACTACCCCATCCCCCAGATCCTGGTGTGGGGAAAATTCGGGCTTGCCTTTGCCGCGCAAAAGAGCGGCAACTTCTGAAGCTACGCGCCCCAGGACTTTGCCTTCAGCATCAATAAGATACCATTTTTTCTTGATGTCATCTTTGTTTACGATCGTGGTCTTCATTTCCTTCTTGTCCGCCTTTCAATGCGTTTTCCTCAATTAAAAATGAGATTATAAGTATAGCCAAAATATCCTTTAAAGTCAAGCTTTATTATTAAATCAAAAAAAACCTTATCATGGGAACAAAGGTTTTTGCGCGACCAGCCAATTCTTCAGGTTTTTTCGTTAATTTGCGGTCCCGGCAGTCACACTAATGGTAATAATTTGTTTTTCTGTCCCTACATCTATACCTAAGGGAGTGGTAAGCCTAAGCCACAGCTTTCTCTGGGCATTCACCGCCACGCCTACCCCATTTTGGTCTCCCGCATATATAGCATTAGTGCATTTAATGCCATGGGCTGTCAGTAAATGATTATTAACATTCCAAATAACCGCGCCGCTGGTGCTGCCAAAAGCCCCAAGCAATGCATATTGATTCATCCCAGGAGTCGGTGCGGCTTGCCATCCTGGAGGATCCTCTAAATTTAAAGTCAAAGTTACCGGCTCACCGCCGATGTTGGTAACAATGATCGGTTCAGTACCAATTTTAGTTTCACCGGACATCATTAAACCTAAATCAATAGTCCCTTCTACGGTAATGCCAATGCCCGCAGTTCTGGCAATAACAAATACTACATTAGACAGGCCTGACAGATTCCCATGATCATCCATAGTCTGGACAGCAAAATAATATCCCTGCCCCGGGATCAAGCCAGCCACGGCATGTGACTCCGGAGTCCCGGGAGTGCCTGGGATCCAGGATTGGCCGTAGACAGTAGCATTATTAAAATCATAATTGTCTGCAAATCTTACAACATAGCCATTATTGATATAATCTCCGGCTGGAGCTGTCCAGGTAAGGTTGACACTGCCTGGAGTGCTGCCGAGCGTAGTATTCAAGTCGGTGATAGCCGCCGGGCCTGGCCCGATGAACTTGATATCATCGATATAAAATGACGGGTCAATGTTCACAGCCGGCCTCATTACCACTAAAAGCAATCCGTTAATGTTAGTCAAATTCTTATTAGTCAGGTCAATAGCATACGTCTGCCATTCATTAGTTAGTACCATAAAGTTAGTCTTAACATTACACGTATCCCCGGAATCGCCGCCAACGCCAAATTGGACTTGAATGGCGCTAGCGTTACTATCGCCTGCCCTGGCCCTGATCAGCATAGCCGAATAATTACTCATATCGAGGCCTTGTCCGCCCCATTGCGCGCTGGCTTGGGCATAGAATCCTGCCCAATCTGCTTTGGCCGGATCATAGGTGATCTTCACACAGGAGGATCCAGTAGCCGGATTATCATGACTATATGAATCCATGACCATAGCACTATAGTTCATCCAACCGCTGGCCGGATAATGCCAGTAGTCATCATAAATATATAATTGCTTATGGTAAGAGATACCTTCCCCGGTCATGGTATACTCAATCAACACATCGTATATGACCGGGGTGACAAAAAGATCAGTTGTAGATATCACTGCTTTCCAGTAGAGACTTTTACCATTAGTATTACTGAAAGAGAGACTGGTACCATTAAGGCTCGCGCTTTGCCACGTTATCCCGTCATTAGACAAAGATAATTGAATGGTTTGTCCCTTGGAATAATAATTACAGTAAACCTTAGCCGAAAGTATCGGACTGGTAGGATTATCCGGATAGAGCACATCATTAGACACAGCTTCTGCTGATAAAGCATATCCCCCGCCAGCCTCGGTTTGGGTAATGGTCCAATCACTGGCATTATTTACACCAGCTGCCGTGACTTTTTGCCCATACGTATCATAATCAGCATTACGGTAAGCATACCAAGTAACATACAAACTGTTATCTGTATCTATGACAAAATTTGAATTATAACCAGTATAGTACCCAGCATTAAACGAAGGATTATCTCCTCTATTCACTTTTATCCCAGTTGCCGCCCATTGTGCCGTACCACTATTATTATAGCGCTGGGCGTATACATCCAGCTTGCCACTAGTCCGGGCATCTTCCCAAATTACTACAGGTGCATTATTTGAATCAAGATGAACCTTGGGATTATGGTTATTATAACTGGTGGTAGTATAGACTTTTTTCGCGGTCCACCCGCTCATAGGAGCTCCGTTGGTATTGACTGCGGCAATATAGACGTCCAGGCCACTAGAAGCAGTCATCTGGTCCCAGACGATGTAACTAGTACCTGCAGCATCAGTAGCTATATCAGCCCCGTAAATAGTTTTTACCGAAGCAATGAGCACACGATCCAACCAAACCTCTGTTCCGCTGGAATCATATTTCTCTAAGAAAAGTTCCTTGTTTGTATTTGTACTATTGTAGCTGGAATAGATCAGGAAATAATTATCATCACTATCACGGCTGGCAGTAGTTAGATTTACATAAACCGAATTAGTAATTGAGCCTAATAGCTGTACAGCACTTCCATTCAGAACTCCAGGACCATCAGGATTCACTTTCTGCAGATATACGCCAGTACCGCTATTCCAGAAGAACGATAAAGAGCCATCACTGTTGACCAGACCGGTGTAATACCCATAGTTATAACTATTGACCGCCACAGTTGCATTTACCTGCAGATCCCCGCTCCATTGACGTTCAGCATTGGCATTAAATTTCTGTAAGTATAAGGTATTGCTTTTAGTCCAATAAACATAGACATAGGTACCGTCATTGATCATTTTGACATACGTGCCAAAAAAGCCATCACTTATATAAGAGCTAGCAGAACCATGATCTACCAGTACATCCGCGGCTAAAGGATTAGCCCCGGACTTATCATATCTCTGCAGGTAGATGTGACCGCTATTACTACCGATACCGCCGCGGAAATCGATCCAGGCATAATAAAGATAGTTACCCATTACAGTGACACTGTCATTGATCTGCTTGGTATTACTGGCGGGATCAGAGTTGGCAGGCAACTGTAGCACTCCGTCCGCGCTGTTCCAGTCAGCAGTAGTTCCGGCACCCCGATGGTTTGTGGTGTCAAAACTCTCGGAAAAGGTATAAATTGTGCCCTCTGCCCAAATCCTCGATGCTGGGTATACAAGCAAGGATATAATGGCGAAGGCCAGGACAATTTTCATGTTTTTTGCAAACGACATTATGCTGTTGCTCCATTAAAATAAAATAGGCTACAGAAGCCATATGTGTATAGCCATGTAACCGAAGTCCGTAGCTTCTGGATATTATAAATATAGCATAAAAACCGCTCTTGTCAACCGCTATTTATTCTTAGTTGAACTGCACTATTAAGAGGCCAAATTGCCCTATTTTAGGAGGATTTGCCGTATCCTTAGCGCCGATTAAGATCAAGATAGGCCGGTCTTTTTTAAGTTTTAATAAGGGTAAATCTATGGATAGATCTATGCTTTTTGATTCTTTGTTATTTAGTTCAATGACCGGATTTTTAAAACTTATTAACCTGGCTAAAGCCGGAGCATTGGCCAAGCCTACGGCGTATAAGGCAAGAGTTATTTTTTCGTTACTATTATTGGTAACAACCATCCTGGAAAAATCCAGCTTCCGCTTCAAGCTCACTTTGCTAATTGAGGTCATTTTAGGGTAGATCATGACAATCTTGTCATTGGTCTGGTCATCACGGACTTTTTTATTCAGGGCTTCACGACCATATGGCTCACTGCTAAAATTAAGAAATACTCTGGTTTTTATGCTGTCCTGCATCACTCCTGCACCGGCCAGGGTATAGACCATCAGGATAGCCTGATATTTCCTGCCAAATAATTTTGGATCATAGGGCGCATACACGATCAAGTCAAGATTTTCAGTCTCGTTAGCCTTAACCCAAAAACTGATGCGTTCAGGTTTAAGCCAGCTGACATTAGGAATAGGTTCGTATCCAGCTGCGAGCTGGCTCTTGTTAGGGATCAATATTTCAAAATAGATATTATCGCCCAGCGAACCAGTATTATTGACGCCAAGTGCGCTCCCGGCCCTCTGTAACAGGCTGGCCGGGACTCCCGGCTGCAGGTTTTCCAGGACAATATCCGCATAATTAACCGTTAAAGCCGCTGACCAGGCGCCACCGGCATAACTGAGGGCCAACAAAAACAATCCAAATGTCTTTAGTATCTTTTTTTTCATTTCCCCTCTCTTTACCATGGCTCAACAAGTAGTCTTGCCTATATATATACCACCATATTAACATATACGCAACATTATTTCTTCGTAGTGACATAAAGATAAACATAACGGATCACTGGCACTTCCTGGTATCCCAGGACCACTGGTACCAGGAACATGTATTTCTTGCCCGCATATTGTTTATCTTTAGGGAATTGGAGATAGAGCTTCATTTTCTTTGTTTCCTTAGGATTCACCACTAATTCTATAGAGTCAAAGGATAATATATTCGGGTCAGGTGTGTCCAAATATCCTTCTTTGAGCGTGGCAGCGGAAAGCTCGTCTTTTACTTTTATGGTATTCATATAATACTTACACTGCAGATCCGTAGAGTTGGTTATTTTCAAAACCAACCCGTACTTTTTTTCCAGATCGACTTTTTCCCCTAAAGGAACATCCTGCACATATATATCCTGAGGATCCACCTCAAAGGATTGCTTATCTTTGAAATCTTTTGGATTCAAGTATATCGGATAAGGCCCTTTTTCTTTATCAATAGTGAAATAGACATTGCTGTTAACCCCTATCTTCAGGATCCCATCATAGGTGTAAGGATAAAGCACTGCCTGGAATTTCCTGCCCATTAACTTCTCATCATTAGGAATATTAAAGACAAAATCAGTTAAGACTTGCCCTTTTGGTTTTAAGGTCCCGGATCTCTTGCCCAAGGTAATCCAGCGCGGATCCGGGATCGGTTCATATCCTGGTTTTAGATTCTTAGGCAAAGGCGGTATGACCTCGATCACGATGTCAATATCTTTAGTCCCGGAATTAGTCACCACATATGGCAGATTAGCTTTATCGCGAGCGCTAAACGACTGTCCTATCTTCAGGTTCTCGAACAAAACATCACCAAAATTCGCCGTCAAGCCTGTAGCCTGCACTAGGCCGGCAGACAGGACAATATATCCTGTTAATAGCAGCGTTTTAATCTTAGGCATATTCCCTCCTAAAAAATAAGGAGACCTTGATTCAGGTCTCCTTTAGTATTTAATATTGGTAACTACTTTTAGAACCATACACCCATTGATATCCTGTGGCTACCGGATGAATCTTCTATCTCCAGCGGCATAATAAAGGAATAATCAAGGTTAAGACCAAAGTTTTTGGAACGGATACCGTTAAAAGAGAAGCCAAAGGTCAGTTCAGTGGAATTCCAGCCAGCTCTTAATCCCAGCGCTTTATTCATCAAGTAGCTTTCTACTCCCATGTGCATGGTGGTGACACCATCACGCATAGTCAGATCAACAGCCGGAGTAATGAGGGTATAACGGTACGCTGCACCCACTTTTAACTCCATCGGGACTATATCTTCATCTTTCAATCCTACATCCGGTTGAGTCAGGTTCTTAGCCGCGACGCCTATGGCCAGCCTGTTCCAAGGTTTTACCAAAGCCCCAAGATCCACGGTAAAAGCGCTCTTGGAGGTTCCTCCCTGTACAAAAACCGGGTCATTCTGAGCATAATCATCAAGCGTATAAGTATGCCCCATTGATTTCAGGTTCAAACCTACATAAATGATCGGTGGCAGTTCAGGCAGCCAATCATTTATCTTTTTTGCATAGGTAAAGGTATACGTGTCTTCTTTATAGAGATTCGTGGCCGTAAAATTGGCCCAGCTTACTCCGAAAGCACCAATCGTGCTTTTGGGATAGACAAAGGAGAGATAATTAAATCCCAGGCTGATACTGTCACTACCTGCCTTCAAATCCAAACCATTATAATAAGTGGAATACATGAAACTGGTTTCGGCATTTTTCATCTGGGCGATACCTGCCGGGTTCCATAGGGGAGCATTACTATCGTTCGCTACCCCAACAAATGCTCCCCCCATGCCAGCAGGTCTGGTCCCCCAACCACAGTCTTTAAATGCGGCTTGCGCAACTTGTATATGAAAAACTATCGCTATTACGGTTAAAGTAAGTATCAAATTCCTCTTCATCGTCATCCCCTCCTTACTTCGCCACGGCGATAACGCCGCTAACTAAAGTACCTTCGACCTTAAACTGGTAAATATAGACTCCGCTCTCAACTACACTGCCGTCATTATCTTTACCATCCCATTCGCCTGTGCCGGCAGATACTGACCGGATCTTTCTTCCGGTAATATCGAAGATCTTGATCTCTTCAGCTAAGCCGCTGAAATCCGCTTCATCATTTATACCATCGCCATTAGGAGTAATTATCTTCTTGGCTGGCCGGTAATCTTCAGGACTTAGGGAATTGACCGGGATTAGGGCATAGTATGAAAAATGGTTGGTTTTGACGGTAATAGTGTTCTTTTCCACGTCTTGGGTTTGAACCCCGTTGACCAATCTCCACTTAAATCCATCCCACCAGAACATCTTGAGCTTGGCTTCTTCTATCGGGGCCCCGTCCTGGTCAAATAAATTATCTACTAGGCCATCCTTATCGTCAATATCAAAATAGAGTAAAGTAAGATCGATATTTTTCAAAAACCTTGTGTTTTCCGGCTGAAGTTTAAAGATCATAGCCGGTTTTTCAGCCAGGGCAAAACCAGGTGCCTTAGGGCAAGAAGCGTCATTAACTTCATCAATTTGCTCTAAAGTTATCGTTTGGTTGGTAGCCACTGCGCCGCGCGGAGCGACGATCTTAACAGCGCCGTCATGAGGATTGCCATCAGGCACGCTCAGGGTGCTGCCCGTAGTGGCAATTTGCCCGGTAGTCAGCCTGGAGACAGTTACACTATGATATTTGGTACTGGCAGCCTGGAAATCAGCAGGTTTCTCCTGAACAGGCGAGTAGGCATAAGACGCACCTGCATTTGTTTCTATAATATATTGGAAGCCAGCAGTGGTAATAGAGCTGGCGGCAACTTCAAAAGTAAAATCTTTGGTGCCATCACTTTTTGCAGTAGGATTACTGTTTACAGGATCTTGGGCAGCCCAAGTATCGGCTTCGGTTTTCCTGTAATAAAGTTTTACGCCCGGAGATGGAGTCCCCTTCGCAGTGACAATATTGGCGGCAATGACCGCTTTATTGCCGATCAAACCGATAGTCGTTAACTCTTCATATCCGGCTATACCATAGTTGACATATAAAGGATTTATTTCAAGGTAAACTGTGGCAATGGCCGCGGCGTTTCCAGAGCTGGTTTTGCTATAACCCCAGATGCCAAAAGCAAACTTTTTCCCCAGGTAGTCTATATTTTGCGGAATACTTACACTTACTGAAACTTCCTGGCTGTCACCACTATTGATAAAAAAATTATTCGGGCTGATAGTAACTGTGCTAGTATCTGGTAATACTTCATAGTCAGCCGGTACAGTTATGCCAGTCTGTGTAGCTTCAACTTCCATGGGTTCATTATCATTGCCAATGTAGGTGAATTTAATTTTGATATTATTAGGATTCATATCTTCAAGCGTATACGTATTACCGATCCTGATGTCAGTATAAGTTAATTTTGGCGGGGTTACGCTCATAGAAGCCGCATATCCGGCAGAGACAAAGAAAAACATCAACAAAGAAATAATAGCTGTCGCTAAGACTTCATTAAAAGTTTTTGTATGCTGCTTCATTAATGTATTCATAAATTTCATCCTTTACCCCTTTTGTTTTGAACCAAACCAGGTGTGCGGGTGAAACCACCCGCACACCTGTAATATAATACTTACGGAGTAACTGCTGATACGGCGATACTGATCTGCTGAGTCGTACTTACTGAAGACAGCAGAGGAGTATATAAGCCAATATAGAGCTGCCTAATATCGCCTGCGTTTATACCTACACCCTGGGAAGTACCATCAGGGAAACTGTATTTGCTGCTTCCAGACATTTGCGGAGCGGTGGTTATCGCATCATCAGCCTGATAATCCGCGAGCCCAGGAGCGATGGTGAATTGCTGTGTGAATAACCCATAAAGCGCATATCGATCTTGCTCAGTCACTAGATTCGGAGTGCTTAAGCTATGGCCGGGATCTTCAGCAGTCCAGCCGCCTGGATTAAACAAGTTTACGTCATAGTTAATAGTCGCGTTTCCAACATTAGTAACGGTAAAGAACTTATCCCCTATCAAATCTGCTGAATTAAGGGCTGTCGCAGCTGTGACCTGGCCAAAATTAATATTACCCTCGATCTGCACGCCGATCACGCCGGTCATCATAGTCACTAACACCGAGCCGGAACTGCCACCCAAAAATTTGACATCATCAAGGTAGAAGATAACGTGCCTGTTGCCATTCGGTAAGCCTGGAGTGCCATTGGTTACACTGGCATTAGCGCTGGAAGTCATATAAACACCAAACGGAATAGGTACTCCGCTCATGTTCTTCCCGGCAAAAAAGTTAGCATCTGTGGTAAAGGTTACCCAGGCCGAAGAATCAGGAACAGCATATCCTGGATTGACAATATTGATCAGATTGCTATTGGCATCAGAGCAAACTAGCTTATCAATTTGAGGAGTTCCACTGGTTGCGGCGTCCCCTCTAATTTTAAAAGTATACCTGCTAACGCCGGATAATTTCACTCCACCAGGGGCAGTCATTAAATGACCGCTCCAGGATTCATTGGCATTACCCGCAACAGTATTCATGTCAAAATCAATCTTGAGCACTGTATTGCCTATAGGATCACCAACACCGGACCATGGCGAGGTAACTACTGATTCAGTGATCGAATGCAGATTGGGAGTCGTTGTCGTACCATAATTATCCTGGTTTGATCCCTGCCAATTGGCAAAGGCATAAGCAAGACTATCTCCGAAGATAGTCGTATCAGCATAAGCCATAGAAGCTAAGCCGACTATTGCTAATACTGTTACTACTAACACTAACAATTTCTTCATGTGCTTCCTCCTTATTTTTTTTGCCCCAAAAGCACATCCGTGACTTTCGTGGCTGTTTTATTTTTATTTACCGGGTGCTCCGGTAAAACAAAAATCCGAGTTACATGTTGCTTTAACTCGGCAGCCCGGCTAACCTCTTTTTGAACATAGGTATTCCAGTGGTCCCGTGGCTTTGCGCCCCCGTCTTGCGACGAGTTTGCCTTTTCGGTTAATTTGTCAATTGAGTTTTATGCTTACTCATACAATAGCACAAAAAAGTGTTTTGTCAAGCTCTTTTTATAAAAATATCTAGCAGATAAAATATTAGTTCTTCCTGCGGTACTCCAAATAGGCATTAATAGAGCCTGATTTTTCAAACAAGGACCAAAAGGTATCCATGACCATCACCGTCTTAAGTTCCTTGAATTGATTGATATTCTTTCCCATTACCTGGAGATAATCTTCAGCTGAAACCTGCCCTTTCAAAAGTTTTTCCTGCAGGACATCATTAAAACTATAATCCATTTCCTTTTGTATCGCTTTTTTTATTTTTGCCTTGCTGGCATTTTGCATCATCAGGTCCTTTATCGAACTATTGATTGGCAGTAGTTCATAACAAGCAGTATAACCATAATAACCGGTATGGTCACAGACATTGCATCCTTTACCTTTATATATATTAATCATAGCCCCTTTTACCTTTAAGCCCATCTTCCTGGCTGTTTTTCCGGTAATATTATAAGGTGTCTGGCAGTAAGGGCAGACCGCCCTGACCAACTTTTGCTCAGCCACCAGGGTCAGGTTTTCAATAACTGAGTAGTGAGTGGTCCTTTTATCCTGGAAAGTGGCAAGAAAATCAACGATATTCTGGTCTGTATTGATCGTCCCAATGACCAGGTTCCCCTTTTCCGCCATCCGGCCAAGGCCATTCCAGCTTTCTACACCCTGGATATTCTCTATCGCCAGGATATTAGGATTGAACTGGTTGACACTATCAATCATCTTTTTCATGTCCTGGTCACTGGTACCTGAAATTTCCAGCTGGTTCACGCAATCCAGCTTATAGTCCATCTTTCTTTCTATGGAAACTATGTCATTATCTGGAAAATTCAGCTGCCGGAGACTGCCATATACAGTGGTCTTTTTGCCGCTATCCTCAGAACCAATGATCAGCACGCAACCCTTTTGCATTTCCAGGTATTTGCCAAAAACCTGCAACTGCCGCGGGGTAAAGCCTAATTGTTTCAACGGCAGGAAGTAACTACACTGCGGGACACTTTCGGCATTCTTTTCAAACCTGCCTTCCCGGGAATAATAGCTGGCAATGGTCTGCTTTAATTCCTTGGGACTGGCAATATAGGACTTAATATTATACCCGGTCAAAAGAGCCAGCACCTTTTTCAGGAACTGGTTGGCCGGGTCGCTCATTGCTACCCAGAGCGTATCATCTTCTACCTTCACCGGTAAGATCAAATTGCGCTCAGCCAGGTTTCCCGGTATCCTGTGAATAATGGTATTGTCGATCCGTTCTGTCTCATCTATCCGGATATAAGGAGAATCAAGTTGCTTACCTAATACATTTAAAACTAATTCTTCGTTAGTGTACCCGAGATTGACTAAAATCTCTCCTAATTTTTTGCTTGACCGCTGTTGTTTGGTCAAGGCTGTTTTCAATTGCCTTTCATCGATCACTGATGCATCAAGTAATATTTCACCTAACTTTTTTTGCCTGTACCCTGCGTTGTTGTCCCAGCCAAGAGGCTTCATTACGTATGTCTCCTCGGTAATTTTCTCGTGGCTAATTACCGTTCTGCACCTCTTTGTAATAAAATGTGGGTTGCCAATTAAAATATAACACAAATTTTCAGGTTGTCAAGGTCTTTCTGCTTATTTCAGTTAAAAATATAACACGCGGTATTTCAATGAACCGGCAATCCGGCCGCAAAGACCGCCTAAATGTCTTAACTGGTAATAAAAAGCCATAGGGATAGCTTTCCAAAAATTATCTTTAAAGCCGGCTTGGCTTTCTAATCTCATAAAATACAACAGCAGGGCCAGATTAACC
>JAQTPL010000072.1 GCA_028712895.1 bacterium | reverse complement strand
ATTACCGAACAGAAGACAGCGCTTAAGCTTAGCTTTGGCGAACGTTTTACCAAGGTTAAAACCGAAGACTTGATCTTGTTCAATGTACAGCTGGCTAATATGATCGCCGCCGGGTTATCGCTGTTAACGAGCTTGCGCACACTTACCAAACAGGTAGAGAACCGCAAGTTCCGGGAAGTGATCCAGGATGTTTACCGGAGTATTGAAGCAGGTGGAACTTTTTCCGAGTCCCTAGCCAAACATCCGAAGGTTTTTACGCCCTTAATGATCCATATGATCCATGCCGGAGAGGTTAGCGGAACCTTGGACCAGGTATTAAACCGCCTATCTATCTTTGCTGAGCACCAGGCCGACCTGGAAGAAAGAATTAAAGGGGCCATGGTCTACCCGATCATCCTGGTAATAGTGGGCTTCAGTGTTATTATGTTTTTGTCCATTTTTCTTATTCCTATGTTCGTTGATGTATTTTTAAAGGCCGGGGTTACGTTGCCTCTGCCGACAAAGATAGTATTTATTTTCAGCCAGATCGTCAAGAAGTTCTGGTATATGATAATAATCGGCGGATTTGCATTTGCCGCAGCTCTTAAATATTACTTCTCTACACCTGGCGGGACGCTGGTCTTTGATAAATACCTGTTAAAACTCCCGGTTATCGGTTTATTGGCCAGAAAATTGGCTATTGCCAGATTCGCCCGTACCTTAGGCACATTAACCGCTAGCGGTGTCCCGATCTTAGAGAGCCTGGAAATAGTTGAAAAAGTGGTGGGTAATGAGATCATTGCCCGGGTGATCAAGCGGGTCAGGGAAGGGGTCAGCGAGGGCAGCAAGATAGCCGAACCGCTGCGTATCAGTGAAGAATTTCCGCCAGATACTATCCAGATGATCGCGGTTGGGGAAGAATCAGGCAGCCTGGACTCAATGCTGACCAAAGTCGCTGATTTTTACGATACCAGCGTTAATTATAGTGTGAAAAAGTTGACCACTATGATCGAGCCATTATTTCTGATCCTGGTCGGCTCGGCGGTGGGATTCCTGCTGGCCAGCGTTTTCCTGCCGATGTTTGAGATGATGAAAGTGGTTAAATAAGTCCTTGAATTATAGACGAAAAAGTGGTATATTTTATAGAGAAAGGAGGTGAAATAAATGATGAAAGTTTTGAAAAGCAAAAAAGGTTTTACCCTGATCGAGCTCCTGATCGTTATGGCTATTATTGCCATTCTTATTGGTATTAGCCTGCCGCGGTTCAGAGGCATGCAAGATGAGGGACAAAAATCTAAAGTAAGGTCAAACCTGGCTACTTTGAGAACAGCTGTAGAAGCATATGCTGCTGCACCGCGCTCTAATGGTAGGACAAAATATCCGGATGCAACAGATACCGGAGCCCAGGCTCTATTTAATGGTTCAACAGCTGCTAACAGAGCATTAACAACAGGATGGCAGGCAACCCATTTGACAGTGGCATGGGCGGCTGGAACCACTCTTGGGACGACAGGTCCCGTCATGCTGAGCGCAGAACTAGTGGACCCGTTCTCACCTGCAGCCGGTAACATAGAATATGGTTATTATTGCACTGCTAACGGCTACTATGTGATCTGGTCTAACGGCACAGGTAGAGTGAACCAAGCGCCAACCGTTAGTGCTACTGGAGCAGTAACATTCCCTGCGGGATCAACAGCTATTTTTGTTTCCAACGGCAGTCCGCAGAGCAATTAGTTTTAAAATACAGTAATCATTTTGGTTAGGTATATAAGGTGGCTACTTAAGTTTTTAATAAAAACCTCAGTAGCCACCTATGCCTAATAGGATGCTTTGATGCGCAAAAAAAATCAAGGGTTTACCATTATTGAGATAATTTTTGCATTAGCTCTTCTAGCTGTTGGCCTGGCGGAAGTTGTTATTATTATGGGTGAAGGGCAGTCTCATAGTAAACTGGCTAAAATGAATACTATTGCTCTTGGTTTGGCCAAGGAGCAGATGGAAAGTATAAGAAATTTACCATATGCCGGTGTTAATCCTGTACCTGCAACGGCATATGCGGTTCCGTACCTGGATTATTCATACCAGGTTTTTGTCACATCTGTCGGAAGTCTGCCTGGACAAATAAAAGACGTAGTGGTGCGTGTTTCTTACACTGCGTCCAAAGGCATCACTAATTCCATAAACCTGGAAACATACGTGGCAAATTATTAGAGACCAGGAAAAGAGGCGAAGGATTATACCCCAGGAAAAGGGTGTGACTGTTGTAGAGTTATTAGTAGCAATAGCGTTGTTAGCGATATTGCTAGTGATAACTGTGACTTTTTATCCACCGGTTATCAAGGTTTTTAATACCGGTAAAGATGATTTTGATCTGATGATCGAAACATCAACAGCCAGGGACATAATAAGCAATTATCTCACAAAAGCCAGCACCGTTGCCATTACTAACCAAGGTAGAATGAGTTTTACGGCTAATACTGATATCATCACTCCCTTAGCTGAGAACTGCACTTTTTATCTCTATAATGCCACTGATACAGCCTGGCCGACAACGTATCCTTATACTTCTTATGAATTACGTTATACAGAGGTTAATATCTTTGGCAGCGGCAAGACTATCGCGCACAATCTGAACCCTCCTCCGCTTACTTCTTTTTCAAGAATTGGGAATCAAATAGCAATTAACTTAAATGCTACCAAGAACAGCCAGAATTTCGAATTACGGTTTGAGATCCACCCGCGTAATTTATGATTCTTTGAGGATATATGGGAAAACAGATACTAAAGCATAATCAATCAGGGTTTGCCTTGCTCTTTGTGTTTTTCTTTGTGATCCTGGTTGCTGGCATCGTACTCGGCTATATTAACATGAACTCACAGAGTACCGCCAATGTAGGGGCCAAGCAAACAGAAATGCAGGCGTTTTATGCCGCTGAAGCAGCGCAAGCCAGGGCAGTGCAATACCTGCAGCTTGGCACGCTGGG
>JAQTPL010000071.1 GCA_028712895.1 bacterium | reverse complement strand
CTAAGAAAGGTAAAAGAATGAGAAAGGTATTCATTTTAATAGCAATTTTAACTATTATGACTAAGCTATGTTTTGCGGAAAATATTAACTCGTCTATAAGCAAAATAAGAAATAAGGAAACTCGGCAGCAAGGAGTCAAAGAGCTTGAATCAATAGGTCAAGATGCGCTACCTCAAGTGCAGGAAATAGCCAAGGACAAGACCAGAAATAGAGACGAAAGAATAACCGCCCTTATTCTGATGGGCAAGATTGGCAAGAATGCTCCTGTGGAGACCGGGCAACCTGCCAAAGGACAAAAGATGGCGGGAGCGCAACAAATGCATAGCAACAGAGCACAGATACGGATGCAGTTGGAAGGTACCCTAAAAAACGATGATGATAATCTCACCCGTGAAGCGTCAGCCATAGCCCTGGGACATCTCAAAGATCATGACGCTATCCCCAAGCTCAAAGAAGCACTCAATGACCGCAGCGGCAATGTTAGAATGCGCGCAGCCTTGGGATTAGCCAAAATGGGGGATGACACAGGTAAAGGACAGGCCTTGGAAGCATTAAAGGGTAAAGATGTTACTGCCCAGCTCTTAGCCATAGATGCTCTGGAAGAATATAATGACAAATCAGTGATATCACAATTAAAAAATAACCTGAAGTCAGACAATGTCTGGACAAGGATTCACTCTTTGTTAGCTATTAAAAGGATTGAATCAAAGGACTTGCAAGGGCAAGTAAAGCTTAGCTATATGCAAGAAACCTTGAAAGATAAGCAGTTTGAAGTAAATAACTGGGCTGCCGAAAGTCTGATGAAGGAAGTAGCGAATAACACAGAGAACAGACCCCAAGCGCTACACATTCTTATAAATACGGCAAAAGACAACAGCATTGTCGGTTGTTATAGCTGCAACAAAATGTTAAAAAATCTATTACAGGCCGGCAAAATTACCGAAAGCGACTTAGAATAAGCCATGGATAATCTCAAGCAAAAGAGGAGCAGGAATATGAAGTATAAAAGCTTATTTGTTTTTTTCTTTGGCATAGTCATAAGTATGATAGCGACACAAAAAGGCTTTTGCTGGAGTCCGATAGCAAAGAGTCCAGAAATACACGGGCAGGTGGTAGATGTTACCACTAAGAAGCCGATAGAAAATGCTCTGGTAACTGTAGTGTATTACAAGGAAGTACCGGCTGTGGTGGACAGAAGAAGTGAAGTTTTTGCCAGTTATGAGTATATCACCGATAAAGAAGGGAAATTCACAGTGCCAGCCAAGACGAGCATTCACATGCCGCCTCTGTTGATTGTGGGCTCTTGGTTTGCTGGTAGAAATGTGATGGTATATCACCCGCTTTATATCACTGCTCCGGAGATAACCAGCGATCTGGAAAAAAGCGAAATTAAAGTTACATCCAACAAAGATGGTAGTTTGAAGTATGAAGTGGGAATGGTGAGTTTGGAGAAGAGATATAGGGTTGATCAGAATTCAAAATCCTTTATTAATAAAACATTGAAACCATTAGATTTTTATTCAGCAATAGAAGTAAATGACAACGCTTTTTATTGGAACACTCTAACCCAACATAAAGTATCTTATAACATTGGGAGTATTTTTGATTGTTGGCGGAAAATAGCAGAACAATTTCCATCGGGAGCAGCACATAGTTATTTGGATAATTTAGAAAAGAAGATAAGAGATAATTTAAGGAGTAAATAAACTTGCGTAATAAATTTCTTATTGCTTCAGTATTTTTAATGTTCATCATGTTGATTTCAGGTTTTGTTTTTGCTCATGATAACAAAGTAATGCACCCAATTACTTTGAGTGGAAAAGCTACAAAATTACTAATAGACAAAACAGGTGGTGGTAATAATCCTCAGGAATCTTCATACTATGAGGTTTATGAAAACTTTTATATCAATATGCCTGCTGACTACCACACTGGCAACGGCAATTTTGATCGGAGCAAGATAACCAAGAAGGGCACCCTCGGCTCTATTATCGAAGACGATGGAACGCGGCCTACCAATCACTTCCTGAATCCCTACAACCCACCAAATTATGAACCATGGTGGGGAGCGATAGCAGTAAATTCCATGGAATGGGGGAAGCCACTCTGGCAAGCGGCGTTTGACGAATATGCCAATGGTAATAAAGAATTAGCCTATCAAAATCTTGGACAAGTTTGTCATTTGCTGGAAGACACGACCTCGCCGCCACATGTGCATGGAGACTTTCATGTGTTTGGCAGCGGCAATTATGAAAAGTGGTGTCTGCCCAGCGCTGATTTAAACAACGCAGAGACGCAGCAAAGATTAATCTATTTTGAAGATTTATACAATATCGGAAATCCACAGATAAAAGCAATAACTTCCTATAACAGCGCTTTTTTGGAATTGGCTACCTATACTTATGATGCCACAAAAATACAAGGACATTTAAATCGTGACGCCAGTAATCCGGTGGAAGGCGATTTGGGCCAAATGTTTATTCCAGGCGGGGTAACTTATTTAAACTATGTTGACCCTGATTTGATAGATTGGAACGGTTACTGGCATATAGCCAATGTAGGATATTATGAAAGGTTTGGATTTTCCGATGACTGGTGGGAAATAAATAGCAGTGGCTATTATTACATTGAAAACTGCAATTATGCTATTCCTGACAGGTATGTCAACACAGCCAGGGGGATAAACATAGATAATGTTCAAGCTCATCAAAGCATCAGTTACTACTGGGCAGGATATCCGGAGAATCTCATAGTCAAGACTGATGAATATATAGCCGGACTGATGAAATACTTTTATGATTCAGTCAATGAGCCGCCTTATGCAAAGCAGGTTACAGTGATTCAATCTGGAACATGCTATGATGCATTTTGGGATTGGGCTCAAGGACAAACGAGCAGGACATTAACTCCGGACACGCAGCAAGCAAGAAATCCTCAAGCAGTAAGCGGACAAAACGACGCAATTATTA
>JAQTPL010000010.1 GCA_028712895.1 bacterium | reverse complement strand
AAGAATCTCTTGATGCCGGTGGCTACTGCCGGCGGGCGGCCATGCGCAGCTTCAGTGACATCAAAATTCCAATAATCATAGGCAAACACGGCGCAACCTACCGGCGCTATACCGATGGTTTTTTCCCTGACGCCTAATTCATCAATAACTTCTGCTACCAGGCGATGCACGATACCGTGTCCGCAACCGGGACAGTATTTATGGTCAATATCAGTCAGGCTTTCAGGTTTAGAAAATATTTTTTTCATATTTTTTCAATTTCCTTTATCACTTCTTCAGGGGTGACACAGCCGCCGCCAGCCCGGCCATAAAAATGAACCGGGGTTTTCCCATTGACAGCCAACTTGACATCCTCTACCATCTGGCCAGCATTCAATTCTATTACCAGAAAGGCTTTTACTTTTGACGCCAGTTCCTGTAATATCTTTTCCGGGAACGGCCAGACCATTTGCGGCCTTAGTAAGCCAACTTTGAATCCTTTTTGATTGGCTTCCTCCAAAGCTGTATAACATATACGCGCGCTAATACCAAAAGCGACCAGCATGATCTCAGCCTGCTCATTAATCAGTTGGTACCGTTGTTCCTTTTTCTTTATTTCCTCATATTTTTTCTGCAAATGCTGGTTATGAGCTTCTAAAGCTCCTTCTTCCATCAATAAAGACCTGATTTTTCGCGGCTGCCGGCCTTTGCACCCATCTAATATCCAGTTCCTGTCACCTATCCTGGAAGCATCAATTTTTACTTGCTCCATCGGTTCCTGCATTTGCGCCAGGATCCCGTCAGTCAAGATCATAGCCGGGGTGCGGTATTTTTCGCTCAAAGAAAAGGCTAAAGCCGGCATTTCGTACATTTCCTGCACCGACCCAGGAGTGAATACGAGCAGATGATAATCCCCATGCCCTCCACCCTTCACAGCCTGGAAATAATCTCCCTGGGAACCGGAAATATTACCTAATCCCGGGCCTCCCCGCTGCACATTAACAACGAGCCCGGGTAATTCACAGCCAGCCATGTAGGATAGCCCCTCTTGTTTCAGGCTGATCCCCGGAGATGAAGATGAGGTCATAGCCCTGGCCCCGGCAGCACTGGAGCCAAAGACCATATTAATGGCTGCCAGCTCGCTTTCCGATTGGATAAAAATACGTTTTTCTTCCAGCATCCGGCGGGACATATATTCTGTCAGCTCATTTTGCGGTGTAATGGGATAGCCAAAATAGGTATCGCAGCCAGCCTGAATAGCACCCTCTCCCAGAGCTTCATTACCTTTTATTAATTTTTTCGTTGTCATCCTGCATCCCCGCTTTATTTCCATATTTCAATCGCTACATCAGGACAGACCTGGAAGCACAAACCACAAGCGTTACATTTGTCAGGGTCAATTATTTCGACATAATGAAAACCTTTTTTATTCATCTTTTGGCTCAAGCGAATATTCTTCTTAGGGCAGGCTAAAATACATAGTTCGCAACCCTTGCATTTGTTTTGGGCAATGATGATTTTAGACATAGGCACTCCCATAAAAGCAGTCGCTGGTTGCTAGTATCTGGTTTCTAGTTTTTGATTTGCAATTAATTAACTAGCGACTAGAGACTAGCGACTAGAAACAGTTCTTATATTATAGCGGTTTTTTTAGTCGGTGTCAAATAAATAAAAACCAGCTATAAAAGATATTCCCTATTTGCCAAGAACCGCCCTGGTCAAATAGGCAGCCATGAAAAATAAGCCTGATACCGTTACTATGGTCGTTCCTCCAGGCAAGTCAAGAGCGAACGATAAGTATACCCCGGCTACTGTGGCTATCACCCCAACTAAAACAGAAGTAATGAACGTTTTAGACATATTTCTGGCAATAAGCAGAGCAGTCATCGCCGGGATAACCAGATAACTAAAAACGAGTAATACTCCCGCCGTTTGTATGCCCAGGGAAATAGTGATACCCAGGATAAGATAAAAAACAAAGTTCCATATTCCTGTTTTAATGCCGCCGGCTGAAGCAGTTTCGGCATCAAAAGCTAAGAGTATAAAGCGCTGATAAAAAAGCGCATGTAAAATGCCCGCCCCAAAGAATACTGCGGTCGTAAAAAATAACTGTCCGTCTGTGATGGTAAAGATATTCCCTGATAGGACTTCAAGGATGTTTGCTTCCCCATGCTCCGCTTTAGCTATAAAAATAATAGCCAGAGAAGAGGTAAAAGCATAGGTAAACCCAATTATCGATTCACGAGTGATCTTGTGCTCTTTCAGCTGCAGGGAAAAGAGTATTACCCCGGCTAAAGTAAAAATAAGCGACCAAATGAAGGGAGCAATCCCGACCAGTAAACCAAAAGCAAATCCACAGGCAGCCAATTGCGATAAAGCGATACCGACAAAAACTGTCCTTCTCAATACAATATATACCCCGATATAAGAAAACAAGGCTCCGATAACAGTACTTACTATTAGTGCTTTATGCATAAAAGCGATCTTGAACATTTCTTCCATAAAAACATCCTGTTCTCTTGAATTAGTCTGCTAGCACTATTTTCCTGCCTTTTACTTCATTAATGCTTAAATTCGCATGGTACATCTGCCACAAACTTTCTTGGGTCAGCGCATCCGCCGATGAAAAGACAGTGATTTTTGACGAATCAAGGAAAGCGATTCTATGGACATAGTTCACTACGACATTTAATAAATGGCTCACCATGATCACTGCTATGCCGCGTTCTTGATGCAAATCCTTTATTGTTTCCATGATCGCTTTTTCGCTGGCAATATCCAGGTTGTTTGTAGGCTCGTCAAGTACTAATACTCCGGGGTTAGAGACAATAGCGCGGGCAATGAGCACCCGCTGTTTTAAACCGCCTGAGAGATCACGGTATAGAGTGAACGCGTGATCGCTCAGGCCGGTAATTTCCAATGCTTTAAGCGCTTGCCCGCGGTGCAGGCAATTCGGCCGTTTAAAAAAAGGCAGATCAGGATATAATCCCATTACTACTATATCTGTGGCAGAAAGAGGAAAGATATCATCTATGGCATTTTGCTGCGGGACATAGCCAAACTTCAATCCGCTTCTTTTCAAGAGCAAGCCAGCTGCTGGCTTTAAAAGGCCCAGTATACCTTTTAATAAAGTTGTTTTTCCCGAACCATTGGCCCCGATTATCCCGATAAAGTCATTTTCATCAATATCAAACTTTAGGCTGGAAAGTATTGTCTTTCGGCCATATCCAAAGCTTACATTAGCAAAACGAATAATGTCTTTTCTCATGATCAGTCCTTTGCTATCTCCCCTATGATATGGTCAAAAAGTCCGATATAGTCCCTGGCTGTATCCTTTACCCCTCCTACTGAAACAGGAAGTTGTAAAAGTTTTGCCCCGGTTTCGCGGGCGATCATCCGGGAGGTAGTATCAGGGTATACATTCTCATGCAGGATCATAAGGTTGTTTTCTTTTTTCAATTTAGCAACGAGTTCCTTAAGATAGGCCGGTGAAGGAGGAATGCCAGGTTTCGGCTCAATAGCAGTAATTATGTCAAAGCCGAACGACTTGGCAAAATATTCCCAGGATTTATGGTACGAGACTATTTTCTTGCTCTTATATGGCAAGAGTTTCGCTTTCCAGTCCTGGATCTTAACTGCCAGGAGTCTTATGAATGCTTCTTTATTCGCTATGAAATAGTCGCTATAAAGAGGCACGATACGCACTAGCCCGGCACAAATGTTTTCCGCGATAATCCGGCCATTTTCCGGATCAAGCCAGTAATGCGGATTTCCATATAAATGAATATGTCCCATGCTGGCGTCAACTTTGCCGGTGGGAACCTCAAGACGTGCTATATTGGTCGAAGCATCTATATATCCTGCCGCGTCAAAAACTATTTTCGCGTTGCGCGATGAATCAACCAAGGCATCTACCCAAGAATCATAATCTAATCCTATTTTAATCAATATGTCGGCTCGACTCAGGTTTACAACCATGCTAGGCCGCGGTTCAACCGAATGGCAGCCCATCTGATTCCCACGGGACAGGCTCACTACCCGGACTTTGTCTCCACCGATAATCCCGGCGAGATCAGCTAGGTCAGTAGTAGTAGTAACTACCTGTATCGGTTGTGGCGAGGCAAAACAAACCTGCCACGTAAAAACCGGTGCTATAAATAAAAGTAATATTAGTTTAAACACATTCATAGTCTAATCCTCTCTCTTTTTAAGTGTATTCTATTCTAATTATTCAAGCGGATGGCTGTGCGGCCCAAGGCCAAAACATAATTGCAGCCAGGCTTCATAGTTTTCCTCTGGTTCAAAATTATATTTGTATTGTCCCCGGAGATAAGTAGTTTCGGTTAAATTCCTGGTGAGCACACAAGAACCAGCCTTCGCGGTTGATGATATTTCTACGCTGCTATTGCCTGTTTCGTCAGCGTGAGGCCAGGCATCTTCAGCATAGTCATAAAGCAAGCCTATTGACCAATACTGATCGATTTTATAACCAAAATAACTGTAAAGACCCAGCCGTTTTATATCTCCGATAGGTACTTTCCTCGTTAAGTAGAATATTTCATTCTGGAGAATGAAACGGTTAAAGGTAGAAGGCCAAAGCTTGAACGTGAGGTCTAAACCATACATCCGGACATCATCCTGGTGTTCTTCAAAATGCGCTCCTTTGGCGATGACCCCGCTAAAACCGGTTTCTAGTTCACTCTTTTCAGACAACGGGAAAGAAAGCCAAAGCCTCCCGGTACCGGCTTTATCAGCTAACGAAAAATCAGTGTGCTCATGTTCCTCATATTTAGCTACAGTTATGATATCACCATTTACATCGTTGACATCAGCTGTTTCAGCATCGGTACTGGCATGAGAGTGCCCTTGCGGCGCATGGCCCCAACCAGCTTCTATCTGGGCAAAGAACGGTAAAGGCAAAAGATAGCCAAATGACGCACCTTCCAAGGAAAGCCCATGTTCTCCAAAGAAATTCTGTATGGCCAGGGGTTGTTCTACAAACGGCAAATGATGCGGGTGAATATTATTTACTTTGCCAAAACTTACCAGCATTTTACCGGCTTTTACACTCAAAGCTTTCGCCACCCTGGTAAAGTTCGCATAGGCCTCCTCGACATCGGCTTCTATGCTGCCTTCGTGTTTATGAAAGGCAATGATCACATTTGCTTTTATCTGGGGATATATATACCCCTGTAAAGCAAGTTCGGTCCCGCGCAGGTTTATTGTATCTTTTTCACTGTCAAGCGCATTGTTCGTCGTTTTTCCAACTATATCCCCGACTATGCTGATGTCCGGAAAATCGCCGGAAATCCCCCTCATACCCGCTGGCTTAGCCGGTGCTTCCACAACCTCCTGGGCGTAGGCAAAAGAAGATATAAAAAGTGATAAGATTAAGAGTAGTTTACGCATAATACACTCCCATAAATAGATATGCATATCATGTAATGATATGTCGTGATTTAAAGTATTGATTTTGGGGAAAAAGGTTACAGGATAGGAGGACTGAGGCCGGAAAAGGAATATTTTCTTTGCTCTATTATCAGGATAGAAGAAACAGCAATGATCCATAATAAAGCTAATTGGATGACGTGCAGGGCTGCATCAGGAAGCGTGGCAACGTGCAACATGTCTACAACGATACAGATAGAGCAATCATGATGGCTATCCGCATCGTTATGATGATGGAAGGAAACAATGAAAAGTATGGCTATGAATTGTAGTAACAGTATAATCGGTCTTATCTTTTTCTTCATGGTAGACATGATATCACTTCTTAATTTATTTGTCAAACTAATGTAATGTACTCCTTAGAGTGCCAGCTCTTAGATTCCCCCCGCTTCATCTTAATCTAGTCTTCACCGGGATTTTGTTATCCTTGAAATGCTTTTTAATCCAACCGCTTTTGACATGATTTCTAGAATCAAAATACTGCACATACGGCTTAATATCTAAAAGCGGCGTTCCGTCAAGGATATCCACTTCAGAAAAAATAATATTGCTGCCTTGGACTTTTTCCAGTTTTACAATTGAAAACCCAAGGTGGTTTGGCCGGTGTGGGCTGCGTATCGCAAAAATACCGTGCTTATTATTTTCGAGGAATGGCGTCCCCACAAGCTGCTCTTCTTTTGAACGGTTAAAATAATAGATCAGAATCAGATGTGAAAAGCCAGCAATATCCTTTAATCCAGCTGTATATTTCGGGATAAGCCGGATCTTGCCTCTGACACCTTGGTCAAATTTGCCCTGGATAGGAATACCTGCAGGCTTTTTATATGGCGTATGGATTACCCCTATTGGCTTAAGTGTGATTACCCCTGTCATCTAAAACCTTTCCTGGCAGCTATTATCACAAATCCACCTTGACCGTAGCCTTTTTTAGGTTTTTCGACACGCTCCATCTTTTCAGGCCTGACTGATATTGTCTGCTGATAATTAATAGAACCGAAACCGGTGTTTTTAAGCAAATCCGTCACTTCTTTTACGCTAATGAATTTTGCCTGTTTATAAAAAATACTTTTTTTTCTTTGATAATACTTACCAAGGAAGCTATTTTTATCTACTATGCCAATTATTATTCTGCCGTTTTTCTTTAAAACCCTGGCTGCTTCTGCAATTACTTTTTTTGGATCATCAACAAAACATAAAGTAATAATAATCAGTACACAGTCAAAGGCATCATGTAAAAAGGGGATATTTTCGCCAAAACCCTGATATACATTCAAGCCTCTCTTTTCAGCTAACCTAAGCATCTTAAGCGAAGGGTCTATCCCTATAGTTATTTTTAAAGCTGCGGCAAACCGACCTGTCCCCACACCAATTTCCAGGCTTCGGCGGTTTTTTGGAAAAACATTTTTAATCGCCTGCAACTCGGACATGAAAGCAAATTGATGTGTATCATACCAGAAATCGTATTTTTTGTAATATTTATTAAAAACGCTGCTCACCAGTCTACTCCTCCGAACCAATCGTCGTAAAATCTTTCATAATGCTCTTGTTCTGCTTTTGTACTGCTGCTTATTAGGTCTTTTTCTTTAAAAGAAAAACGGTAATTGGCGCAATAATTATCGATTATTTCCTTAGCCTGATTTATCTTCTTAAACATCTTTTCACAGTGTTTTTTATGTTTGTCTTTACATTTATCAGGATGATATTTAAGGGCTAATTTTCTAAAAGCCTCTCTAATTTCCAGCAAACTTGCCTCTTCGGCTAACTCTAATATCTTTCTTGCTTCATCAATCTGCTTAAAGCTTATCATCTCATACTCCTGTTGTTATTACCGGATAAACAATGACTCTACATTTGATAAATTTCGAAATAAAGGAATTCTTCTCTGCAAGTTTTATAAGTTTTTTCGCTTTCCTGATCTGGCCTCTTGAAGAGACCATTATCACCGGGCATATCTTAATTTCAATGAATCTAAGACCCTCCCCAGTATCTGCCAAAATTCCTTCACCCTCACTTTCATAATTTAAAAAAACAAAGCTGTTTCTTTTGGCATAATCTATAAAAGCATCCTTGACGGAACCTTCTACAGAGGCCACGAAAAGCTCTTCAGGAGTCCACATATTCTTATTCTTTTTTGATAATGGGTATGCGGTTATTTCAATTGTTTGCTTACCGGGAGAACTTAGGAACAATTTCTTCTTAGCATTACAAGTTATAACTGTATTATAAGTGACTTTTTTATTGTCCTTTGTTATTCTATTCATTTGTTGCCTCCTTTGAAAATTGCTGACATTATTAATATATTTTAAGCCAAAGTTTATTTTTAGTTAGCTACCATAGCTAATTGAAATAATTAATAATGCTGCTGCCTATTTTTTACAAATAACAAGGGGAAAACTATGTCACTGACACAGCAAGGCAGCCAGACTGCCAGGAATAAGAATACAAAGACAATAATATAAGAAAACCAACCAAATCCCACTGCCTGGGCCATAATAATATGAAATAAAGACGCCCAGGTGCTGAATAGTACATGGAGACTGTGGGGAAATTTCGTAGCCGGTTTATAATAAGCTACCAGTATCCCGGCTATGGCTAAAGGATTGACCAGCCACCATTTTTCAATAAAGCCTAGATGGACACCCCGGTTAGGCATATTTAATAAATATTCAGCTATGTATGGGATCAGGGAATCACTGATCGTAGCTATCCCTACCGAACCCACGTAACCGATTATAGTCAAAAACCAGAAATTACATTTACCCCGGAGACAATTAAGTCCTACCTGGGAACAGGTATGGAGTTTATACATCGAAGCCGTGACTAACGCGCTTAAAAACACATGCAAGGGATGTAGTATGTAAAAAATATTATAGGCCCTATCAGCTGTAATCTTTAAGGAAAAAGCCATAATCCCCATGCCAGTAATAGTACCGAATATCGTGAAAGGAATATGTTTCTTCAATTCTTTAAAAATAAGCCTGGGCAAGCTACACCTCTATGGTTTGGCCGGTTTTGATCCTGACAAATTTACGGCCATATTGTTTTTTGAAGATACTTTCTGCTGTTTCTCCTGAACAATGCGTAGGGCCGGCTTTTATTATGCCCATCTTTTTAAATTTTGCCACTACAATTTCAATTGCCCGCTCATCTGATTCCATTAAATGGAATCCACCCAGCACAAGATAAATCGGTTCTGCCGGATATTTCGCCCGCACTTTCTCTACTATTTTTAAGATCCCGGGATGGGCACACCCGGTAATGATAGTAATCCCTTTTTTTGTTTTCAACACCAAGGCTTGTTCTGGCATATATTTACCTTTATAGGCCCCGGGTATTTCTCCGGTAATAAAAATGTCTTTAGCCACAGTTACAAACCTGTCCGCCTCGACCAACTGGCCATGCAATTTATTGACTTGCACTTTGAATTCTTTGCTGAAGTTTGGACAGCCATATACCTTTATTCCCTTCTTTGACTTTAAGATAGCTCCTAGCCCTCCCGTGTGATCCCAATGATCATGTGAAATTACTACGGTTTCTATAGCAGCGATATCAATTTTGAGCCTTTGCATATTGGCCAAGAGCCAACTCCCTTTTTCTCCGGTATCAAATAATATTTTGTCATTAACTAATATCGAAAGACCCCATCCTATATGGAGCTTTTTATCGACCTTGTCTTTATCAAACAGGTTTAATATCTTCATTTCCCAGATCCCTTCATGTAACGCTGATTATAGAATAATATCGTATCCCCTATTTTACAGCCTGTCTCCTTGGCGACGACCGGGCATTTAACCATAAATAAAAAAAAGATAGGCCTTTTTTCCTGCGATAAAGACTCAAAATTTCCCTGACCCTTACTGATTATTATATCCGCGTTCTTGTAAATCCTCTTAAATCCTTTTGAACATAAAGAAAGCACGGTCCCAGGTGCAGATGTACCATTAGAAATCACACTCACCATTTTATCAATCCCGCAAACCCTAGCATCTGCAAGTAGCGCATCGTTTATAATAGGCTTTTCTTTTACTGCATAATAAATACTCTTTTGCGGATACATTCTCTTTATTTCTTCTATTAATACCCGGTCAAATACTATTTCTCCCGCATTATCACCCAAATATAGTATCCTTTTTGCTTTTTTTAGGTCTTGCTTGAATTGGGCATAGTGGAATATGGATTTATTGTGAATACTTTTATTCTCTGCGGCCATGATTTTTTTTAATTCCTCATGAACATTTAGATTGTTTTTAATGCCAAAATCAATAATATTACCGGCAATGGCTAATTCTACAGCAGTCAACAGTCGGTCATTGGCCCGCTTTACCCGGTGTTTTATCTCAGCAAAAAGGCCTAAAGCCAGATTGTTGCTTTTTTGTTTTATTTCTTTATAGGGATCACCGGTAGTGCTTGCTTTGGTTAATAAATGATAGCCGTGGCTGATGATTTCTGTCGGGCTTGATCTTAACGTAGATTTTTGGATGATCCGGGCAAATTCATCTATGATCTGCTTTTGCCTTTTAGGCTTTACCCCTATTATCCGCGCGCCTTCAATCAATTGCCTGAAAAAGCAAGGTATACAATCTATATAAGTATTCATTTATTTATTCACCTTATTACTATTATCCACGATAATAATCTGCGGCTTGATTGGCTTTGCTTCATTTTCCTGCGCCAGAGCATAGGACATAATGCAAATCTTATCACCTACTTCTGCCTGCCGCGCAGCCGGGCCGTACAGAGCAATTGTTCCGCTATTTCCCTTTTCCGCGATGACATATGTCTCTAAGCGGCTGCCATTATTAGCATTGACAACCTGAACTTTTTCATTTTCCAAAATACCGCTTTTTGACAAAAGTACTTTATCTATCCCAATACTCCCGGCATAATTTAACTCTTTCTTGGTAATTGTCGCATTATGAATTTTAGCTCTTATAATTTCTATCATCATTTTATTTAATGACCTTTCCCCTTCTTTTTAATGTTTCCGCGTCGCTTATTGAATAAATAGCCTGAGATTTATTTTTGTCATATACCGAGACTATAGCAACTTTTTTACATGCGGCGGCAATCGTATTTCTTATTTTCCTGATACTTTCTTTAGATAACGGCTTTACTGCGCAAACTCTTAATGGCGTATTTATCTGGACTTCGTCAGGATTGATCTGCTTGATCAGGTTGATCATTTTATCAACATCTTGCATGTTTTTATTGACAAACATTATTTGCAACGCCAGCCACCCTTGATATTGCTTTCTGAATTTAATTATGCCGGATAACAATTTTTCAAAACAGACATCTTTAGCCGGATCATTAATCGCTTGCAAGGAATCAGGCGAACCGGCGTCCAGTTTGACTGACACATAATCCGCTGGTAATAATTCTTGCCTGACCTTATTAAGATGTAATAAGCTGGAGTTAGTTAGAACTGCCACCGGTGTTTTAGAAAGCGCTTTTACCGCTCTTATCGCCTGCCCCAGATTTTTGGCCAAAGTCGGTTCTCCGCTTCCGGCAAAGGTAATATAGTCAATATGAACCGTGGGTAGTGATTCGATCTCCTTGATGATTTCTTTAACCAGAATAAAATATTGCCTTTTTGTTGTGTAGCACAGCGTTGGCCCCAACTGGCAATATATGCAGTTAAAATCGCAGATCTTTTCTTCCTGCGAAAGCAGATCTATGCCTAACGAACTGCCCAGCCTCCATGAAGCCACCGGGCCATAAATGTATTTATACTTTTTATTCATAAGAATTTAAAAATAAAGATCCCTTTCTCCAGTATTAATGCGCTCATAGTAATTCACCAGAGCATTATACGACTGGGGATATTGTATTGACACCTCATTCATTTCCTGTTTAATCACTCTTTCACCAGCTTCACGCGTTTCCGCACTGGCAAAATCATTTAACCATTCACGAAAGGTTAGGATCGCATTTAGCTTGCAAAATTGCCCTTCTTGTCCGCTTTTTAATAAATCCATTATTTTCTTTCCAGTGCGCCCGCAACGGTAGCCGGCGGTACAGAATGAAGTTATTAAACCCTGTTGGGCAAATTCCCTGACTACTTCATCCAAACTCCGCGTGTCCCCCAATAAAAATTGCTGCCTTTTCGACTTTTGACTTTCCTGATCATCTGCATAGGCTCCTATGCCAATACGGGATGAAGCATCGGTCTGGGTACAACCAAGCGGAATTACAGTACGGCGCATAGCCGCATTTTCCCTGGCAGTTATGATCATCCCAGTGTATGGTATTGCCAATCGTAATACAGTGATAATCTTTATCAATTCTGCGTCCAGTACTCGATAGCCTGTATCTTCAACATAGGGAGCATTTAATGCTGGCTCAAGACGAGGAAAAGAAACAGTATGCGGCCCTATGGCAAAATATTCTTCCAGTTCCCGCGCGTGCGCTACCAGCCCCAGTACTTCAAAGCGCCAATCATATAACCCAAAAAGCACGCCAATCCCTACATCATCTATTCCCGCTTCAAAAGCTCTATGCATTGCATATAACCGCCAGCGGTAATCAGCTTTAATCGTCTTAGGCGGATGCACTTTGGCATAGGTCGCATGATGATATGTTTCCTGAAAAACCTGGTATGTGCCTATACCGGCAGCATATAAAAGCTGCAAATCCGCGATCCGCTGCGGCGCAGCATTAACATTGACTCGGCGTATATTAGCATAGCCGTGCGGGGTTTTTATTTTTACCGCATATATGGTACGTAGAGTATCAACAATATAGCGAGCATCTGAGAGCGGGTGTTCGCCGTATACAGCGATAAGTCTTTTATGCCCGATTTTACCGGCTAATACTTCTACTTCGCGCCGTACTTCATCCAGCGTCAGAAGACGACGTAAGGCGCCAGAGTTCCCTGCCCGAAACCCACAATAAAGACAATCATTCACACACAAATTACCTGTATAGAAAGGAGCAAAAGTGACAATGCGGTTATCATAGACCTTTTGCTTTACTTTAGCTCCAGCCTCTCTCATTTCCTGCCATAATTGCGGGTCATCCACATTGAGCAAAACAGCAGTCTCATCAAGGGTAAGGGTTTGTATCGCTAACGACTTCGACAAAATATCTCTAATCTCTTGCTTATCAATGGGGCGATTATTTTGCAACTTTTTATGGAAAGATTCATTTTCGATAAAATCCCGTCCGTTTTTTAAATAATGATCTCTTTCTTTCGGTACGATCTGACGCTCACGCCAAAGATCAATATCAATATCCTGGGGTATGTGCAATCCCATATTAAAAAACCTCAATTTTTTTGACTATCTCCATGAATATCTCAGCGGATTTTGATTTTTCCTGGAAAGACATAAAAGGAGTGCCCTGGTCGGCGAATTCAACAAATTCCGGCTGGAAGGGAACGCTTCCTAAAAACGGGATCTTTAATTCCTGAGACGCTTTTTCTCCCCCGCCTTTTTTAAAAATATTGATCTGTGCGTGGCAGTGAGGGCATGTGAGTCCGCTCATATTTTCAATTAGGCCAACTACCGGAATTTTTATTTCATTGGCAAAGAGTACGCTCTTCCGCGCATCAAGGATAGCCACATCCTGCGGCGTAGTTACTATAATAATACCCTTTACATTAGGAATAAGCTGGCAAACGCTTAATGGTTCGTCTCCTGTGCCGGGAGGTGAATCTATGATCAGATAGTCAAGCTCTCCCCAGTTCACTTCTCCTAAAAACTGCCTGATGGCAGCTGTTTTTCTTGGCCCACGCCAAATAATCGGTTGGTCAGGATGATATCCGACCAGAGCTAGGCTGACAGCCTTAAGGTTCTCGTTCACACTGACTGCCTGAATGCCAAATTCAGAATCACAAATGGTTTGTTTTTCAATGCCCAGCATTTTGGCAATATTAGGGCCATGGATATCAATATCTAGAATGCCCACTTTTTTACCGGAAAGAGAAAGCGCAAAGGCCAGGTTTACCGCAACTGTTGTTTTGCCTACGCCTCCTTTGCCGCTCATGACAATAAAGGTATGTTTGATCCGTGACATTTTGTCTTTAATGCTTTTTTCCTGATTCGAAACCTGCCCCGCTTCTGCTGAATGTTCCATCTCCATTGCTCCTTTTAGGTATTTATTAGCTTTATGAATGTATATGTATTTTTGCCTTTACGCAATAATCCAAACAATTTTGTCCTTTTCATGGTGTCAAGTATTTCCTTTTCCTTTGTATGGTGATCAGTGAAAGACAGAATCCCGTTTATCTTGAGGATCCGATATAGTTCCGGCAACACGCTATCAGGATTAGAGAGTCCGTGAAAAACATCGTATAATAAAACCGCATCTATGGCAGCATCTGGCAGACCTGTTTTACAATCCGATTGGATCGTTATGACGTTTGTCAATTTATTATCTGCTACTATCTTCTGGACCGCTTGTACCGCTCTGCTATTAATGTCTTGCGCGTAAACTTTTCCTGCTTCACCAACTAGGTTTGCAAGAGGCAGAATGTAGCTACCCGGCCCGCAGCCGTAGTCAAGCACATTGTAGCCAGGCTTGATTCCCGTCTCCTGGAGAATATTTTCGCGGGGGAAAAGCAAGTCACGCAACATAAATAATATGGTCATAAACCAAAAATGTAAATCGACTTTCATCCTAATGCCTTTCTTAACAGATAATCAGCAATAGCTCGATAAAGGGTACTGACTGATAGAATTGAACAATGCTGATGGTCATCAGGCAGGTCTTTAATGCGTTCTATTACTTCGCTTGGCGAAATACTTAATGCTTTTTTAATGGTCTTGCCTTTAACCAGAGCCGCGGTGATAGCTCCGCACGATTTCGTGGCCGCACATCCTTCAGTATAGAACTTTACTTCTATTATCCTGTCATCTTCGATAATCAGGTGAAATTCCATTGAATCTCCGCACGGCCCTTCTAAAAAGGCTGAGCCTGTCGGATCATTCATTCTGCCAAAATAATAATCATCATTATGTAGTCTATTTTTATCCATTTTCCCAGTCTTTAAAACCCGGCGCTCTGCCGTTAATAACCGGCAACCGGGATTCCCTGATATAGGCTTTAGATCCACCTAAATTAATTCCTTGCCCGCCATACTCATGTGAAACCAAATATTGTTTGTTAAAATCCAGCTTATTAATGAGTCTTTTTTCTACGGCATATGCGGAAACAAAATCAACTCCCCGAGACGTTAAAACAAATACCGGGATCACCTGAGAAAGCTGCATCATTGCCACGGGCCCGATCATCCGGCGAACATCAAGAGAAGCGCAACTCCACACTAAATCAGCGTAATTGCGTATCATGGCAATTTTATCCTTGGTTATTCCGGTAGTGCATACTACTAAGGAGATTATATTCACGTTATACTTCTTTTTTAACAAGCTTAGTTTTTTCAGCTTTTGACAGTCATTCGTATTGATCGTCACAGCAATAGTTTTATATCCCGCGGCGATAGCCTTTTTCACTCCCTGGCATTGATCAATACGCGCATTTTTAAATATTACCTGGCCCCCCGCAATTTCAATTTTCCTAATAACCGCCGGGATAGGTGTAGTCAGCAGCAGGCTGTTCATGCGGGCGCCTATTCCCTGAACTAGCGCCGGGTTGGAGGTAATAACCGTGCCTGCCCCATCGCAAACCACAACTGCGGCCTCAATATGCTTCTTTCTCAGCGCGAACATCAGCATTTCGGAAGCGCCATATGGTATGGAAATATCGCGATGAATAATTTTTCTTTTTTCAGTAAAAAAACCGTAATCTCTTATTTTTGATTCAATTACGCTTTTTATTGCTTTTCTCACGGCTTCCAGATCGTTATTTTTAATATTCTTAAATTCTTTATATAAATGATTAGCTAAAGGACAAAACCTCAGTACAGGGTCTGTAATATTAATCACTTTTCCATGAGAAATAGTCACATAAGAAGAATGATATCTGATTATATGAATATCCCTTTTATTTTTATCAGCCATATTTCATGCCCGCAGTTTTTCCCAGATCCTCTGAATTTCTTCTTTAACCGGCGTATCTTTATATTCTATAATAGTTTTACCATCGACCATGGCTTCTACTACTGTTTTATCAAACCTGACCTTGCCCAGCAAAGGGATGCCGATTTTTAGGCAATGCTCTTCTATCTGCCTGGCCATATCTGTATTTAAATCATATTTATTAATTATCACTTGCGCTGGAATCTTAAAATGCTTAGTTACGTCAATAACCCGCAGGGCATCATGCAGACCGGATAAAGTAGGCTCCGTAACCACCACTGCCTGGTCTACACCTGAAAGAGAGGCAATTACCGGACATCCTATGCCCGGGGCACCATCAATAATAACCCAATCGCAATTATTTTTCTCTGCTACTGCTTTGGCCTGTTTTCTGACCAGGGAAACCAGTTTTCCGGAATTCTCTTCAGCAATCCCCAGCCTGGCATGCACCATTGGGCCAAACCTGGTCGTGGAGATAAACCATTCTCCGGAGATATTTTCCTCCATCTTAATAGCGCCTGCCGGGCAAATATGACTGCAAAACCCACACCCTTCGCAGGAAACAGGATCAACGATAAAATCTTGATTTATCGCTTGAAAACGACAGGCAATCATACATTTTCCGCATTTTTGACAGATTTTCTTATTAATACCCGCTTTTAGCCCGCTTCTAAATTCATGCCGCTCGACAATTTTCGGCTGTAATAACAAGTGTAAATCCGCAGCATCTACATCGCAATCAGCCATCACTTTATTCTGGGCTAAAGAGGCAAAAGCCCCGGTCATTACTGTTTTGCCAGTTCCACCCTTTCCGCTAATAACAACTATTTGCTTCATACTTATTTATCCTCTAATTAATGCGTCCAATCGATTATTTTAATATCCGGGCCTATTTTTTTAATGATACATTCCTTCATTTTTTGCAAATAAGGACAAGGATATCCGATGGGATTCCCCTTACTGATACAAGAACCGATGACAATAGCTTCTGCGCCCCGCTCGACCATCATTTTAGCTCTGGCCACGGCCCTTTTACCAGGACAACCGCCACAGGAAACAAAGCCCACGATCTCAACCGGACCACTGTTCTCAAAAGCCATTTTACCTTCAGCCGCCACCTTGAAATCGGTATTGCCGGGGCACATGTCTTCAGTTTGCTGGCATCTTATTATTCCAACTTTCAGCATTGATCATTCCTCCTGTCCTAAGCAATTTTCGCCATCGCATCCTGTGCCGCCAGAACCAGGGGATACATGGTTGGCGCACTGGTTAAATAAGGGTGAGTCGCCATCTGCAAGGTTTCCAATTCATTGATTGAAACCCGTTGTTGTATAGCCATCCCGATAATATTGATCATCTCACCGGCAGACATGCCACCAAGCACCTGGCCACCCATTAATATGCCTGATTGCCGGGCAAAGATAAGCTTTACTTTTATCTTATTAGCTCCTGGTAATCCCTTAGGATGCTTATCCACCCCTTCTGTAGTGCCCACAATAATTTCAAACCCTTCTTTTTTCGCGCTGGCTTCAGTCAGACCGGCAGAGCCTAATACTAATCCATCAATATACGTGGAATAAATAGCTATTGTCCCTTTGTTTTCCCGAATTATTTTTAATTGATACAAATTAGCCCCGGCCACCCTGGCTTCAGCAGTAGCCGTAGAAGCAAGCATAACTGCCGTATCCCTGCGAGTATAGAAATCCCTCTTGCCAGCGCAATCACCAACGGCAAATATGTCAAAATCAGAAGTACGCATATATTCATCTGCCCAGATTCCACGTCCTTTGCCCAAGTCCAGGCCGGCGGTTTTTGCCAGTTCAGTATTGGGAACCGCCCCGATGCCTAAAATAATACTGTCTACCTTTAATTCATTACCATTATCAAAACGTACCCCTTCAACTTTTTCTTTTCCTAAAATTTCAGTAACTTTGGTATTTAAAATAGTATTAACCCCTTCAGCCTTAAGCTTTCCCTCAACCAATAAAGAAAAATCCCGATCAAAAGAATTGGCCAATAAAGCCGGCAGAACTTCTACCAGGTGTACCGTCAATCCAGGGATTTTAGAGATCTCATCAGCAAATTCGATACCGATAAATCCGCCGCCGATTATTAAAACATTTTTTGATCTTTTAATTTCTTCTATACAGGATTTGAGGTAATCTAAATCTTTATAAACCGGATAAACGCCTTTTATATCTATACCCGGGATATTCGGGATAACCGGGGTAGAACCTGTAGCTAATACTAATTTCTCATACTGATATTCATCGGAGCTGGTGGTGGTCACCAGCTTGCTGCCGCGATCGATTTTAGCAGCTTCTCCCGGCACTACTTCAATATTATTCTTGATCAAGGCATCCATACCCAAAATATTGTCCTGAGGAGACTGCAAGCTTGAAAACATATAGGGGATACCACAGGGTATACAGCCGTTAGCGATATTTTTGAGCACCAATATTTTCTTATCCGGATAATATCTTCTGGCAGTAATGGCGCAAACCATCCCTGCCGGACCGGCACCCACAACCAGTATTTCAGTTTTATTACGCATAGCTTTATCTCCTCTCATTGTTTTATTTCTTCATAACACAATAATTAAAAGCAAGATGCCTACTTTTAATCCCGCAGTTTGGCGTTCGGGATCAGCTTCTGACAAACTTCAAGGGTTTCACGAAGATATCCGGAATTATAAGGTTTAATATCCCGGAGCAACGGGTCCATAGCATTTTTCGGATTAAACTGCTGAATACAATATTTGCGGCTGCCCTCTAAAACAGCCGCTATTTCCATTATCGCTTCCTTATTCAGAAACGACGGGACAAAAGTAGTGCGAAATTCATACGCCGGCGCTAAAGACAAAATAAGTCCAATGCTCTGACGGATTGTTTCCGTATTGATACTACTAGCTGTGATCTTCTGATAAATATCATTCAATGGAGCTTTTACATCCATAGCTACATAATCAACCAGCTTGTTTGCCAGCAGTTCTCCCAGCAATTGCGGATAAGAACCGTTTGTATCCAATTTTATCGGGTAACCTATTTCTCTCAATTCCTTGATCAGGCCGATTAAGTCAGGGAACATGCATGGTTCCCCGCCGGTTATTACTACTCCATCCAGCCAATTCCTCTTTTTACGCAGAGTGGATATGATTTGTTCCCGCGGTATTTCCGGCAAAGCGCTGTTTTCTTTCACCAGATCTGCGTTATGGCAAAATGGGCAGGAAAAGTTACAGCCGGAAATAAATATAACCGCGCTGATACGGCCTTCCCAATCCACCATTGAGCTTTCAAGAAAACCCTTTATTTTCATATTATTACTTTCTTGTTTCTTTTAAATGACTTCTTGTGAATAGCTTTTCTTCTTTTAATGTTTCTAACATGACGCAAACCGTATGGATAACGGTTATGTTATTATTATGGCAATATTCTATTATCTCCTGGTTTTCAGCTCCAGGCTGAAGCCATACCTTGTTTATACCTTTTTGCCGGCATTCCTTTACAATATTAGCGGTAACAGAAGGAGGAGTAACAATATTTACAACATCTATTTTAAAAGGAATTTCACTGATATTCTTATAACAAGGCTTCCCGGCTACTTTCCTTGCTGTTGGATTGACAGGATATACTTTGTAGCCTCTGGTTATTAAATTATTAAAAATCCTGTAAGCCACCTTGGTTTCATTTTTAAATGAACCGACTATAGCAAAATTCCGCTCTTTCAGAAAATTACTTATCATTTTTTGCATATTTTATGGTCTGGTAAAGGATTTTAAACAATTCCTTGTATTCAGGAAAGGCCTCGATTACAAGTTTCCCCTGTGAATACGCCATGGCGATCTCTTTTTTGAACGGTATTTTCATTAATACAGGAATGTTTTCTTTTTGACAATATTTATCAGTTTTGTCATTACCCAGGTCTGACCGATTAATCACTACCCCGAAAGGAATTTTTAGTTTTTTTAATACTTCTACTGCTAATACCAGGTCGTTCAGACCAAACGGCGTAGGTTCAGTAACCAGGATGGTATAATCACTACCCTGGATTGAGGAGATTACCGGGCAAGAAGTGCCTGGAGGAGCGTCAATAATTACAGTTTTATCAGAATTCAGGTGTTCTTTCACCTGCCGGATTAGTGGTGGAGACATCGCCTCGCCTATATTCAATTTCCCGTGCACAAATTCCATCTTGCCACAGGTGCCAATTTCCACTATACCAATCGTCCTATTTACTTCTTTTATCGCATTTTTAGGACATAAAGTACTGCAGGCTCCACAGCCATGGCATAGGTGCGGGAAAATCAAGGTAGTACCTTTTTTCCCATCTTGCCCAGGAAGTATAGCTATGGCATTATAAACACAAACTGTGGCGCACTTGCCGCAATAATTGCATTTAGCAGCGTCAATTTCCGGGACAGGAATATACGCTTCATGTTGCCTGGTTATTTCCGGTTTAAGAAAAATATGCGCGTTTGGTTCTTCCACATCACAATCAAGAAGCTGTGCCTGCTCAATAGACATAGCCAGATTAACCGCAACCGTTGTTTTCCCTGTCCCACCCTTACCACTCGCTACTGAAATAATCATCTGTGTTATCCTTAACCCCAGGTTAAATATGCTCAGCAATAATCACTTCTTGAACTTCACTCTGAAATTCCTTAATATTAAAGTCTTTATTAACAAAGTAATCCTTTGCCTCGTTTAAATAGTTTTTAAAATAATCGTGTTTTCTTCCTTCATGCGTATGACACCTATTAATGATCTCAAACCCTTTAGCGCTAAAATCACTTAGGACTACCTTCCCGGCCGGCCGCAATAAACGGATTATTTCATTTAAAACCGCCAATGGCTTTTCAAGGTGATGAAATAAATTAATAGAAAATATGGCATCAATACTTTGGTCCGACAAACTCAAACATTCCGCATTCTCAATTCTGAAAGCAACCTGCTTTTCTAGACCAAAATACTGTACATTCAGCTTGGCAATTTGCTGCTCCTCTGCGGATATATCTATACTAGTAAAGCTAAAACCGCGCTTGGCCAAGGCAAGAGCAAAATGTCCCTTACCGGTTCCAATTTCCAGGATTTCCCCAGAAATAGGCAAGGATTTATCAAGGATAAAATCTCTTTCTTTTTCTAAATCGTAACCGAACTTTCGATAAAAGTTCACTCTTTCTAAATATATTTTATGATTTTCGAGAATTTTCTTATCCAGGATGACTCCTTCTAAACCTCTAAATTTAATCCCTTATCCTTTGTTCCTTAAGTTACTCTCTAACCATTCGAATCCCACATTTAGGGCAATTCATAGATGCGCAAGGTGTGCCTGCCAAGTGTGTAACCTTGGTACCGCAAGAAGGGCAAACACAATTACCTCCTGGCCCTGCTCCCGCACGATTTCCACCCATACGGCCCCGGCCGCCTCCTCTGCCAAAACCTCCACCACTGCCTGGACCTTGGCCTAAAGGTCCAGTCCCATCTCCTCTGGGCATATTAAACACCTCCTTCTATTCATTTTTCCCTTTTTTCTTCCTTTGATAAAAATAATTTTGCAATCGCCTCGATTAAAGTTGCCAGAACTCCTACTATAGCGATAAAACTGCTAGTTTTATTACCACCAGTCAAAGATGGCCCTGTCGCCGAACCACACTTTCCCTTTTTGTTCCCTGTCCTAGGGCCTTTCCCCCAGAAGGGACCAGTTCCATCTCTTAAAGGCATCTTCCTCACCTCTATTCCATCTCTTATCTAAACAGCCTCTACCTAAAATATGTTAAACTGATATCGCATCTTCTGGACAAACGATTAAACAAGCTCCACATTCTATACAATCATTACTGATAACAGCTATGTTTTGTTCTATTTTTATCGCGTTAACAGGGCAGATTTCCACACACCTGCCACAACCATTGCATTTATTCTTATTGACCTTAACTGCCATTATTTCTCCTTATTATTTGACCTTCCCTGGCATCCCGGCTTTCGAACTAACGCTTGGGCCGGAAACTGCCATATATTCGCCTTTTTTGTATTTCTCAACTGCCTCTTTGACCGTACCAGATGCACCCGTGAATATTTCTATCCCAGCGGCCTGTAACGTTTGAAAAGCATTCGGCCCGACATTGCCGGTAAGCACAGCTTTAACCTGCTTAACCGCGACTATTTGTGCCGACTGAATACCTGCGCCACCTGTAGATTCTATATTTGGATTCCCAACAGCTTCAAATTCTAAAGTATCGGTATCGGCAATAATAAAATATTGGCAACGTCCAAATCGCGGGTCCACCTTAGAATCCAGGTTGTTTCCTTCTGCCGTTATACATATTTTCATTATCCAAAACCTCCTTAATGATCGCACTCTTCTTTGTTTGGATGATCACACTCAGTCTTGTCCAAACCATAACCTTTACCACCACCAGGCTTACACAGGCTCTCCCCGCCTTTTAAAACTCCTTTGATCAGTTGCTCAATTACTTCATCAATTTTCCCGCTGACCCCGACAATTGTCTTAATGCCATATTCTTCAAAAAATGACACTGCCCGCATCCCCATCCCGCCAGCGACAATACAATTAACCCCTTGTTGATGTAAAAACTGCGGAATAGCACCTGGCTGATGACCGGGATTAGCAACTGTCGTTTTCTTAGTTACCTTGCCATCTTCAATATCAATAAGAGTAAAGGATGGACATCTGCCAAAATGAGCAGACACAAATTCACCATCAGTTGAAATAGCAATTTTCAAAATTAACCTCCAAATTAGTTAATATAGGTGAGGATACTAAGCAAAAAACCAGTATCCTCACCTGCTTTTACTTATTACTTTCTGCTGCTGCCATAGCTTCAAGATCTTTGATGCGCTGGCTTATGGTTTCAAGTTCTTCCTGTATAGACTTAGCTTCTTTTTTAAGCATCTCTGCTTCTTGTTGCGGGGTAACTTCTGGTGCGTCAAAACCTTCGTAAGGACTCCCATAATAGGGCGCTTCCCCATATGGATATCCCCCACCATTACCAACCCAGCCAAAACGCTGCCAGCGACCTCTACCCCAACCACGGCCACGACCCCAGCCACGGCCCAAGCCAAACCCTCTGCCTCTACCGTAAAACTGATTCACATAACCAGGGCGGCCATAACCACCGCAATATCCTACTCCTCTTCCAGTCATTGGGCCTAAACCCATAGGTCCTGTTCCATCTCCTCCAGGCATATCAAACACCTCCCTCCCTTTATATTTTTGACTCTCATTATCTTTGGTATTAATTTTTATTATGCAATATCCTCGACCGCCTCCGGTCATCGGGCCTTGTCCTCTGGGACCTGTTCCGTTAAATCCTGGCATAACGCACCTCCCTTTTTGTTATTGATAATCATTTCCATTTAAATACAAAAAAAATATAGTGGTTACTTCTTATTATTACATTTATCACACAAGCCATAAAACTGGATCAAATGGTTGGTGATCATAAAATTGTATTTTTTACTAAGTCCTTTCTCCGTTTGATTGAGTAACTCTACCTCTTCATCTATAAAATCAGTATAATCAATTACTCTTTTGCAGTTTGTGCAAATTAAATGGTGATGATGGTGTGCGCCTTTCGGCCCTTCAGCCAATTCATAGCGTGCCCTTTTGTCGCCAAAATCAAACTTAAAAACAAGTCCTAAATCAACTAATACATCTAAGGTTCGGTAAACTGTAGTCAATCCGATATTGGGATACATTGGGTGTACTTTAATATAGATGTCTTCTGCGCTAAGATGCTGGTTTGCCCTTGATAATACTTCTAAGATAGCTTCCCGGGCCAATGTTATTCTATAACCGCAGCCCCTGAATCTTCCGTGCCACCATAGGTGGCCTCGGCAATCCTTGTTTCTCATAAATTATCCTTATTGTTAATGACAACCATTTTCATTATAATACTTCTATCTAAACTTGTCAAGTACTATTTTATGCTATTTATAACGAAGTAATTCTTTAGCATGTTTTAAGCTAATATCAGTGAGCGTCTCTCCACCCAGCATCCGGGCAAGTTCTTTCACTCTTTCCTCAGCTGCAAGGTGTTGAATCCTGGTATAGGTCCTATCCTGCACTACTTCCTTGGCAACATGCAGGTGATGAGCGGCAAACCCGGCAATTTGTGGCCAGTGGGTGATGCAGACCACCTGGTGCCGGCTAGCCAGGGTATTGATCTTTTTTCCCACTATTTCCGCCATACTGCCGCCGATGCCAGTGTCAATTTCATCAAAAATCAAGGTTGGTATTTGATCAGTATGGGCTACTACGGATTTTAATCCCAGCATGATCCGGGACATTTCCCCACCGGAAGCGATCTTAGCCAGAGGCTGCAGGTCTTCACCGACATTAGGACTGATCAGGAATTCCGCTCTTTCAAGCCCCGTATTGGACAGCTGCGGTAGTCCCTGGCCGTCTTGTTCCGGTACCAGGTTTATCTTAAACTTGATCTTCGGCAAGCCCAGGTCCTTAAGTTCTTGTCCTGTTTCCTGCTCTAGTTTAGAGGCGGTTTTGCGGCGCGCCTGTGAGAGTTTTTTAGCCTTTTCCATAGCTTTGCCCTTGGCCTGGTCGATCGCTTTGTGTAAACCAACCCGGCTTTCTTCAGCAGTAGACAGTTTTACTATCTCATTAGCGATTTTATCCTGATACGCCAGTATATCCTTGACTGTAGCCCCATATTTGCTTTTCAACCTGTTTATCTGATCTTTACGTTCGATCAGACTATCCAGCTTCACCGGATCAAAGACTATTGTCTCTTTATATTCACGCAGTTTAGAGTTAACTTCTTCCAGATCAATGATGCTTTCATCCAGCAGCGCCGAGGTAGCTTGCAAATTTTGGTCGATTGCTTGCAAAGAAAGCAGGTTCTGTTTAATTTTGGCCAGTCTGGATAAGGTTGAACCTTCCTCCTCATAGAGCCATTGGTACGCATCATTCACCAGAGTCGCTATTTTTTCAGCATTGGACAACAAGTTAATATCCTTAGCCAGGCTCTCCTCTTCCCCTAACTCCAAATGAGCATCCTTAATTTCCTTTACCTGGAACTCATAGAGATCAAGAAAATGCTGGCGCTCCTGTTCATTACGGCTCAATTCTGCCAATTCCAGTTCCAGTTGCCGCAGGTTGGCATATTCCTGTCCAGCTTCTTTCCTTTGCTCCATCAGTCCGCCAAAATCATCCAGGATATTTAGCTGTTCTTTCGCCTGCAAGAGCGACTGATGTTCATGCTGGCCATGCAGATCCACCAAACAATTACCAATACTCTCCAGCATACCCAGGGTAATGACCTGGTTATTGACCAGGCAGCGATTTTTACCGGCAGCACTGATCTCCCGGCATAAAAGCAGAGTTGTATCATCAAGATCGATCCCCTGCTGTTTTAAAAGATGTAGCAGCGGCTTGTTCCTGGCAATATCAAAAGTAGCCCGGACACTGCATGATTCAGCGCCTTTGCGAATAATATTCGCCGCAGCACGTTCACCCAGGATCAGACCAAGAGCCCCGACGATAATCGATTTCCCGGCGCCGGTTTCACCTGTTAAAACATTAAAACCTTCATTAAAAATAACATGAAGGTCTTCGATCAGCGCATAATTTTTTATCGATAATTGCTCTAACATACTGTCCTTTAAACTGCCATCTGCCGTCTGCAAGCTGTCCAATACCCATTGGACAGCGTTCCGCCAACTATCTTAAGCTCTTTCCGACCACTTCAATTTGGTCCTGAGCACTTCAAAATAATTCTTATACGGACTGGTGATCAACAGGAATTTCTCGGCCGCTTTCTTTACCACTATCACATCATTTAGTTTAACCGGCACGGCTATCTGTCCATCCATAGTAACATTGCCGATCTGGTGATTAGTTTTCATTGTAATAGCAATATTTTTTTCTGCGGCGACTATCAATGGACGCAAAGTCAACATATGCGGGCAAATCGGAGCGACAATGATCAGATCCATATCCGGATACACTATTGGTCCGCCGGCAGACAAGGTATAGGCTGTGGATCCAGTAGGTGTCGCCACGATCAATCCGTCAGCAATGTAATTGGCCACTGGTTTATTATCGATAGCCAGGTCTAAACTAACGACTCTGGCCTCCCGGCTGGAATTAACAACCACGTCATTTAAAGCCAAATACGAACCAAGTTTCTTTTTGCCGCGCCAGACTTCTGCTTGCAACATCATTCTTTCTTCAACCGTAATATCACCCTGCAATATCCGATCCAGCGTTTTGTACACTTCTTGCCAGGTAACTTCGGTTAAAAAACCTAAACCGCCAAGGTTAACACCTAGCACCGGCACATTACAACCGGCAATCGCCCGGGCCACCCGCAATAAAGTCCCATCGCCTCCTAAGGCTACTACCAGGTCATCTTCACCTAGAATATTTTTTGGCTGCTGTCCGTTTATTACTTTGATTTTTTTTCGGCTAAAATATTTCTGAAGCTTTTTAACCGCCAGTTTGGCCTTTTCTTTATTTGGATTAAATGCCAACCAGATTTTCATAATGATACTCCCTGGAATTAAAACGATGATATGATGATAAGATTATACAATGACACGGAAAATAAATAGTTTTTATTTATTATCTTATAATCGTATCATCGCTTTTTTCTTTTCTGTAAAAAGATAAACGGGTATCTCCGTAGCGTTCCTGCCGGTACATAAATAAATTGCCGACTTTAATTTCCATAGGCTCTTTGAAATGATGCTGGGCTACTACTAGCCCATCTTTGGCCAGCACCTGGTATTTATCAATAGTGGCAATAGTATCTTTAGTAACGCCAAGCTTGTAGGGAGGTCCGACAAATACAATATTATAAGACTTTCCTAATCTCTGCAGCAGGTCAAAGACATTGCCCTGGAGTACTTGCCCCTGGTCTGAAAAACGGGTTAATTGCAAGTTTTCCCGGATCACTCTAATAGCCCCGGGCTCTTTTTCAATAAAAACAACTGTCTTGGCGCCACGGCTCAGCGCTTCTACGCCAACAGCGCCAGTCCCGGCATACAGGTCCAAAAAAGCAGCCTCAATAACAGGTATACGGATAATATCGAATAGTGATTTTTTAATGCGGGCTAGAATCGGGCGAGTAGCGAGCCCAGGGAGAGATTTGAGTTTTCGGCCTTTAGCAATACCGGCAATTACTTGCACTGCTTACTCCCCAATAATCTGCATAATCACTTTGCGGGAACGCGGATGTAAGTCAAAATCCACTAAGGCAATTTGCTGCCAAGTGCCTAAGAGCAGTTTTCTGTTTTGGAATGGGATAGTCATTGATGAACCGACCACAGAAGCACGGACATGAGAATGCCCGTTGCCGTCATGCCAACGCATATTGTGGGCATATTCTATACCTTGCGGAAATAATTTTTCCATGGAAGCCTTAAAATCCGAGATCAAACCCGGTTCGTGTTCAATAGTGATCAAGGACCCGGTTGATCCTGGAATAAAAAGTACAACGATGCCATTTTTTGGCTTGGCATCGGATAATTCTCCCTGGATCTCAGTAGTAATATCAATAATATCTGTCTCGCCTTTGGTCCAAAAACTCAATTCTTTGGTAATAACCGCCATTGTTCAAACCTTTCTATGAAATTTGACCGCATTAGAGATTTTATCTTGATCAACTGCTCAAATATTCAAATCTCTAATGCTCCATAAATTTCCTGGGAGGAAATTTATTTGGAGGTGAGGGGAGTTGAACCCCTGACCTTCTCCACGCCAAGGAGACGCTCTCCCAACTGAGCTACACCCCCACGCTGCACTACACAAGTTTCGTTTGCATTTCATAGGAGACACCACGAGGTGGTTTCTCCTTCTGATTTTCGGTTGATACCTTGAGAGTTTTATCCACGGTCCTTGGCAACCTCAAGTCATCCTCTTCCACTTAAAGATCTTAACACGTTTTTACAAGCAAACAAGGATTAGGTTCGCTGAACCCCTTCCTCTTATTGACCCGGCAAAAAAACACTTTTTTGCCAGACTAATTATTCCTCCCGGTTAACACCTTTGGTTTTGGCATAACCGCGGCTCACGTTAACAAGGATTACTTACGTATCTATTAATTATTTAATTGGTAGTTTCTGAAGCTTTTTCTTCTGGGAGGTGAAAGCAGTCTTCTGCTTGGAGATCTCTTTATCCATTTTTACTACCTGTTCGCAGAGACCTTTCAAGTCAGCTTGGGCCAGTTTCCCTCTCTTGTACAAAACCAAAGCTTTTTTCCCTATCGCATAGAGCTTAGCCAGCTTTTGCCTTTCCATATCCAGTTCTTTTACCTTATGCTTGCCCATCTGCGTACCAATAATAGCATCAGCCTTGACTACCTTACCTATTTCCATGGCTTTTTTTATTACCTTGTCCAGCATCTTTTCAAACTCCTGATTGATTGCCCCCTCCTCTTCTATCGCTCTGTCGAAGTCATCAACTCAGGAAACATAAAATTAATCACCCGCCTGGCACCTTTATAGCAGCGCCGGTAATAATCCTGGGTTAAGTCACCGATTGTAACTTTATTGTCAATTCCAGAAGCATGAACAAACTTACTGTCCCCTATATATATTCCTACGTGCGCTACTGATTTTCTACCTTGCTTATGGAAAAAAACCAAATCTCCTGGCTTGAGATCGCTCTTACTGGTTTTTTGTCCCACCCGGAATTGTTCTCCGCTGGTGCGTGGCAGTTCCAAACCAAAAAAGCCCCAGATTCTCCTGACAAAAGCAGAACAATCGATCCCCCATAAAGTCTCTCCGCCATATTTATAGGGCAAGCCAAGATATTTTAAGGCTATCTCCACTACTTTTTGCTCCACTGCTTGCGATGTTTCTACAGGAGATTCCACTTCAGATATTAAGTTTTCCTTAAGGCTGGCTATTTCTGCCTTGATCAGGTTTTCATCGATATATGGGATTTCTATTACCTTCTCCCTGATACCTACGACGAGCCTTTGGCCGGTTCTGATCAAGTCACTTTTCAATCTATTCAATTTCATCAGCCTTTTTTCTGAAGTACGGAATTTCCTAGCTATAAAATACAAATTATCCCCAGCCTTCACTTTATAATAAATATTTATTTTCATTATTTTAGTCTGGCCGGTGACCGAAAAGCTCTTCCCTGGTATATTCATCGAGGAGCCGGCACTCATGGATAACATCGGGTACGCTTTGCCGGGTGCGCTCATTAGGTGCTGCGTACGGTAATTAACCAGGTTCAAGGAATTCTGTATAAGATTTTCTTTTGCCGGCAATAACGTAATATTACCGGTATTTTCTAACCGAAAAATATCACTGCGTGACGTCAAGACATCAGCGAAGTTTTTTAGTCCGTCATTTGACTCAAATGTCGCCCAGAGATTACCCGCCGGCAACAAACACAAGCAGATAATTACATATAATATTTTCTGTATACCTCTGTACTCCATAACCCACCATTTTCTAAACATTCTCTTTGTTTTTAACACACTTTTACAGACCCTGTCAAGTCTTAATCTTCGAATTACTATTTAAGGTTTTTTTGCCGGAGGTGGGACTTGAACCCACAAGGCCCTAAGACCATTGGTTTTTGAGACCAACGCGTATGCCATTCCGCCACTCCGGCGATCACTCAAAGATAAAACCGGAGCTTTTACAATGAAAAAAGTCCGGTTCCAGCCTATATAAATATATCATATTTTCATACCTCAGTCAATGATTTATTGTGCATCCCCCTGCGCTTATGCTATAATACGGCTAAATCATGGATATAATAATTAAGACTAACTACCAAGAAATGAGTTTGGCAGCAGCCAGCATAATAGCTGATCTTATCAGATCAAAACCTGATTGTGTACTGGGACTGGCCACGGGCAGCACACCCCTGGGCATGTATCGGGAGTTGATCAGGATGCACAAGGAAGAAGGTTTGGATTTTTCTCAGGTCAAGACCTTTAATCTAGATGAATACTTAGGTATCGGGATGGACCTGGCTAAGTCCTATGACCAGGACCGCAGTTCTGCCAGGTTTATGCAGGAAGAGTTTTTTAAGCACATAAACCTACAAAAAGTGAATATCCACCTCCCGGACGGACTAGCCAAGGATATAAACAAATTCTGTGCCTGGTATGAAGAAGAGATCGTAAGAGCCGGCGGGATCGACTTGCAGGTATTGGGTATTGGCGCTAATGGCCATTGGGCATTCAACGAACCTGGTTCATCATTGTCTTCACGGACCAGGGTGCAACAACTCGCCCAACAAACTATCGATGATAATTATGAAAGCTTTTATAAAAAAGCCGGAGTTAGCAAAGAAACCATGCCGCATTTTGCCGTTACTTTGGGCATCGGGACTATCCTGGAATCAAAACATGCATTGATGTTAGCAAATGGAGAAAAAAAGACCACTATTGTAGCGAAAGCCCTGCAGGGTCCTGTAACCAGCGAAATTACTGCTTCAGCGATACAAATGCATAAGGGTAAAGTAACCGTGGTTCTTGACCTGGCCGCTGCTGCCCAATTAAAATAAAAAAAATCCAAAGCTAGCTTATTTTCTGATCTCAATTTCCTGAGACTGTTTTATTTTAATGATCGAATTGGGAGGGTAATATCCCCTGGCTGTGCCATTAGGATAGAGCAAAGCATTCTTACCTAATATAGTACCTGGTGTAGTAACGCTGTTACACCCTGTCTCCACCCCATCTGCCAGTATAGCCCCAAATTTTCTCAGTCCTGTTTCATATTTTTTATTATTTATATTAAGTACTATTGTCGATTCAATTATTTTTAAGTTAGCCAATTTTGTACCAGCCCCTAAATTTACTTTACCCAGGATGCTGTCCCCGATGTAAGCGAAATGGCCGGCTTTGCTTTCACCTAACATTACCGCTGATTTCATTTCCGTAGTATGACCGACCACACATTTATCACCAACCAGGACATTACCCCTGATATATGCCCCTTGTCTCACTTCAGTATAATCACCAATGATCGTCGGGCCCTTGATCAATACACCTGGTTCCACTATTGTGCCTGGGCCAATATATATTGCATCATCCATTAAACTTACCCCGGCATAGATGATAGTGGCGCCTGACAGAATCTTTCCGTCCATGGTAACACTGGATTTAGCTGTATCAATAGAAAATCCCGAGCTAAACACCTTACCCTCAAAAATCACTACATCCTGGTCAATAAATGATTTTCCTTTCCTAACTTCAGCTACATTCGGGTGAAGATTAGCTTTTATATAATTCTTAAGATCTTTAAGCCCTTCCCAGGCATACTCGGCGTTATCAAATAGCCCTTTGAGCTTATGCCCCTCGAGATCAAATAAATCTTCCGGTCTCAACATAGCCGACTCCTTTTGGATTTTATTTGTTCTTTTTGAAGACCAATGTGCCATCTTTGGCGTCGATATCAATATGGTCCTTTTCTTTTATATCACCGGATAATATTTTAGTAGCTATCGGGTCCTGGATCAACCGCTGGATAGTGCGTTTTAACGGCCTGGCCCCATAAACCATATCAAACCCCTGTTCGATCATCAGGTTCTTGGCTTTATCAGAAATGGATATCTTGATATTCTTTTCCTGGAGCTTTTGTTCCAATTTCTTCAGCTGTATTTCAGTGATATTCTTGATATTCTGCTTGGACAGGTTATGGAAAATAATTATTTCATCCAGCCGGTTCAGGAATTCAGGCTTGAACTGCTGGCGCAAGGCATCCATGACCCTCCTGCGCATCTCTTCCTCATTAGTACCCATTAATTCTTGTATAAACTGGCTGCCGATATTGGAGGTCATAATAATGACAGTGTTTTTAAAATCCACTGTCCTACCCTGCCCGTCTGTCAAGCGCCCGTCTTCCAGTATTTGCAGGAAAATATTGAACACTTCAGGATGAGCTTTCTCGATCTCATCAAACAACAACACAGCATATGGCTTGCGGCGTACTGTTTCCGTCAATTGTCCGCCTTCTTCATAGCCGATATATCCCGGGGGAGCACCGATCAACCTGGCTACACTATGCTTTTCCATATACTCGCTCATATCGATGCGGATCATGGCTTTTTCATCATTAAAAAGGAACTCTGCCAAAGCCCTGGCCAATTCTGTTTTTCCTACTCCGGTAGGCCCCAGAAAAATAAAAGAACCTAAGGGACGATTAGTATCCTGCAAGCCAGCCCGGCCCCGGCGCACGGCATTGGCAATAACAGCTATAGATTCGTCCTGACCCACCACCCGTTCCCTGATCTTCTCTTCCATATGGACCAGCTTTTGCAGTTCGCTCTCCATCATCCGTGAAACCGGTACGCCGGTCCACTTGCTGACTACTTCCGCAATATCTTCCATATCCACTTCTTCTTTAAGCATCTTCTGGTTCTTTTGCAGTTCTACGAGCTTGGCATTATCCGCATCAAGCTGTTTCTGCACACCGGGCAAGGTCCCATACTTAATCTCCGCAGCTTTACCCAGGTCACCGCTGCGTTCTGCTTTCTTTTCTTCCAGCTTCATATTTTCGATCTTTTCTTTAGCCTGCCTGATCCTACTGATCAGCTCTTTTTCCTTCTGCCAGTGGAGCTTTAATACAGCAGATTTATTTTTCAGGTCAGCCAACTCTTTTTCCAGGCTGGCCAGGCGTTTTTTGCTACCCTCATCGCTTTCTTTCTTCAGGGCCTGCTTCTCGATCTCCAATTGCCTGATCTTCCGTTCTTCTTCATCAATTTCAGTGGGCATGCTGTCTATTTCGATATGCAGGCGCGAAGCTGCTTCATCGATCAAATCTATAGCTTTATCCGGCAGAAAACGGTCTGTGATATACCGGGAAGATAAGGTAGCCGCAGCGACCAAAGCTTCATCTTTTATTTTGACGCCATGATGTACTTCATAGCGTTCCTTCAAACCCCGTAATATCGCTATCGTCTGCTCTACTGTTGGTTCGCCGGCCAACACCGGTTGGAACCGGCGTTCCAGGGCTGCATCCTTTTCTATATGTTTGCGGTATTCATCAATAGTGGTGGCACCTACAGCCCGGAGTTCCCCGCGGGCTAAAGCAGGCTTCAGCATGTTACTGGCGTCAATAGCGCCTTCAGCAGCGCCTGCCCCGACCAGGGTATGCAGCTCATCAATGAACAGGATGATCTGTCCGGCACTGTCAGTCACTTCCTTGAGTAATGCTTTCAAGCGGTCTTCGAACTCCCCGCGGAATTTTGCCCCGGCGATCATTGCGCCCAGGTCCAACGCCACTAACTGTTTGTTTTTTAAGGTATCAGGCACGTCGCCGCTGATAATGCGCTGTGCCAAACCTTCTACGATCGCGGTTTTTCCTACCCCAGCTTCACCGATCAGCACGGGATTATTCTTGGTGCGACGAGATAATACTTGTATCACCCGGCGAATTTCGTCATCCCGCCCGATCACCGGGTCCAGTTTTCCTTTTCTAGCCAGTTCAGTCAGGTCACGGCTATATTTCTCCAAAGCTTTATATTTTACTTCTGGATTTTGGTCTGTCACTTGCTGGCCTCCTCTCACCTGCTGTAATGCTTGCAGGGCTTTTTCCCTGGTCAAACCCTTGGTTTTTATAATCGGGTTATCCAGGATACTTAATAAGATATGTTCAGTGGATACAAATTCATCTTTTAAATTCTGCGCTTCGGTCAGGCTTTGATCTAACACCCGGTCCAGGGCAGGAGAAATATAAATTTGGCTTGAGCCTGACACCCTGGGAAGTTTATTTATGACTTTTTCTGCTTCTTGATAGATTTTTCCCGGATCTAATCCAGCTTCTTGCAGAATAAGCAGGACTATGCCGTCTGCCTGGGACACTAAAGCAGCCAATAAATGCTCAACTTCGATCTGTTGCTGACCGGCTTCCACGGTTCTTCTCTGCGCTTCCTGCAGTGCCTCTTGGGTTTTATAGGTAAATTTGTTAATATCCATGATAAACTCCGGGTCAATAGGAAGTGTCAAACAAGAGAGTCAATAAAGAGGGTCATTGACACTCTGACGCTCTGACACTTTGACCCTTTATTTTAAAAGTTCTCCCAAGGTTACGAACCGGTATCCTTTTTTCCTGGCAGCTTCGATCATACCGGGTAAAGCCGCCACCGTGTTAGCCCTGTTCCCGCCGCCATCGTGTAGTAAGACAATAGAACCCGGTATCAGTCTTTTATTAAAACTATCCACCATGACTGCCGGGGCGGGTTTTTCCCAGTCTTTTACACTGAAAGTCCAGCTCACATAGATCAAGCCAATATTATTAATAGCCTTAACCGTCTCCGGTCCCATATAGTTATACGGGGCCCGGAAATATGCTGGCTTGATCATGGTCAGCTTTTCGATCAATTGGTTCATTTGCTTTACTTCATTAACCAGTACCGCCCCACGTTTAGCTTTGTTTTTAAAAAGATTAGGGTGACTGAAACTATGATTTGCTATTTCGTGGCCATCTGCTGAGGCCTGCTTTACCAATTCAGGATAGTATTGAGCATATGCCCCGCATATGAAAAACGTTGCTTTAACGTTGTATTTCTTTAATACCTCCAGTACTTGTGGTGTATAGGTCTTGTTCGGGCCATCATCAAAGGTCAAAGCTACCACTTTTTCACTGGTTTTAGCCTGCCCCACAACCCAGCCCAGATAACTTTTATTAAGAGCATAAGCCGCACTGGCCAGCGTCACTATAAAAATAATGGAAATGATCAGTTTTTTCATTTTTTATTCTGCTTGTTCCTTTTTTCTTGCAGGTCTTTTTTTGCCTTTTCCAGGATTTCCTGGTTTTTTTGGTCAATAGCTTTCTGCTCTAAATACCAGATATATCTATCGGCGCTTTTAACATCCCAGCGGTCTTTACCGCCTTTAATAGAGCCTTGAAAATATTTCTTGGCGTTAGCTATATCATCCATGGCCATATATCCCCAGCCCAGTTCGTAATTAAGGTATGTATCTTCTACTGTTGGATCTGCCAGCCCTCTTTTTAATAAATCCAGGGCTTTCTGGTAAGAATTCATCCCTGATAGCAATAGCTCTTCTGTAGGCGTAGCCAGATCCAGCTCCTTAGCGGTAGCATAGCGCAATCTTCGGCCGTATTTAAAGACGAGGTTTAATACCTGCATACGGAACATGATGACATTAGACTGGAAATAATAAACATCTCCCAGCAACATATATGCTTTCACATTCCGCGGATTAAGGGCAATAGCTTTCTGCAGGCGTTCCAAGGCTTTATCATAACCCTGGGCATTGATCCATTCTTCCGCATCCTCAACCAATAATTGGTCCTGGGGTATTTGCCCCGGCTGACAACCAGAAATCAATAAGAGTGTCAGCAATAAAATAATCTGTGTAATCTTCTTTTTAATCTGTGTAATCATGTTATAAATCCATCCGCTCAATAGCCTTAATACCCATTTTCACCGGCAGGTAGGTCACCAGGACATTCATTACCAGAATAGCGCCAATTGTGCCGATCAATAATGTGGATGACCAGAATCTGGCCCCGATCTGTCCCATGACATACATTCTTATCGGTAATGCCTCCAAGGCAATAGTCAAGCCGATATAGAACAAAGAGAAGACCATATATAATACTCCGCCCATACTGGATTCTATTTGGGCAATATTCTCTACTTTAAAGCGCGGGAAATAGGCACCCATGCCGATACCCATACCAGTCAAGCCGATCGTCTGGAAAAATACCGTCGCCGTGGTAAAAGCCATCATAGCGGGACTGGCCTTCAGCACGATATTTGAGAACCAGATAAGTGCGGTTGACAATACCAACAGGGGGATCAGGGATAACCAGAATTTCTCCCACATAAAACGGTTTACAGAAAGCGGCGCGCTTCTGATAATCCAAAAGCTATTCCCTTCCAGGCTGACCTGAGGGAAGACAAAACGCAAAGCCACAGCTGCTATCACGAAACCGACCATACCGATATTAAGGAAGGAGACCAGGAGCCGCAATACCGGCAGATCCAAAGGCAATTTGTAGATATTGAACACATAGACTATAACCAGGACCAGCAGCAAAAGTATCTGCGACCATTGGCTGGTATCACGGAAGAAAATCCTGATGTCCTTGAATAATAAAGCTTTAAACTCCCGGGGTAAGAAGACGATAAACCTGCTAGTATCCAATTTGGCCAAGAAGGATTTTTTAAACACTTTTTTGGCCGCATCCTGGCTGGAGACCCAGCCTTCATAATACACGTATTTAGCTACCACCAGGTTAATGACCAGCAGGACCAGGGCACTGATGCATAAAAAGCTTAAATAATAATAATAATTAGTAAGCGGATGCCGGACTGAATAAATTATGGCCTGGGAAACCCAATAGCTAGGCGAATATCCGGCCACCGGGGCCTGGAGGCCGGCCATATACTGGAAAATACTCATCATTTCTGTAGGATTAGTGATACGTTCAGGCTGCAGGAACCGGAAAAAAAGATACATACCACTGCCCAGAATAACACCTAAAACTATAAAAATATCCCGGGTTTTCTTGCTGGGGAAGAAGTACATCAGGATAAGACTAAGTAATACGCCGAAACCGGAACAGATCACAAAGAACGGGATCAAGGCCAGTATTGACAGTAAAGACCCGCTGACAGGATAAAGATATACCTGCGCATACGAAACAATGAGAGGAGACAAGGCCAGGAGCAGCATCCAGGAAGAATAAACCATGGTTTCCAAAAACTTAAGGATAAAAATAACATTAAAAGAAATAGGACTGCTTAGAAGAAGATGCAGGTCATAGGAAAAATATATGGCAGTAAAGCTGGTGATTATATTGGAAAAAATAAGCATGGCCATAAAAGCCAGAAAGATCATGGCAAAAAACCTGGCGATCAACAGCGGGCCTAAGAGCGGTGTCCCCCGCATGTAGACCATGCCCTTATAGCATAGCATATACAAACCCCAGAGGAAAAGAACCCCCATCAACGGGAATAAAACTCGTTTAATAATATCTTCTTTAGAGGTAATCCTGACACTATTGCGCAAGGACAAGAGATTTATTTTAGTCAATAACCAGATATTATTCATAATTTTTCACTTTGTTTATTCCAGGTATTTCAAAAGGTCAGCGTATTCTGATCCGCCGGTCAGCTGCAGGAAGATATCTTCCAGGTTGCCCCCTTCTTTGACCTGCTGGCGCAATTCATCTGTCGTCCCTATATTAGTCAGCCTTCCATTCTGGATAATACCGATCCGGTTACACATCCGTTCAGCTATTTCCAGGGTATGGGTGCACATAAAGATAGTCGTTCCTTTTTTGCTTAAATTCACAAATATTTCTTTCATCACCCTGGCCCCTTTTGGGTCTAATCCCACTAAAGGCTCATCCAGGACAATTACTTTTGGCTCATGCAACAGGACACTGGCCATGACCAGCTTTTGTTGCATTCCCCGGGAATAATTTTCGATCAATTCATTGGCCCATGGCGTTAATTCGAACATTTCCAGGTAATTAGGGATCTTACTAGCCATATCCTCTCCAGTAACGCCATACAAGTCCCCGATAAACTGCAAAAATTCCTGGCCAGATAATTTTTTATAAACAAACGGGAAGTCAGGCACTAAACCGATGATCTTCTTGGCCTCTTCGGGATGCTGTTGAATATCAATTCCGCCAACAATTGCCTGCCCTTGGCTAGGTTTAAGTAAACCGCACAATAATTTAACTGTAGTGGTTTTACCGGCCCCATTAGGCCCTAAAAAACCAAAAATCTCACCAGGAGAGATTTCCAAATTCAAGTTATCCAGAGCCAACAGTTTCCCGTATCTCTTGGTCAGATTAATGATCTTGATCACTTTTTGATCCTGTTTCCTTCATTGACGAGCACGATCTTCGGTTGGTATTTCCTGGCTTTCTTTTCCTCTACCACTTCATAGGCGATGATGATCACCAGGTCCCCCGGTTGTCCCCAGCGAGCCGCAGCTCCATTCAGGCAAATGACCCCTGAGCCGGCAGGTGCTTCCATGACATAAGTTTCTACACGGGAACCGTTATTAATATTCAATACTTGTACTTTTTCAAAGGGTAATATATCCGCGGCCTTAAGCAAAGTCTTATCAATGCTGATACTTCCTTCATAAGCTAAATTAGCTTCAGTAACTGTTGCCCGGTGAATTTTTGACTTACACATGATGCGGAACATATGAACCTCCAAGATAGTCGCGAGTCGCGGGTCTGCGAGTCACGAGTCAGGTACTAAGTTTTGTTCTTATTTCTTCCGGTATACGTACGATCTTTCTTTCCTTATTTATAAATGGGTGCCTGGTTTCGCCGGTAGCTAATAGCTGGTTTGATTCTTTATTTAATACTTCATAAGTAAAACTGATGCTGCTTTTACCCATTTCTTTGATCTTTGTTTTCACTAACACAAGGTCATCGAAATGAGCCGGGGCTTTATAAGAGCAATTGGCTTCCATGACCGGCAGGATCAGGTTTTGCTTTTCCATTTCCTTATAGGATAGGCCAAGCGCGCGCAGATATTCTATTCTTCCCCGTTCAAACCAGACGAAATAGTTAGCATAATAGACCACATCCATCTGGTCGGTATCAGCATAACTCACCCTGATCTCTATGCTATGGTCCTTCATTTCTGTCTCCAAAAAAGTCTCGGGTCGCGGGTCTTCGGGTCTTGATTTAAGTTAAAACAATGACTCGCGGACTCGTGACTCGCAGACTATTTAATAACATTTATCTCCAACATATTGGTCTTGCCGGCAATCCCGACAGGAGCACCGCTGGTAATCACTACAGTATCTCCAAACTGTACTCTCTTGTGCCGCTTGACCACCTTCATGGAATATTCGATCATTTGGTCAGTATTCCTGATGAATTTGGCAATATGGTACGGTATCACTCCCCAGAGCAGGTTCAGCTTCCTGACGTTATCTTTATCAGTGGTAATAGCATAAATAAAAGCGCTCGGACGGTGACAGGAGATCAAACGAGCTGTCTGGCCGCTCTTAGTAGCGGTGATTATAGCACTGGCTTTCAGGTCGATCGCTGCCTGGATCGTGGCATGGCTCACCGCATGAGGAATATTACTGACTGACCTGATCATTTTTTTAGACTCAAAGATTTTATCATAATCCATGGAAGTCTCAGCTTTCAAGATGATCTTCTCCATGATCTGCACCACTAACGCCGGGTGCTTACCGACTGCTGTTTCCCCGGACAACATGACCGCGTCAGTGCCGTCAATGATGGCATTAGCCACATCAGTAGCCTCCGCCCTGGTCGGGATTTGATTGTCGATCATCGACTCCAACATTTGCGTCGCCGTGATCACCGGCTTAGCAAAAGCATTACATTTGCGGATAATTGTTTTTTGTACAATGGGTACATCTTCAGTAGGCAGTTCTACGCCTAAATCACCGCGGGCGATCATGATGCCGTCAGCGGCATTGATAATATCGTCTATATTTGCCACTGCCAGTGGATGCTCTATCTTAGCTATGACCCAGGTCTTGGCTTTGAGTTTTTTAACATAATTTTTAACCCGTATTACATCCTGGGTCTGCCGTACGAATGAAAGACCAAAAAAATCAACGTTCTGCCGGACACCAAATTTAATATAGGCCATGTCCTTACTAGTCAAGGATGGCAAATTTAAATAGACCCCGGGGACATTCACGCTCTTATGGCTCTTGAGAACTCCCCCGTCAAGTACCGTACAGTGTAATCCATCAGTCGATTTTCTCAGTACCTGCAATTTAATATTACCGTCATCCAGCAGGATATTATTGCCGGCTTTTACATCTTTAATGATATTCTTGTAATTAATGGAAATATACTTGCTGTTGCCCAAAATGAGAGAGTTGGTAATGATCAACTCCTGGGCTTCATGCAGTTCTACATGCCCGCCGGCAATTTCCCCTACCCGGACATGAGGTCCTTCCAGGTCCAATAAAATTCCTATGGTTTTCTGCATACTTTTAGCAGCGATCCTGATATTGGCAATTATTTTCTCCAAAGTCTCGAAATCGCCATGTGAAGCATTCAGGCGGGCAATATTCATACCCGCCTGGATTAGCTCCTTAATAGTTTGCAGGTCCTTACTGGCTGGACCAATCGTGCATATAATTTTGCTTCGCCTCATAAAAACTCCGTTTGGCTCGCAGCAGTTTAGCAACTTTGTTCATAGCAATTTAGTAAATTCCTACGAGCTACCTTGCTATGAGCTATGAGCTAATTTTCTTGCAGAAAATTAATCGGCACCCTCTGAAGACATCTCGCCACCTTTTTTGATATCCATCAAGTTGGCGGCACGTGCAATATCTTTGGTATTGCTAATATGTTTTTTCACTAATTCCTTGGATCCTTTGATCTTTAGCTGGTCAAACAAGAAGCTGAATTTAGCTTCCAGTTCCCCGCCGATCGCTTCCCGCAGGTTTCCGGGGATGCTGAACATTTCCTTTTTGAAAGGACCGATAGCTTTCTTGCGGGATTTATAAATAAATTGCTCTTCAGTCATGCCAGACTTCATTTCTTCCTTCGCATTTTCATGCAGCCAGGCATACATCTTTTTCCGCAGGTCTTCCGGCAGGTTCTTGCTTTCATAGATCATATTCTGGAAACCAGTGGCTAAGTGTACTTCAGCTGTTTCCGCAGCCGGGAAATTATGAAAAGCTTCGTCCGGCAAGGTAGACGCTCCGTGCTGTACTGCTCCGCTGATCCCATATTTCTTGCGGCCGGCTATACCGATCTCTTTGAGCACATTAAAATCAAGTTTAACCTTGGCGACTGTTCCATCCGGCAAAACCACTCCGCCATGGGAAGTCCCGGTTTGTACGCTCATTTTGCTGATCCCCGTCATTCCATTCGGCAATAAGGCCAGATACCCTTCCATAAAAGCGTCGAGATCTTCTACCGTAGAATTCTTGGTCCCTACTTCACCGATCTCCCCGCCGACAGACACCGTGATGCCCTTCGGCTCGACACTACGGATATATTTGGTCAATTCCGCACATACTTCGTAATTATTTTTCTGTTGTTCTTTAACTGTTGGCTTTTCCAGCTCTACCAGGGTAGAGGTATCAATATCAATATTGTAAAAACCGCTGGCAATAGCTTCGCGGATAAGGTCTTTGACTCCCTGGACTTCTTTTTTGGGATCTTCTTTAAACTTTTTCATATTTACCTGGAAATGATCGCCTTGGATAAACACCGGGCCTTCATGGCCTTCTTTTACCGCGGCAGCCAGGCATACGCCCACGTATTCACTGGGACGCTGGTTGGTATAACCCATTTCACTTTTAGCTATTTCCATAATGAACGCGCCAGCATTGATCTTCTTAGCTGCGCGAAAGACAGCCCTAGCTGAATCATAAGCCAGCGCCCGCAAATTCATCGCCGGCACACTCAACCCTTGATAAAGGTCTTTGCCCCTGGCTTCGTATAAACCCTGTATGCTGGCGGGATAAATACCTTTTTCCCGGGCCTGCGACCAAATTTCATCCAGACATTTCTCTTTCACATGCAGGTCATCACTGGTGACTAACTCTTTGACAATTTCATCAATATTCCTTCCCATGCTTACTGTTCCCCCTTTTTTATTTTCTAATTACTCAAATTATAGCTAATAACGCGAATAAATCCGTAAAAGCCTTCGTGGAATTCGCTTCTTTTCATTCGCTTAATTAGCGATCAAATAGCAAGTATTTCCGCTAACTTATACATTTTCCTATCCAGCTCTTTAGTGCCTTTCCAGGCATAATCCAAAGGACTCGTAATGATTTTATCATTCTTGATGCCAACGATTTTGGTTTTTTCACCTTTTAAGACCAACTCAATAGCTTTTTTACCAAATTTCTCGGCTAATATCCTGCTGCGGGCAGTTGGTGATCCTCCGCGCTGGATATAGCCCAATGTACTATAACGTACTTCCATGCCGGTACAATCCTTGATCTGCTCGCAGATCGCCGCCGGGCTGCCGGCTCCTTCAGCCATCACCACAATGTAGCTAGTCTTGCCATGCCGTTTGCCGCTGCTAATAGAATCACACATCTTTACTAAGTCGTAGCGCAATTCCGGTACCAAAATGAATTCTGCACCGCTAGCCAGTCCTACTTGCAAGGCTAAGAAACCCCGGTCACGCCCCATGACATCAATTACAAATACCCGTTCATGGCTGGTCGCCGTGTCTCTTATCTTATCAATAGCTTCGACTGCCGTATTGGCAGCTGTATCAAAACCAATAGTTTCATCAGTCCCGGCCACATCATTATCAATGCTGGCTGGTATACCGACTACTCCTAATTTCTGTCCGGTGGCCTTAAAAATTTCCCAGCCGCCATGAAATGAGCCATTACCGCCAATGACCACCAGATAATCTATTTTATATTTTTTAATTGTGGTAATAGCTTTTTCCAGGCCTTTATAGGTCCGTATCTCTTCGCAACGGACAGTCTTCAGGATAGTACCGCCCCGGTTAATAATTCCCGAAACTGAGCGCAAGGTAAGATTCACGATCTGCCCTTCGATCAATCCGGCATACCCTCTTTCTATCCCCACTACCTCCAGGCCATTAAATATTGCGGTGCGCACCACCGCCCTGATCGCTGCATTCATGCCCGGCGCATCACCACCGCTAGTTACAATCGCTATTTTCTTTGCCGTCATTTATTTTTTTCCTTTATCTGCCATCCGCCGTCCGCTATCTGCGAACGGTATTTAGCTCTCTTTATATGCACCCCAGGCTCGTATCTTCTCATATCGTTTCTTGATCAGTTCATCTGGCACTATTTTCACTAGTTCCTTAAGATCCCGGCGTAGTACCCTGCGTATATTCTCTGCAGCTTCCTCATAACTGTGATGAGCACCACCCAGGGGCTCCGGGATAATATCATCAATGACTTTAAAATTAAGGCAATCTTTCGCTGTTATTTTCATGGTTTCAGCAGCCAGGGCGGCTTTACTGGCATCCCGCCAGAGTATGGAAGCGCATCCCTCAGGTGAGATCACGCTGTAAATGCTGTTTTCCAGCATATATACTTTATCCCCTACGCCAATACCCAGAGCCCCGCCGCTGCCACCTTCACCTATAATAATCACAATGATCGGTGTTTTCAGGTCACTCATGCTGTACAAGTTATGGGCAATGGCTTCTGCCTGGCCCCGTTCTTCGGCCCCGATACCAGGATAAGCACCTGGCGTATCGACAAAAGTTATGACCGGAATATTAAACTTTTCAGCCATTTGCATCAAACGCAAAGCTTTACGGTACCCTTCAGGCTGCATCATGCCGAAATTCTGCTCTAAGTTCTCTTTAACATTCCTGCCTTTTTGCTGGCCCAACACTAAGACCGGGATCCCCTCGAAATAAGCCAGGCCGCTTAATAGCGCCAAATCATCGGCAAATTTCCGGTCTCCATGCAGTTCCAGGAAATCAGTCATTAATAACTTAATATAATCCTGGGTATAAGGCCTTTGCGGGTGCCTGGCTAATTGCACTTTCTGCCAGGGTGAAAGACTGCCATAAACTTTTTTCTTTAAAACATCAAGCTTTGCTTCCAGTTTGCCCATTTTTGCGGACAAGCTCATATCACCGGCTGCTACCAGGCTCTTTACTTCTTCTATTTGCTGTTCGAGTTCCGATATGGGCCGTTCAAAATCAAGTACGCTTTCCAGTGCCATGGGAAACCTTTCTTTGCGAATTACACGAATGACAGCGAATGACTCGAATAAAATAAATTAGCATTATTCGGTCCCTATTCGCATCCTCTCATTCGGCCTTTATTCGTTCTCTACTAAAATTCGCCGGAATAATCAAAACGTAATACCCGTTCATATTCACTGCCGCGGTTACCGATATTCTTAAAATCAAATTCCATGCCTAATTCCTGGGTTATCTGGAACTTCAATCCTGCATTACACTTGTTATTGGTCAGGTCATTCATATTCCGGATACGCTCATATTCTACAAAAACACTGCCTTGTTCTTCAAAGGTGTAGCTGAGACCGGCGAATCCATACGTATAATCTTTATTATTACCGCCAAGATGCAGCATCAGCCCGGGAATAAGCATCTCCTTGGACAGAACAACATAAAAACCTCTTGGCTCTTTAAAGTAATAATTTTCACCCTGCCCTTCATAACCGATGGCTAAGGCCGGCAGGATCTGGCCGCCGGGATAAAGGCGTATTTTCACCAGTGGTTGCACATCATGGGCTTTCGGGTCAAGATTGCCGGTAGCATTATCTACATCAAGATAGGCCCCTAATTCAAAAAACTTAACGCTGAACAACAGCCTGGTCAGGACGCTTCCTGCCCCGTATACCCGCAAATTTATATTATAGGTGCCTGATTCATATATATCTGCCGTCGGGATATCTACCAGTTCAGTGAGGTTTTGCGCCAGGAGGGGAACCGGCAATGTCAGTATTAAGAGAATCAATAAAAACACTTTTTTCATAACTACCCCCGCTTATTTTTTATTGTTGATCTCATCCAGGGCCAGGCTGATAAAATCTGACAAGGGCATCACTTTTTGTTCCTGGCTATTGCGCCGGCGTAAGGCTACTGTGCCATTTTCTTTTTCTTTATCACCTACTACCAGCATATAGGGGATCTTGGCCAGCTGTGCTTCCCTGATCTTCATCCCCAGTTTTTCATTGCGTATATCCAACTCAGCGCGAATACCCTGCTCTTTTAGCTGGACAAAGACTTTTCTGGCATATTCTTCCTGGCTATCAGTGATATTCAGCACTTTGGCTTGTACCGGAGCAAGCCAAGCCGGAAAAGCCCCCTTATAATGTTCGATCAGCACGCCAAAGAACCGTTCCAGCGAGCCCATCAATGCCCGGTGGATCATCACTGGCTGGATAGGCTTGCTTTCTTCGTTGATATATTCTACTTTAAAAGCAGTAGGCAGATTGAAATCCACCTGGATAGTAGAACATTGCCAGGCACGATTCAGGCAATCTTTTATTTTAATATCGATCTTTGGCCCATAAAAGACCCCTTCTCCAGGATCTAGCTGATAGGATAAACCTACAGCTTTAAGGGCATTTTCTAAAGCCGCGGTAGCTTTTTCCCAATGTGCCAGTTCACCGGCATATTTTTCCGGCCTGGTGCTGACATACACTTCATATTCCTTAAACCCGAATGTCTGCAAGATGAACAGTACGAATTTTATGACATCAATGATCTCGTTTTCCAGCTGGTCCAGCCGACAGTAGATATGAGCATCATCCTGGGTAAAGCCACGCACCCTCATCAATCCGTGCAAAGCCCCGCTGCGCTCATAGCGGTACACTGTCCCCAATTCAGCATATCGGATAGGAAGCTCCCGGTAACTGCGCAATTGCGTTTTATAGATCAGGATATGAAAAGGACAATTCATCGGCTTGATCATGTAATCCTGGCCATCTATATCCATCGGGGAATACATGCTCTCGCGGTAGAAATTCCAGTGCCCGCTGGTTTTCCAGATATTCAGGTTAGCTATATGCGGTGTATTAAGAAGATTGTACCCGTTCTTCAGGTGTTCATTTTTCCAAAAGTCTTCAATAACCTTGCGGACCAATGACCCTTTGGGATGCCAGAAAACCAATCCCGGTCCTGCCTCTTCATGGAAACTGAACAGGTCCAGTTCTTTGCCCAGTTTGCGGTGGTCGCGAGCCTTGGCCTCTTCTAACAGGTTCAGGTGAGCGTCCAGCTCTTCCTTGGTAAAGAAAACCGTGCCATAGATGCGCTGTAAACTTTCCCTTTTTTCATCTCCCCGCCAATAGGCTGCAGCTACGCTCAACAGCTTGAAATGTTTCAAGCCGCCGGTATAGTTAGTATGCGGCCCTTTGCACAGGTCAATGAAATCTCCCTGTTTATAAAAAGACATATTCGCGTCAGGCAGGTCATTAATAAGTTCTACCTTGTATTTTTCGCCTTTATCCTGGAAATATTTGATAGCTTCGGCGCGGGGTTTCTCATAATGTTCGAATTTGAGGTTTTGTTTGACGATCTCTTTCATTTTTTGGGAGATTTTTTCGAGGTCTTCCGGGGTGAATGGCTCTTTCTTGTCAAAATCATAATAGAAACCATCGGCAATAGCTGGGCCAATGGCCAGTTTTACCTCAGGATACAGCTCTTTGACTGCGTGAGCCATTACATGTGAAGCTGAGTGTCTTAACGCTTGCAGGTTCTCTTCATTCTTTTCCATATTATATAAAACACCTCTTTAGCGAATAAGGACCGAATGAAAATACGCGAATTACTCGAAAATATGGGCAGTACAGGACTCGAACCTGTGACCCCTTCCATGTCAAGGAAGTACTCTAACCAACTGAGCTAACTGCCCGATAAGTAATCTACTTCTCAAAATAATTATTGTTTTCTATCTTTCAATTTTGTAATAAGTTTAACTAATCCTTTAGAACCTAATACAAGGTATATCCCTATAACTATTTGAATTAAAGTAATGATAATGCCAGTATATATTACAGTAGTAAATCTATCTCCAAATCGAATGGCTTGCTTAGGAATTCCTATAATTGCATTAGCTATTAACACAATGCCAATGATATTATAAGCGCTTTCCTGTAATTCATCTTTAGTTATATTTATATTTGTAATAATTTTATCATCATGCAAATTTAATTTATTTGCAACTATGTTTGACTTTTTTATTAAAAATATGGCTAAGCAAGTATAAATAATAAACGGGACAAGAATTATTATTGATTGATATATCTCTAATCTTTGTCCTTTTGTCAGAAATAAACTACTTATACTAAGTAAAAGGCCTTCAATTTGAAATAATAATATAATTAATAAATATAATCCTAATATTTTACAAGCTAATGTTAGTATGTCTTTTTTAGTCATTTATTGCCCTTAAAATTTAAAATAGCTTTCTGGAATGATCTTATTACGTTACGAGGCTATATTTTTGAGCGAGCCAATGAATGAGCGACGAAGCTTATCAACACCGGGATAAGTTAGGAGCGAATGAAGCAGGCGCAGCCAAAAAGATGACGCCGTAGTAGAAATAGGATCGTTTTAGAGAGTTCAAGAGGTGCGGGGCGGATTTGAACCGCCGAATAACAGTTTTGCAGACTGCTCCCTTAGCCACTTGGGTACCGCACCGTCACTTATTTTGATATTCTATTTAGAAATGCCCGCCCCGCTCCAGTCTTGAAGTATCTTTCTCTTCCTTGCGCTTCAGACTTGGTTGGAAATTCTTCTGTATATATTAGCTGCAAGGGACGTCTATTTTTAGTTGCTTTCACGCCACCATTAATATGCTCAAATATCCTTATATCTAAAGTTGATGTGGATCCAATATAACGTTTTCCATCTTTCAAACTCTTTAATATATAAACAAAGTATATCATGTATTTTCATTCATTATGCGGGGCGCCTGCCTGCCGTCAGGCAGGGATTTGCCCGCCAAAGAACGTTGGCGGGTTGCAGACTGCTCCCTTAGCCACTTGGGTACCGCACCATCGCTCCCCTGCCGTTTGCTTCGCAAATCAAAGCGCAGGGTTCGCTCTACAAGGGGAAACCAATGGTTTCCCCGTTTCATCGTCGCTCACCACACAGAACGGGTTCGCTGAACCCTTTCCTTTGATTGTTTTGGCTAAAAAACACTTTTTAGCCAATCTTGATATATTGCGCACCCAATCGCAGTGGCTTTAATCTGTGTTTCTTTTTCAATAATCGGTGTAATCGTTACATAAAAAATGGAGCAGGAGACGGGGTTCCTCCTCACCCAGGCCGTATGCGCGGCCTTCCTTCGTCGCCGGCCAGTCTTCCGCCACTAATACTTCGGCGGACTCCCTATGGTCGCGCTCACTTGCGGAGTTTATCCGCCTCTGGCGGAAACCCTTTACTTATGCATATGAAGAAAAAAGCGGGAGACGGGGTTCGAACCCGCGACATCAACCTTGGCAAGGTTGCACTCTACCAACTGAGTTACTCCCGCATTAATGCGCTATCTCGTATTTAATTATTATACTATAAATGGACCAGTTTTTCAAGTAATTTATTTCTATTTAAAAACTTCCCAAGGGATAATAGTGAGGTCGATGCTTCAGATTTTACGGAGTAAAATCGCCGACCGAACCCGCCAAAGTTCGTTGGCGGGGGAGCCCCTTTGAGCAGGGTTTGGGAAGTTTTTGCGAGGAGAGGGAATTGAACCCTCACGGTGTTAACCATACGCACCTCAAGCGTACGCGTCTGCCAATTCCGCCATCCTCGCAAATTTATTCATTATTAAAAAATAATTATCTGTCATTTCGAAGATAATATTTTACTTTTTATTTACCCGCCGGAGCTGCTGGTTGAGTCGGAACAGCAGCTGGTGCCGGCGCCGGTGCTGTCTGAGCCGCTGGAGCCGCAGGTGCTGGTTTAGCAGCAGGAACTGGCGCTGATTTAGCTGCCGGAGCAGGCGGCGCAGCCGGTGATGCTGCTGGTGCAGCTGCCGGGACTACCGGAGTAGAAGTAGCTGCCATTGGTTTCACTACACTGTTGGAATCCTGCCTGGCAACATAGACATAGAGCAATGTTGAAGTGACCAGGAAGAGGACAGCTGATACCGTAGTGATCTTCTTCATGGTAGTGTCCCCGCCGCCGCCAAAAAGAGTCTCAGGAGAACTGCCCCCGCCAAATAAACCGGATAATCCCCCGCCTTTCCCTGCCTGTAAAAGCACAATGACTATCAACCAGATGCACACTAAGATGTGTATTGATACCAAGAATACAAACATTTTTTTCTCCTATCTTTTTAATCCCGGTCCGCCTCAGGCGGATCTCTTTAAATCTGTGCCGCGCCCGCCGGCGCTCTTTGGCGGGTAATCGTTTTTACTTATCTTTCAACGCTGCTATTCCCGGCAATATCTTACCTTCCAGGAATTCCAAACTGGCGCCGCCGCCAGTCGATATATGTGAGATCTTGCTGGTAACGCCGGCTTTGGCCACTGCTGCCACTGAATCACCGCCGCCGATTATTGTGGTAGCCCCGGCCTTGGTCGCATCAGCTAAAGCATTAGCTATAGCGATCGTCCCTTTGGCAAAATCATCGATTTCAAATACACCCATCGGCCCATTCCAGACAATGGTCTTGGCTCTTTTAATCGCTTCAATAAAAAGCGCGATCGTTTTTGGCCCGATATCAACACCGATCATACCAGCAGGGATATTTTCACCTACCATCTCTGATCTGGCTCCGGCTTCGACTTTATCCGCTATTAAGTGATCAAGAGGTAACAGGAAAGTCACTTTCTTTTCTTTTGCTTTAGCGAGCACTTCTTTAGCCATCTCTAAGCGGTCATTTTCTACCAGGGAATTACCGATACTCAATCCCTGAGCTTTCAAGAACGTATAAGTCATGGCCCCGCCAACGATCAGGGTATCTACTTTATTCAATAAATTGGATATGACATCGATCTTACCGCTGATCTTGGCTCCGCCGAGAATGGCGACAAAAGGTTTATCAGGATTTTCCACAGCTTTACCGAGATAATCGATCTCTTTCTTTAACAGGAACCCGGCATAAGCGGGCAAATATTTAGTCACCCCTTCAGTGGAGGCATGGGCACGATGGACAGTACCGAATGCATCCTGCACAAACACTTCCGCCATGGAGGCTAATTCTTTAGCAAAATTCGGGTCATTCTTTTCTTCTTCAGGATGGAAACGCAGGTTTTCTAGCAATAAGATATCCCCGGGGGTCAGCGCATCAGCCATTTTTTTGGTTTCCGCGCCAATACAATCCGGGGCCATTTGCACTTTTACCCCGGCCAGCTTTGACAAATGAGCAGCACAAGGTTTAAGACTCATCTCCGGGACTGGCTTGCCTTTTGGCCGTCCTAAATGAGCGCATAAGACCAGGGAACATTTTTTATCCAGGAGATACTTGATCGTAGGTAATGTTTCTTTGATCCTCGTATCATCGGTAATGTTCTGCTGTTTATCCAGCGGCACATTAAAATCAACCCGCATGAGTACCTTTTTATTGCTTAATTCCACATCGGTTATCGTTAATTTCGCCATCTGCCTTCCCTCCATGGAGAAGATTACGCTGATTCTAAAGACAGATTACGCAGATCAGAACTTGACTAATCCGCGTAATCCGTTCTCCAAAATCCGCGAAATCGTTTTTACTTCTTGTTGATGATAAGATCTACCAGGTCGATGACCCTGTTGGAATAACCCCACTCGTTGTCATACCAGGCTACTACTTTCACCATATTTCCGATAGTTTTTGTGCAGAGGGAATCAATGATGCTGGACTTCGGGTTGCCGAGGAAATCCCTGGATACCAGTGGCGCTTCGCAATATTCGAGATACTTGCCCATTTTGCCTTCAGCGGCTTTCTTTAGCGCTGCATTCACTTCTTCAGCAGTGCATTCTTTACCGACTTCGAGCACTACGTCAACTACAGACACATCCGGAGTCGGGACGCGCATGGAATATCCATCCAGTTTACCTTTCAGCTCAGGTATCACTAAGCCGATAGCTTTTGCCGCACCGGTTGAGGTCGGGATCATGCTGATGGCTCCAGCTCTGGCGCGCCTCAGGTCCTTATGCGGAAAATCAAGAATAGGCTGGTCATTGGTATAGGAATGGATCGTGGTCATAAAACCCTTGTTCACTCCAAATGTATCCCTGATCACTTTTACTGCCGGGGCCAGGCAATTGGTGGTGCAGCTGGCATTAGACAGGATATTATGCTTAGCCGGGTCATATTTATCATCATTTACACCCATCACTATAGTGATATCTTCATTCTTCGCAGGTGCGGATATCACTACTTTTTTGGCACCAGCCTGGATATGGGCATTGGCTCCTGGCTTTCCTTTTGCTGGATCGCCTATGGCATCAACAAACCTGCCGGTTGACTCTATCGCGATCTCCACTCCCAACGCTTTCCAGGGAAGTTTGGACGGGTCTTTTTCTGCCAAAACCTTTATTTCCTTGCCATTAATAATAATGGCATTATCTTTGGCTTCCACTGTCCCTGGGAAGATCCCGAACGTTGAATCATACTTGAACAAATGAGCCAGGGTCTTGGCATCAGTCAAGTCATTAACTGCCACAAAATCCAGGTTCTTATTGGCTAAACCAGCCTTCAGGACCAGCCGGCCAATACGGCCAAATCCATTAATACCTACTTTTACTGCCATGTTCTTTACCTCCTGTTTTTTAGTTATTATTTAAGAATTTTTAGATTATCATAATTATTAGTTAAAGTCAATTACTTTTAATCAATTTCTGCTATCCCGGTTCTACCAGCTATTCTTTCTCGTCCTCTCATTCGTCCTCTGTTGCTATCATGAATTTAGTCTTTTCAATTTCTTCTTTTGCCGTTGTGTTGTCCGAGTCTATTTCCAGCACTCGTTGCCAGGCTGATATTGCTTTATCATATTCTCCTGCTTCGTTGTATTGGGTTGCCTGGGCACTATATTTTTCAATTAAATCTTGCTTGTTAGATTTACTTAAGGTATCGGCGTCGATCATTCCTTTTTTGGCGCCGTTACTGGCCATGACTGGAGCAAAATAGTAATATATCGCCGCATTAGCTACGAGTTCATACCCATCAACCTTATCATTATCCGTTGATTTCAATCCGATATAGGTAGGCGAGAGGTCCATAGCCAAGGTAATATGTTCGGTAATAAAATACTCTCCACCTATAAATACCGCCCCTTCATATCCTGTCCCCCTGATATCAAGGGTATTGAATTTGATATATCCGCCTTCAATTCCGGTAAATGCTTTTATCCTGCTACCCTTGTAAAAATTCAGATAGAGCCGTCCGGCAAAGACATTTATCCCGTCTCCCGTGGCATATTTTATTTCTACCGGGTCGTATCTGACCAAAAAATATGGATATCCAAGCCCAAGAGCAAAACGGCTGGTCTCTGCCCGGAGCGCCAGAGGACAAAGAAAAATCATTAAAAACACAGTAATCGTAATTCTGGAAAACGTTTTTGCCATTATGGATTCCAAGTCGCGTATTTCAGGTCCCCTGCTTCATTGCAATAGGCTATGCGGGGATGACTGCTAAAGTCTAAAGCTAAAGAAATCGATACTCCGGCATTCGGGGTAGAATCTACCGTTGTTATCTCCCAAGATGAGCCTGTCTGGTGAGCGTATTTCAGGCTATAATTATTACTTACATCAGTCGAATAGGCAATATAAGGACTGTTACTGCCGTCCAATTTCAGGGAAACGTACCAACCGAATATATCTACATCAACAGAGGTTATATCCCAGGCTGATCCAGTCCAATGGGCGTAGCGCAAATCCTGGAGAAATGCACCGTACGCTGCATAGGCTATATGGGGATTATTATTAGAATCTAAGGCCAGGGAAACATGCCCATCGATTATTTCTGTTGCACTAACTGTTTGTATAGCCCACAATGAACCAGTCCGGTGCGCATATTTTACCGTATTATTTGTATCGTCTGTATAGGCAACATGGGGATTATTATTACTATCTAAAACCAATGAAGTACTCCAGCCAACATCTGCTGCTGTATCTACTGTTGAGGTACTCCAAGCTGTCCCGGTCCATTGCGCGTATTTTAAATTATAGTATCCTTTGGTGTAATCCGCGTATGATATATGAGGATTATTATGACTGTCGAAA
>JAQTPL010000049.1 GCA_028712895.1 bacterium | reverse complement strand
AGCGCTGGTTTATATAATACATTCCGCAACGCTTCGCTTCTGCGCTTATCGATTCTTGCGCCTGCTTCTTGGTACCGACAAAAAGAACATAATCTCCCTGAGAAACTCGTTCGACTATATACTTATATGCCTCCTTGATTTTCTTGACTGTCTTCTGGAGGTCGATAATATGGATGCCATTCCTTTGGCCAAAAATATACTTAGCCATCTTCGGATTCCATCTCTTTGTCTGATGTCCAAAATGGACGCCTGCTTCTAACAGCTGTTTCATAGATATTACTGACATTTTTTCACCCCCCCTCTTTTAAAAATTCTAAATTCTAAATTACAAATTACAAATTGTGGTCAAAACCTCTATCTAGAATATCTTTGTAAATATATCATAATCTCGTCATTTTTGCAAGGAAAATAATTTTGTCAAATTCTTCCATAACCGGCCGATCTGGCTCTCGCTGAAAATAACGGCAATCCTTTCATCCTCGCCTATCTCTTCTTCCCCTATTACGGCCGGGCCAAACCTGACTTTAAGCCGTACTTTTTCCTGGCCCGGGATTATTTCCTCGACCGGCACGGTCAGCGGAATTATTTCTTCCGCGCCATTTCTTTTGATGCGCCCGCCCAGCAACTTGGACAAATACTGGGCAATATCACGCGGATCAGTTATCTTGGTCCAGATCATTTCCCCTGGCTGCAGATCACGTACCGCTTTTCCTTCCCGTCCGATATTCTTAAGTGTTTCCACTTTTAAGACTAAGGAAGCCAGTTCTTCCGGCTGGTCTATCTGTTCAGGCAGCCGCAATTTGGCAATATCTTCATCGATCTGCTCTTTTAGTTCCTTAAACTGGAAAAGGTTGACTTCTTCCAATTGGAGATTAAGCGTAAAATCTTCTTCCGGACTGATGACTTTAATTTCCCTGGCCAGCATTTTTTCCAGGAGTTCCTTATTATTTTGTACTAAGGCGGTAAAAATATCATTTTTCTTTTCGCCGCGGGTCCAATTCTTTAAGTGCTCTTGCAGTTTCTGGGTAATCTCCGGCTGGCTGCCTTCACCTAATTTCAAGGCATAGAGCTTCCGTTCAAATTCATGCCAGGGCTTATTCAGTCCATGCTGGTAAATCCCCGGATTGCACGTCACTATATTGGCCAGCCTCAGGACTTTGTTTAGCTTGATATCAGCGATCAGCACCAGCAAGCCAAATAAACTGGCATCGTCGGTTTTAAACTTACTCTTAATGACAATGATCTGCTTGAGCAGGGAATTGATGATCTTGATGGCCTTAGCCACATCATTACCTGTGGAATGCAGGACCAGCTCCGCTTGCTCCGCATCGCAGCCGGTTTCTTCCATGATCAATTGTTTTTTGTCTTTAATCTTATCTGGCATTTAGAATACCTTGGGCATAAAGCGTATAGCGTTAAGCGTGTAGAAAACCTGGTGCTTCTATACGCTATACGCTACCCGCTATCCGCTAGTTTTACGCTCGCGGATGGCTTTTTTCATATACTTTTTTCAGACGCTCCATGGTCACATGGGTATATTTCTGCGTAGTTTCCAGGCTGTTATGTCCCAGCATTTCCTGGATCGAGCGCAAGTCACAGCCGGCATTTAGCAAATGGGTCGCAAAAGTATGCCGGAGCACATGGGCGCTGATCTTCTTTGTGACGCTGGTCTTTTTGATATAAAAATCGATCAGCCGGTTGATACTCCGGTCGGTAATCCTGTGGCCATGAAAATTCAGGAATAAGGCTTTGGTCTCACGACTGATCCTGGCCCGTTCATCCAGATACTGGTATAGAACAGATAGAGCTTTTTCACCAATCGGGATCACTCTCTCCTTAGCGCCCTTGCCGCGGATCCTGACTAGGCCACTCAGGAAATCTATATTTTCCAGATCCAGCCCGGTGAGCTCAGCTACCCGCATACCGGTAGAATACAAGGTTTCAAGGATCGAACTGTCCCGCAAACTTTTAAATCCCTGGTCGCCGGGCGCCTGCAGCAATTGCCTCATTTCATCCACTTCCAGGAATTTAGGCAATTTCTTATCCTGTTTTGGAGCGTGCAATACCTTAGCCGGGTTGTTTTCCAAGTATTTCTTCTTCTGTAAAAATTTAAAAAAAGATTTTAAAGCTGCGACTTTCCGTCCGATACTTGATTTCTGGTAGTTCTTTTGGTTCAGGTCAGCCAGAAACTGCCTGAGCACGAGGTGGTTTATCTCGTTAAATGATTTGATTTGTATTCCTGCCAGGAAGCTGGCAAATTGCTGCAGGTCAATACGGTAATTGCGTACCGTATGAGGGCTTTCATTCTTTTCATAAGTCAGGTATTTTCCGAAAGCCTCTATCTCTTCCAGCATACATCCCTTTATGGTTGTTCAATGGATTTGGTATTCTTGCATTTAGGAAAACCGCTGCAGGCCAGGAACTTGCCTCTCTGGCTGGTGCGGATCACCATAGGTTTACCGCATTTTTCGCATATTTCAGTGGTCATTTCCGGCCCGGTGTTCTGGTTGGTCCCATCCAGATTTGAGGTATAACGGCATTTAGGATAACCGCTGCAGGCCAGGAACTTGCCCTTACGCCCGGAACGTATAACCAGAGGCAGACTGCAGACCGGGCATTTTTGATTTGTTGTTTCCGCGGCTTGTTTTGGCACCCCTTCTTCTATATGTTCCTTGTATTTGCATTTGGGAAAATTTGAACAGGCGATAAATTTGCCATAACGGCTGAAACGCATAACTAAAGGGGCCTTATCCAGGGGGCAAAGGCGATCTGTTTTTTCACCTTTAGAGATAGTTTCTTCGGCATTTTTTAAAGTCTCGTTAAACGATGCGTAGAAATCCTGAAGGACAGTGGTCCATTCCTGTTTTCCCTCAGCAATTTCATCCAGTTCTTCTTCCATCCTGGCTGTAAATCCTACGTCTATGACCGATGAAAAATTCTCTTTTAACAAGTCATTAACATGATAACCGATCGGCTCAGGATAGAACTTATGCTCTTTTATTTTAACATATTTCCGGGCTTTAATGGTATTAATAATTGGCGCATACGTAGAAGGACGGCCGATGCCGTATTTTTCCAGTATTTTGATCAGGCTGGCTTCATTAAAGCGCGGCGGCGGCTCAGTAAACTTTTGGTCAGACAGCAGCCTGACCAATTCCAATATTTCTTTTTCTGTTAAAGCCGGCAGCTTAGCTTTTGATTCTTCGTTGGTTTTTTTCTTTTCAGTATCTTCCTCTTCTTCTTCTTCGATATACAGGACCATAAAACCGTCAAATTTCACGGTTTGGCCGGTGGCGCGGAATAAGTATTCATTATTAGTCCTGATATCCACGGAGACACTATCCATGATCGCGCTAGCCATCTGGCTGGCCACAAAGCGCTGCCAGATCAAATTATATACTTTATACTGGTCAGGGGTAAGAAAATTCTTGATCTCTTCAGGAATATTTCTCGCCGATGTCGGACGGATCGCTTCATGCGCTTCCTGGGCCCCTTTGACCGTTTTATAGATACGCGGCGATTCAGGCAGGTATTTATCGCCATATTGTTGTTTAACAAAAGCAGCTGACTCTTCCTGGGCTTCTTTACTGATATTGAAAGAATCTGTACGCATATACGTGATCAATCCGCTGAATCCTTTTACTTTAAGGTCAATACCTTCATAAAGCTGCTGGGCGATCCGCATAGTACGGTCTACGCTGAAACCTAATTTACGGAAAGCTTCCTGCTGTAGGGTGCTGGTTATAAAAGGCGGGGAAGGGTTTCTTTTGACTTCTTTGCGGGTTATTTTTTCAACCTGGTATTGCGCCTGCTGCAAAGCCGTGACTATTTTCTCAGCATCATTCTTGTTGCCTATATCCATCTTCTCGATCTTTTTATCTTTAAAGCCGATCAACGTAGCCAGAAATTTAAGGCTTGGCCCTTTTTTTTGCAGCTCAGCTTTGATAACCCAGTACTCCTGGGGCTTAAAATTCTCTATTTCACGTTCCCTTTCCACAATAAAACGCAAGGCAATGGATTGCACCCGTCCAGCTGACAATCCTTTACCTAGTAATGGACTGATCTTATATCCGACTAGCCGGTCCAATATCCGCCTAGCTTGCTGGGCATTGACCAAGGACATATCCAACTGCCGCGGATTATGCAAAGCAGCGTCTATAGCTCCCTTGGTGATCTCATGAAAAACAATACGTTGCAGTTTTTCCGGCGGCGCCTGTGTAGCATTAGCGATATGCCAGCCAATAGCTTCCCCTTCGCGGTCTTCGTCAGTCGCCAGGTAGACAATACCGGCTTTATTTACATAATTGGTTAATTCCTTGACAAACCTCACTTTTTCCGGCGGTATAACGTACGTGGGATTAAATTTATTCTCTATATCCACACCCAGTTTGCCTTCAGGCAAGTCCCTAATATGACCCATGGAAGACCTGACCACAAAACCAGGCCCCAGGAATTTACCAATGGTCTTAGCCTTAGCCGGAGATTCCACGATTATTAACTTGCTAGATTGTTCGGACATAGTTTTTTCCACTCATTTCCCGGATCAATTCCTTACAGATGAGCTGCAATAAAATACTGGACAACTGGCTGACGGATTTGCCGGTCCTGGCTCCCAGGACTTCAATATTTATTGGTTCATTGCCGATAAGATCCAGCACGGCGTTTTCCTGTTCATCGGCGGGAAAAGAAAAACATTCCTGCTTTTTGGCCTTCTTCTTACCGGCGGTCAATTCTCTCAAGCAGCTGATCTCTTCAATAATATCCCGGGGTCCTTCTACCAGCTTGGCGCCATCCTTGATCAGTTGATTAGTCCCGCGGGCATACTCATTAGTAATATTGCCTGGTACCGCAAATACTTCCCGACCTTGTTCCAGCGCGCATTGGGCGGTAATGAGCGACCCGGAGCGCACATCTGCCTCTACTACCAGTAAGCCAAGGCTCAAACCGGAAATTATCCGGTTACGCAAAGGGAAACTGATCCTGCTGGGCTGTTCCATCATCGGATATTCTGACACTACTGCGCCATGTTTAGCTATCTCTTGGGCCAGAGCCCTGTTTTCCGGCGGATACATGGCAGCAATACCACCGCCAAGAACCGCGATAGTCCGGCCTTTTGCAGCCAAAGCTGACTGGTGGGCAAAAGTATCAATACCGCGTGCCAACCCGCTGACTATGGTCACCCCTTTACCGGCTAGCTCGCCGCTTAATTTGGCAGCAACATTCTTGCCGTAGGCTGTATAATCCCTGGTCCCGACCACTCCAATGGCGAAAATATCTTCCTTGATCATGTTCCCGGCCATATAGAGCAGGATAGGCGCACCGTTAATATAGCGCAAACTGGCGGGATAATCATCATCCCTGATTGTCACGATCCTTACTTTATGCTTTTCCAGCAGCTTATATTCCCGGTCCAGATCAAAATGTTTTTTTATGGTACGAAGGGAGTTAGTAAAACCCCGATCCACCAAGCCGGTTTTTAACAATTCTTCTTCGCTGCATTTCAGGACCAGCTCAGGTTCCTGGTAGAAATCCAATAATCCTTTTAGTCTGGCTTTGCCTAAGCTGCCGGCCGCATTTACTAAGATCCATTTATCCATAATTGACCTTACTCCAGTGCACTACTAATGTAAAACAAAAAAGACAGCCAGGCTGTCTTAGGTCAAAATTAAATCTCGTTTTACTCGGCCTTATCTTTTGGAATTGAGTTGCCTAAAGAGTGCCAAGAATTTCTGCCTGTTCCGGGCAGTTTGATATTTCTTGGGTATCCTCCCTGCAGATAAGACCAGCGTATCTGCATCACAATTCAGATAGCGGGCGATCTTGACCAGACTTCTTTCCTCCATGGGTGGATTTCTTTTGCCTGCTAATACCTTGGAAAGGAAGCTGGGATCCAAACCCACACCCCGCGAAAGACAACGCAAGCTGACGTTATTACGCTTAAGGCCTGCCTTAATGACTTTACTAAAATGATTATTTATCATATACTACAATTCTTATTGAGATTTACTTTTTGGCGTTTCCTGGAACAAGGCCAGTATCCTGAGTTTATCTTCGACTTTCCTGGAATATTCATCTGCCGGATAATCTTTTTTGAATTTTTCATATTCTACCTTGGCCCGTCCATAATCTTCTTTCTTTTCATAAATGCTGGCGATCATATATTGAGCCTTAGCTGCATATGTGCTTTTTGGGTATTTTTTCTTCAACTGCAGGAAGGTTGCCTCAGCCTGGCTATAACTCCTGGTGAACGAATAAACCTTCCCGATCTGGAGTTGCACTTTTGGAGCCCAGGCTTCTTGGGCATGCTGGTCAACATATTCTTGTGCCTTCACCAATATTTGACGGTAAAACGCAAAACAAACAGCCAGGATGATCGCCAAATAGAACAATTTCCTCAGCATATGAGCTCCTTACCTGTAGATGTTACTTTTTTATCTTAACAAAATTACCTGGTTCTATGGATTCTATACAACGCAATATCTGGATCACACTGGAGTTAGATTCTACTTTTGTCACTCTGGCTTCACCGATACTTGTCGCCTTCGGTCCTTCTTTGCGCTCTTGTGTTTCATCTGTGTACATAGAGTTTTGGATCTTGTCAATGCTGATACGATCGGTAACCAGGTTCCCTTTTTTGAAGATCAGGACCATATCCCCCTCGGCAATACCTTTCCTCGATCCGGCACTTATTATTACATGGTCATTAGTGCTGTACATGGTTTTTTCAGTTTTATTATCCGCCAACCCTCTGACTATGGCATCATGCTTAAATTTTCTCAGGGAAATTTGTTCGATCTTGAACGGCGGTAGTTTTTCCTTATCCAAATCTATATTGCCGGTAACCGTAGAAGTGATGCTTACCGCATTTTCCTGGACTGAGAATTTCTCAGTATCTCCAGCAGCAGCTTCCTCTGCCTGCAAATAACCAGCAAGTAATATCATGGCACATACAGCTATACCAAGGACCAATATTTTTTTCATTGCCACACCTTCCTTTGCGGAAATTTGACAACTTTTCATGGGAGAATTTTATCATAACTAATCGCTGGTGTCAATTAAAAAAGTTATCAGTTACGCAAACAGGTTCTTGTCCAGGCTGCGGTATTGCAGGGCTTCGGCGATATGCGAGGATTGTATCTGGGGCTGGTTATCCAGGTCGCCGATGGTCCTGGCAACCTTCAAGATGCGGTCATAGGCGCGAGCGCTCAGGTTCAGCTTATTGATGGCATTCTTGAGCAGTTCCTGGCTTTCAGTAGTAAGCTGGCAGTGCTTTTTCAGGTGTTTAGCTTGCATATGGGCGTTACAATAGGTATGTTTTTCTTTCTGGAACCGATCCTGCTGGATAGCCCGGGCCTGGTTTACCCTGGCCCTGACCGCAGCACTGCTTTCTGCCGGCTGGTCAGTCGTCATTTCAGTGAATTTGAGCCGCGGCACTTCCACATGCATGTCTATACGGTCCAGTAAAGGGCCCGAGACCCTGGAATGATATTTCTGGATCTTGAAAACAGAGCAAAGGCATTCCTGCTTGCTGTCCCCATGATAACCGCAGGGGCAGGGATTCATGGCTGCCACCATCATGAATTTAGCCGGATAGGTCAAGCTGGTAACTGCCCTGGAGATAGTCACTACTCCGTCTTCTAATGGCTGCCTGAGCACTTCCAGGACATTGCGGTGAAATTCCGGTAACTCATCCAAAAATAGCACCCCATTATGCGACAAGCTTACCTCTCCCGGTTTGGGATAAGCTCCACCGCCGATCAGGGCGACATCACTGATCGTATGATGAGGAGAACGGAACGGCCTGGTCGCTATTAATGATAATCCATCCAGATTACCAGAAACGCTGTGGATCTTTGTCGTTTCGATGCTTTCTTCCAAAGACAAGTCCGGCAAAATAGTCGGCAATCTTTTGGCTAACATAGTTTTTCCTGAACCAGGGCTTCCAATAAGCAGGATATTATGCCCTCCGGCTGCTGCTACTTCCAGAGCCCGTTTGGCAAACATCTGGCCTTTAACATCACTGAAATCGATGTCATAGCGGCAATTCCGTTCAAAAGCTTCTTTGAGGTCAAACTTAAACTTATTCAGTCTGCAATCCCCATTCAGGAAATCCACCACCTGCCGCAAGTGAGTCACTGGATAAACAGACAGGCTTTCTATTACCCCGGCTTCAGCCTTATTATGCTCCGGGACAATGATCCCTTTGATACTTTCCTGACGCAAGGCTAAGGCAATGGACAAGGCCCCTCGCACTTGCCGGATCGAGCCATCCAAAGCCAATTCTCCCAAGAAAACATAATCTTTCAATTTATCAGTCTTTACCTGGCCGTGAGCCGCTAAAATACCCAGAGCAATAGCCAAGTCAAAACTAGCCCCTTCTTTTTTAACGTCAGCAGGCGCCATATTCACGGTCATGCGCTTGGTTGGAAATTTAAGCTCGCTGTTCTTGATCGCCGACATGACCCGGTCCCGGCTCTCCCGCACGCTGGTATCAGGCAAACCGACAATGTTGAAAGCTGGCAGGCCGGGGCTGATATCCACTTCTACTTTGATAATATAGGCATCTATGCCCAATACCGCGCTGGTCAATACCTTGGCTAACATGAAAACTCCTTAGGGGATAAAATAAAAGATACCCTTTTGACTAAAGGGTATCTTTATATATTATAAGCATGTATTTGTCAACAAAAAGTTAAAATGGTGGGTTCGCTAATTCACCATTACGTTAAAATCCCTTGTCCAGCTAAGTCCGCCAGCGGCTGTAATAGCTAAACTAAAAGAAATACTTGTCCCTGCGGCTGCACTAGAACTTACTTGAAAAGTGTAACTGTAAACTTTAGAGTAGTAATCGGTATCATTATTGCCATCATAATAATAAGCCCGGCCAAAGTTGCTTTCCTGGCCGATAGGAAGATAATCATTGCCATTAACATCTTTAAAAGAAGCCTTAGAATAGGAGCCAAATGGTATCAAGGTGACTACAGAGCTGGTGGTAGATAAGGTGGCGAAAACATTGTTAACCTGGCAATCTCCCGTATTCTTAAGGTATACCTGCAACTCTATGGTTTCGCCCGCATTGATTAATCCATTTTTGTTGGTATCCAAAATTATAGCATACCTGGAATATTCAATATCAGGATTAGTGGTTACAGTTGCGGCCTGCTCATCAGGTGCAGGGTCAGTGACATCATCACTTTTGTTACACCCTGTCACAATAAATGCTAATAGGACCAATACCAATATTAAACTGAACTTTCTTCTCATGGGCTTATTCTCCCTTTATTTAATTAGATGTTATTCTTTCTTTGCCATTTAGACAAAGCTGGTTTAATAAAAGTTGCTAATCCCTTTATAGAACACTGAATTAATAAATGAAAAGACAATTCCCTTTTTTGAGAATTGTCTTTTTTATTTACAAACAAATATATCGATATTTCAATCTTTTATCCTATACCCCCACCTTTGGTTTCATTCTTCAAAAGTGATATTATCCACATAAAGAGTACTATTATTCGGAATACCCAGGTACTGCTCAAAGATGATGGCGAAATTTCCCTGCATTTTATCCCAGTTTTTCACGTCTGTGAACGCTGTGAGGGGGATCGACACCTTCTGCCAGGCTGTGCTGGCGCCATACGGCAGGTATTCACGGACATCTACTTTGTAGCTTGCTGATCCGTCACCCAACTCTACTTCAAATACTTCGCCGCCTTTGGCTCCTTTGACGTAAAAAGCGATGCGATGATATTTATTAAGATCTAAACCATTTAATTTGCGGTAATACCCGGCATAACCATTCTTTACGTTATATACCAGCTTCAGAATATAGCCATTTTCTTCTCCAGTACCGGCGGAGTTGCCCTGCTGGTATGATCTCAGGCAGAATCCCCCGGTCCCGCCAAAGACATTGCCAAAACCACCCGTGGCATTTACCTGGGAGATTTGGTCAAAGTTATCCAAAATCATTTTAGCCAATGGGAGTGGTACTTGGTCTGTTGGCGTTACCCTTACTATATTGTCGGTCCTGGGCGGTATTTTTATCGGCGGGATTTTTATCTCCGGACCTTTATCTCTGCTGAAATTATCAATTTTACCAGGATCAAAGATCGGCAGTATTGGCTGCTGAGGCTCATCAATGATTAAATCTTGCTGTGGATAGTTATAGGTATTAGGTATTACCGGAATTGGTCGGAAATATACCTGCTGGAATAGTAGAATGGCGGCAAAAAGCATAACCAGAGAATTAATAGCAGCAAACATATTCAAAGTGTTGGTCCGGGACTTTATCATACATACCTCCCGCTAATATACTCCCTATTTATTAGACCTGGTCCGGACAAAAATGTTCCCTGGGTTCAGGCAAAATAAAAGGAAAGCATATTGGAATAATATACTTTCCTGGAAATAGTCCGCCAGCTAATCTTTACCCGATGCAAATATATGCTGTGGGCAGCCACACTATTACTACCATTAAATTAAGGACCAGGTTAATTAACTCAGAGCTTTTGTTTTTAATTTTTTCCAAGAATTGTCTAATTTCATCAGGATATAACATTTTAACTGCTTTAGCTGAATTCAACAAGGTAAGCAATCCGGTTTTCGGGTCCAAATGGTATACTTTATAATTAAAACCATCACGGATATATACTTCGCCATTATATATCTGTAAGGCACTGAAATTATTAGACTCGATTTTCAGGAAAGATAGAGAATCAAAGGTATATGAACTTGTCTCATTATCTTGAGCTACTAAATTATTACTATCACCGGCTAATTCCGGTATGGCATCATCTTCGGCAGTATAGGTAAAAGCATAGACATTTACAGCGCACAGTATGAATGTCGTGATACATAAACAAATAAAGGCTATACTTAATTTCTTCATGACATGATCTCCCGAGTGAAATAAAAAAGCATTAGTTTTAACAACTAATGCTTTGGCAGTCCAATCGCATACAACGGCTTTATTTATACTATTATACACACTTTTAATCGGTATTTGTCAAGTAAAAAAACCAATTGATTACGCTTAATCAGAATATTTCTTTTCAAAAGATTGGTTAAAGCTGCCATAATTCATATAGATCCGCAAATGACGCGCACCTTTACTTAAGCTACGGAATTTAATGGATACTTCATTATTAAACTGGGTTAGTGCTTGCTGGTATAAATTATCCAGTTCAACCGAAGTCGCAGCTTCAAAATAACGCCCCCCTGAGTCACTAGCCAGCTCCCTGAGCATATCCTTATCGATATCATAGCCTAAGCCAACGATAAAAACTGATAATCCCTTGCTATTGACATAGGATTTGATCTCTTCCATTGTGTTATAGTCACGGCTGGCATTCTCATAGCCATCCGTCATGGCTAGGATAAATTTACGGCCATTCCGTGAACTGAGATCTGTGGCTGCCTGCCCTACCGCGTCAAAGAAGGCCGTGTTGTACATGTCACTGTAACTGGTGATACCATTCTCCAGTAAATGATGGTCACTGGTAAAAGGCTGGCTTACAGTCACGGTAGTGGTAAAATTGATTATTTCACATTCGTCCCGTGGACCCAGCTGGTTAACGAAATGGATGGCAGCTACATCCAGGTCACTGGTAGCCGGGCCGGACATACTGCCACTGCGATCCAGCACTAACACCACGGATAACGGGTCTTCGTTATTATCCACTTTTTTGACTTCTTCCACCACTACCGGTTTGCCTTCTTCAACCAGACTGAAATTGCCTTTGGCAAAATCAAATAAAGGTACATTATTCTGGTCGGCTATGGAACAAAAAGCCCGCGTATTAGGAAAATTCTTGGTCTCTACCTGGGTACAGACGCCGCTAATGGCATAGATGTAACTGGACGGTTCATTCAATAACGGGGTTGTTTTCTTATCACAACCTTCCAGTGCCGCTAGAATCACGATGATAAAGGTTATTAATCTCTTTTCCATTTATTCCAATCCATTTTTGCAAAATTATAGCTAAGTCCTATCTGAAAAACCAGATGTTTGGCATAAAAAGAACCTGGTTCCTTGATCAGGTGATAGCGCAACATTGGGATCAGGGTAAATGATTTATTTATATAATACTGTCCCCCGGCACCCAGGTTGAAACCAATAAAGCTGTACTGGTGTTCTATCTTGCCGCTGGCTGGGGTATCCATACTGAGAAGGTCAAAATAATAGCCGAAACCCGGGCCAACAAAGTAATTCATTTTTCTCTGCGCATAAAAAACATAATAGGCATTCAGGTTAAGGGAAGCGATCCTCTCGCTCATGCCATAAAGGCCATCCGGTAAAATCATCGGCATATAATCATAGTTGAGACTAAGGA
>JAQTPL010000048.1 GCA_028712895.1 bacterium | reverse complement strand
GTATAACTTTCCCGGAGACAAGATCCCATTCATCCGCGGCAGCGCGGTGAAAGCGTTAGAGAACGTAGACTAAGGCAAAGACGATCCCTGGGTCAAACCGATCTATGAATTGATCGAAGCCTGTGACACCTATATACCGGAACCCAAGCGGGAGACGGAGAAACCGTTCCTGATGAGCGTAGAAGACGTATTCACGATCACGGGCCGCGGAACAGTCGCCACGGGCCGTATTGAACGTGGCCGGATCCATGTTGGGGACGAAGTAGAGATCGTGGGGCTCCAGGAGACGCGCAAGAGCGTGATCACGGGAGTGGAAATGTTCCGCAAGCTGCTGGATGAAGGGCAAGCCGGGGACAATGTTGGCGCGTTGCTCAGAGGCATCGACAAGGAACAGATCGAACGGGGACAAGTCATTGTAAAGCCTGGCTCGATCACGCCGCATAAGAAGTTCAAAGGGCAAGTGTATGTCTTGACCAAAGAGGAAGGCGGGCGGCACACACCGTTCTTCAAAGGGTACCGGCCGCAATTCTACTTCCGGACGACAGATGTGACGGGTTTAGTGACCCTGCCGGCTGGAGTGGAGATGGTGATGCCTGGCGACAATATCATGGTGGATGTGGAATTGATCACGCCGATCGCGATGGAGAAGGAATTACGGTTCGCCATCCGTGAAGGCGGCCATACGGTTGGCGCTGGTGTCGTATCAGAGATCGTTGAATAAAAACAAAAAAGCAGTGTAAAGTGTAATGGTTTTGTTTGTCTATACGCTACACGCTATACGCTGAAAACCTAAGGAGTTCCAATGGCTAACCAGGATCTATCAATAGTTACACTTGCCTGCAGCAAGTGTAAGAGAAGAAATTATTCATTAACTAAAAACAAGAAGAAACATCCAGACAAGCTGGAGATAAAGAAATATTGTAAATTCTGCCGTGCACACACCATGCACAAAGAAACAAAATAGAAGCTCGATATACGGTAAACGGTGTCGAAGCCCGATAAAAGACACAAAGATTTCGAGTTTCGTAACCGCAACCGGATTTTAGCTTTGGCCGATGTTTTAAGGGGGTGTCCGTTAATGGCTAAACGACCGGTCTCCAAAACCGGAACTGTAGGTTCGACTCCTGCCACCCCCGTTTTTAATAAGATTGTTAAAAACCAGCGTCCATAGATGCTGGTTTTTTATTAAAAGGAGATGATTTAATGATCAGTCATAAAGTAATAGCCCTGGCTGTGTTCATCAGTGCCTATATAGGTTTTATATTTTTTACCAAACGGAGAACGCATATAGCAATAGGCGGGGCTTTAGTGCTGCTTAGCGTTGGAGCGATCTCGTGGCAGACTGCTTTTACTGCTATCAACTGGAATATTATGGGTATTTTTGTGGGTATGCTGATCGTGGCTGATGTTTTTATGGACAGCCGCGTACCGGCCCGTTTTGCGGAGGTTATTGTCGATAAGGCTCCGAATACAGCCTGGGCCATCTTGTTTCTCTGCGCGTTAACCGGTTTTATCTCTGCTTTTGTGGAAAATGTCGCTACGGTGTTGATCGTAGCGCCGGTAGCCTTGTCGCTGTCAAAAAAATTAAAATTTAATCCAGTCAATATGATGATTGCGATAGCTATCTCCAGCAATCTACAGGGGGCCGCTACTCTGATCGGCGACCCGCCGAGCATGCTGTTGGGCGGATTCGCTAAGATGTCTTTTGGTGATTTCTTTTTTTATCAAGGGCGGCCGAGCATTTTCTTTGCAGTAGAAATCGGCGCAATTACTTCCTTTTTTATCCTCTATATGTTTTTTAGGAAACATAAAGAGAAGAACAGGGCCATTGAAATCGAGCAAGTCAAGTCATGGGTGCCCACGGTTATATTGGTGACTTTGATAATCCTCCTGGCGGGGTCATCTTTTTTTGATACAAATTTTTCGTATCTGGCGGGGATACTTTGCATGGCAGCAGGTATCATAGCCATACTCTGGAAAAAGTTTATCGATAAAGGGGGTATTATAAAAAGCATTAAGGCGTTGGATTGGGATACCACTATTTTCCTGGTGGGGGTTTTTGTATTGGTGGGAAGCCTTACTGTTAATGGCTGGATCGATGTTATTTCTAATTATCTTTCAGGCCTGGTTGGCTCTAATATTTTTTTAGGCTATACCTTGATCGTATTTTTATCTGTTTTCCTTTCGGCCTTCATTGATAATGTTCCGTTCCTGGCAGCGATGCTGCCAGTAGCAATATCCATGTCGGCAAAATTGGGTATAAACCCGTCATTATTCCTTTTCGGTTTGTTGATCGGGGCGAGTTTAGGCGGGAACATTACTCCCATTGGGGCCTCGGCCAATATTGTTGCTTGCAGCCTGTTGAAAAAAGAAGGGTATCACGTTAGCTTTAAAGAGTTTGCGAAAATAGGATTGCCTTTTACGCTGACTGCCGTGACGGCAGCGTATTTATTTGTCTGGTTTATTTGGAGTAAATAATAGAGCAAGGTAGGCTTTTAGTGATTAAAAATGACCATGCCTGGGCATAAGTCAGGGCAGGGTTTTTTCATTTTATACAGACAAGGTCCTGCGAGAAAGCGCATATCAAAGACCTTGACAAAAGGAAAAAATGTGCTATTTTCATTACACATAAACTTAAAGGAATTAGTTAGGAATCACAACTCTATAAAAAAGCCACGATTTAACCGAGCCGCCAGGATTAAGTCGTTGGACTCGGTTATTATATTAGCATGGTTAAAATCATTGAACAAGAGGATAGCTTAATGACAAAAAGGTATATTATATTGAGAAAATCAATGCTGGTTCTTCTGGCCCTCATTGTGACCGTATTCTGTTCAGGGCCATCTGTGGCTAATGATTGCATAGCAGAAACCCTTAAGGTTAACGTTAAAAAAGACAGCAATGGTCAGTGGCAGCTTATGGTTAATGATAACTCTTATATAGTAAAGGGAGTTTGTTACAGTCCCAGCGTAATTGGTGAAGATCCTGATAATGCCACGCTCAGGGATTGGGCGATAGTCGATGACAATAACAATGGCAGAATAGACAGTGCTTACGATGTTTTTGTTGACCAGAATGATAACAGTAAAAGAGATGCTAATGAGCCAATTATAGGTGATTTTCAACTAATGAAAGAGATGGGAGTTAATACTGTCCGCTTTTATCATCATGCTTCAGAAGCGGCAGAAATGAAGCACCTTTACAATAGTGAAACACTGGAAGTCCTCTATAACCATCCACCCAATAAAGAGCTCTTGAGGAAACTATATGCTGATCATGGCATTATGGTTATGGCTGGAGATTTTTTCGGAGCGCATACTAACGGCTCTGGAGCAGATTGGGAAAAAGGCACAGATTATCGTGATCTGGCCCAGCAGGATAATATGCTGCAAAGTGTTAGAAGAATGGTTTTGGATTTTCGTGAAGAGTCCTTTCTTTTAATGTATTGCTTAGGTAATGAGAATGATCTGCTTATAAGCAGGACCAATGCTAATCAATATCCTGAAGTATTTGCTAAATTTGTGAACAATGCGGCCAAGATGATCCATGAAATGGATCCTGATCATCCGGTTTGCCTTTGTTTGGGTGGCGCCGCAGGTGCTTCCTTGCTAAATGCCCTGGCTCGCTATGCCCCGGAGATCGATATAATTGGCATAAATTATTATAGCAGGACGGGCAGTTTCGGAGATCTCTGGGAACGTATCAAGAATAAATTGGATAAGCCGGTACTGATTACCGAGTTTGGCAGTCTTTTTGTAACTCCTGGCGCTACTTTTGAGGATAAACAATTGAAATATCATCGTACTGCCTGGGAAGATATTAACAGGAATTTGTCTGGAGGGGAAGGACAAGGCAACGCGCTAGGTGGATTTATCTTTGAATGGGTAGATAATTGGTGGCAAAACGGGGCCCCGGAAAGCCATAAAGGCATGAATGAATTTTGCGGGATTACCAGTCAAGGGAAGGGTAGTATTAGCCCCTATCTGAGAACCTTAAGGAAAGTCTATTCTTATTATCAGGAAGCATGGGGAAAAAAGGGAACAAAATGAAAAAGAAACTTTCTCTAAAGCCTGTTCATATTATGCATTTAACAACCAAATTGGAGTTTAGCGGTAGTGAAGTAATAATTCACAACATGGTCAAGTACCATCCAGATAGTAATGATCGGGTCACTGTTTGCTCGCTTATGGATAAGGTCCCTTATTTGCGGTGTTTGCAAGAAGATAATATTACGGTATTCGTTCTTGGCCGGGCAGCTCTTAATGGTTTTCAGGCGTGTTGTTTGATGCCTTGGTACCTGATTAAATTGGTTAAGTTATTAAAGAAAGAAAAAGTAACAGTTCTGACCATACATTCATTCCTGGCCGGAATAATAGGGAGGTTGGCGGCAGTTTTTGTCAGGACTCCCTTGGTGATCCGTTACCTGAATAATATGGAATTAGATTTACCCAGCCGGATCTGGTCTGAAAAAGTATTTCGCTATCTAACTGATCATTATGTAGCCATTAGCAGGGGGGTAATGGACTATGCCAGAAATAAGGCTGGTCTTAAAGACAGCCAAATTGAAGTTGTTTATGCCGGAGTGGATGTGCCTGTTATTGACCGGATCACCAGCCAACCTGCAAAAGTAAGAAAAGAATTAGGCCTTTTAGCAGCAGACTTGATAATTGGCGCGGTTGGCAGGCTTACCGAGCAAAAAGGGATGAGTTACGCGATTCAGGCCATGCCCCTGGTTTTGCAGGAGTTTCCGACAGCTAAATTATTGATTATTGGCGATGGTCCGTTAAAAGATGATTTGCAACAGGAAGCAAAAAAATTGGCGCTAACAGAAAAGATTCTGTTCCTCGGGGTAAGAGATGACACTTTAGCGCTTTTCCCGGTTTTTGATCTGTTTATTTTGCCTTCTTTATGGGAAGGATTAGGACTGGTTGTAGTAGAAGCTATGTTAAAAGGGATTCCGGTAATAGCCAGTGATATTCCCGGTGTCGATGAATTGGTTCAGCCGGGATTAACCGGTCTATTAGTGCCGCCGGAAAATTCTAAAATATTGGCGGAAAAAATCATTGGGCTTTTAAAGGACAAGGAAATACAAAAAATATTTGTCAAAGAAGGACGCTGTCAGATGGAAAACAAATTTACCGCTGAAAATATGGCGTTAGGCATGAATTTAGTTTATCAAAGAATGAGAAGTTATTAGCATGAATTATCCTTCGGTTTCTATTCTTATCCCCGTATTCAACCGCAGCCAACAGCTAAGCGCCTGCCTGCAGGCTATTGCCTTGTTGGATTGGCCAAAAGAAAAGCTGGAGATAATTGTTATTGATGATGGTTCAACCGAGGATTTGTCTTTGGTGACTTCAGGAAATCCTGTCCGCCTGATCCGGCAGGAACATCAGGGGGATACGGCAGCGCGCAATTTAGGGGCAGAATTAGCAGTTAATGAATTTCTTTTTTTTGTTGATAGCGATGTCCAGTTACAACCCAGTACCTTGAAAATCCTGTATCAGGCCCTGGCTGGGAAAAAAGCGGCCGCGGCGCGGGGGGCCTATAAGAATGAATCAAAGAGCCTGATCTCCCGTTTTATCCAGGTTGATTTTGAATATCGGCAGAGATTACTGTCCAGAAATGAGCAGATAGATCTTTTGGATACTGCCTGTGCTTTAATAAACCGGCAGGTTTTTATTAACGTTGGGGGTTTTGACCGGTCGATATCGGTTTGTGGGGATGTAGAGATCTCTTATAAGCTCAATAGCCGGGGATATAAATTGATCTTTGTTCCTGGAGCAGTATATTATCACCGGCATTGCGAAAAAGTTTTTGCTTATTTAGCAAATAAGTACAGGAAGGGATTTTGGCGTACTAAAGTGTTCATATTGTTTCCTAAAAAGTTCGTCAAGGATTCTTATACTCCGCAAAGCCTGAAATTACAGGCTGGTTTGCTTCTTGCAAGTATTATTATTATTCTCTATGGCCTATTCTATAAAGATATGGTTTTACGTTTTTGGTGGCAGTTGACCGTAATTATAGCCCTACTGTTCCTGGCTAGCCTGGCTTCATTCATTGTTTATTCATTCAGAAGAGATAAATTAATTGCTTTAGTAAGCCCTTGGCTGGTTGGCCTGCGTACTTTGGGGCTGTCTGTGGGAGCGCTCCATGCTATCTGCTCGTATTATGCGCATAAATTTAACCTAGCGAGGAAAGTATGAGCAAAAGAAAAAAAGTCATTATTTATGGTAGTGGCGAAATTGCCGGGATGCTGATTAAACAGTTCCAGACCAATCCTGGCTACGGTTATTATTGCCGAGGATTGATCATTGATGTCGGTAACAACCGCCGGGCCTGGAATGAACTCAATATCCCTGTGCTGGGCACTGCTGATAGGATAGTAGAAATTGTAAAAAAATCGGATATCGATGAACTTATTATCGCTCATCCAAATCTGTCTTTGGTCAGTATTTGGCAGTTATTAAGCAATCTACAGGAGTGTAAAATACCTATCTGGCTGGTCTCTCATTACTTGCATTCTATTTTTTCCAATAAACGCCAAAAGATGATCACCTCTTTGCCCGCGGTAAGACTTAATTGCCGGGAGTTTACTCATACAGAGAAGAAGGTGAAGAGGATTTTTGAGTTTATTCTGGCACTGATACTACTGATCATAACTTTGCCCATCTGGATTACCATTGCCCTGTTGATCAAGATAACCTCCCCTGGACCGGTGTTTTTCCGGCAAGAAAGGGTGGGTTACCGGGGAAGATTGTTCAAGATGTTCAAATTCAGGACGATGTTCACCAATGTGGAAAAATACGCTACAGCACCTTCTTCGGCACATGACCGGAGGATCACTTGTGTCGGACGCTGGCTGCGGCATACGAGTTTGGACGAACTGCCGCAGTTAATAAATGTGCTGAAAGGGGACATGGGCTTGGTTGGCCCCAGGCCGGAAATGCCTTTTATCGTAGCTAAATACCAAAAATGGCATAAGAAAAGATTAAATGTAATTCCCGGGGTGACCGGCCTTTGGCAGGTACTGGGGAGAACCAAGCAGATCCACATTCATGAATGCCTGGAATTTGATTTGTATTATATTCTCAACCAATCATTGTTATTAGATATAAAAATATTAGGCAAGACTATTTGGTCGGTAATCAAGGGAAACGGGGCTTGTTGAAGCGCCGGAAAGAGGTTTAAGGATGATCTGGTTCAAAGTACGCATGATTAAGTTTATAGCGCTGGTATTAGTTATTTCATTAGGCATGGGCTTTATCGCGCCGTTATGCCTGGCTGAAGAAAATTATAAAATAAACTATGAGGATGAAATAGAGATCCTGGTTTCACAATTAGTGCCAGATCATATGCTTAGCCGTTTACCTGAGCATAATTCGTTGCAATTCTTTGGCGGGCAGATCTATGAGAGCCAAATGGTTAAGGTTGGCCCGGACGGCATGATCCATCTTCCACTCCTGGATCCTGTGTTTGTTAAGGGCCTGACCATTCCGGAACTAAAAGAAAAGCTGACGGCATTATATATCCAGTTCTTTGCCGATTGCCAGGTTCAAGTTAAAATGATCAATTATAACAGCCAGGTGATTTATGTTTCCGGGGAAGTGCGTAATCCGGGCAAATACCAGGTCGGGAAAAAATTGGACTTGCTTGAGGCGCTTTCTTTAGCGGGCGGCCCGGGGGAGAAAGCCAGGCTTAATCAAGTGCGGATCCTGCGGTCGGGGCAACCGATACAGGTCGTCAATGTTAAAGACATGATGAAGAATAAAGATAGCCAAATAAGAGATATAATCATTGAACCGCAAGATGTAGTTTATGTCCCCAAACACTGGTGGCCAAATTGGCAGGACCTTTTCTTTATCTTGTCGGTAACGGTAATGGTTAAAACTTTAGCAGAATAAGGCGTATTTATGGAAAATAGGAAAACAAAAATATCATTCGGCTTACGGGCTTTTGCCCGGATCCTCTTTTATCGCAAATATCTTTTTGCGTTGATCTTCATTATCGTTTTAGAAGCGGTATTGCTAAAAGAATATCTGGTTCCTGCACGGTATGAAGCGACTGCTGTTATAAGCTGGGGAGATAAAGAGGAACCGACAGGATTAAAATTAGAACAATTAGATCTGCAAAAAATGACTTCTAATGCGCGCAATCATATCGCTTTGATGAAAAGCCGGCCGATCTACAAAGAAGTAATAAAAAAACTGGTCCAGAGTAATGTTGATTATGGTTTATCCTGGGATAAATTCCTGAGCCAGAGTGAAGAGAAACGCATAAAATATTTGAATAATATAATATCTTTGGTCCCTGTTCCTTTAACCCAAATAATTGAGATCAAAGTACGCACTCCGGAACCAAGATTATCCGCGGATATTGCTAATACATTGGCCTCTACCTACCGGGACTGGGATCTCGGCTTCCGGAAAAAAGAGGCATTATGGATGATGGATTACCTGCAGAAGGACCTGGATAAGGTTCATAAAGAAGTCACTGAGACTGAAACCCAGCTGGCCCAATACCGGGATGCTCAAACTATCGATCTAAGTCAAGACAATTCCTTGTCTGCGCCAGCAGCTATTGGGCGGCTGGAAAGACAAAGAATAGATTACCAAAAGCGGGCCAATACCTATTCGGCGCAATTAAAGAAACTGGCGAATAATCTGAATATACAGGATGAGATCGCCAGTTTTACCCGGCAAGAGGGTGTTGGGGATATACTGCAATCGTTAAGGGACTTGGAAATTAAAAGGGCTTATTATATACAGAATTATAATGATGAGCACCCGAATATCCGCTCTATAGATGAAAACATCAAGAACATGCAAAGCCAGTTGGATAGCCAGTTAGAGCGGTATATGCAGGATAAAGTCTTCAGCGGTGATACGTCTGCCCAATATATGGCGACTATGAGTGATCTGATGGCCGCCAATATTCGTCGTGATAGTATCGGCCAGGTTATTAAGGACTTACTGAAAAGAAAATGGTCAGAGCAGGATAAATATTTACCGGTAGATGATCTTCGGGTAAAGCAGATGCAGCGTGATATTACGATTAAGGAGAATTATTATTCCTTGTTGACCGGTCAAAAGGATAGATTAGGTATCTATCTGGAAATGAATACATCAGACAGGATCCATTTAATCTCGCCTGCTGATGTACCGGAAAAACCAGTGATCTTGCCCTCAGTCAATATAATAATCGGTAGCGTTTTTGGCTTGTTTGTCGCTTTTTGGGCAGTGTTATTGATCGAACACAGAGACGCGACCTTTAAAACAACAGGGGAGCTTAGCCGGGTTATCGGGGTTCCGCTCTTTGGTAATATACCGGTGTTTACTAAATCAGCCAAGACCCATAAGGCTAAGACTAATATTCTAGCCGACAGGAATTTCCAGCGTATTAGTTGCCAAATGGAACATAATTTCTATGATCCCGGGCCGAAAATTATTCAAATTACCAGCTCCTTGCCCAGGGAGGGGAAGACCACCTGTGCCGCAGGCATTGCTACAGCTTCGGCGATAGCTAATTACCAGACGCTGATAGTCGATACTAATTTTATGGCTCCTGGGTTGCATAAAATATTCAATGTACCTGAAGAACCGGGATTCTTAGATCTTTTAGACGATCGGGAATTGAGTGAGGTGATTTATTCCTGCTCTCAGGATAATCTTAGCGTCATGCCTATAGGAAATAATCCTTTAGGGGCAGACTTGAAATCGCCACTTCCGTACTTTGAACGGCTGCTGGAACTTATTAAAGGGCGTTTTGACCGGATAATTGTGGATGGTACGCCTCTTCTGCTCCATTCCTGGCCTCTTGAATTGGCGCCGCGAATTGATAAGACATTCCTGATCGTTCTCTCCAGGGTTACCAGGCGCAGTGACGTGTTGTTATCCTTGGATATAGTTAAAAGCGCTAATTTGTCTGTTCAACTTGTGTTGAATGGTATCCAGGAGCCGCTACCAGGGTGGTTAAAGAAAACTCTGGGGGAAATGCGTTTTGATTAAACTTATTATCCTTCTGCTGCTAACCGTGGCGCCCTGGACCAGGTCGATCTCGGCATTTTTCCCTCCTACTTATTTAACCGCAGTTCGCTATGCTTTGGTCTGGTTGCTGTTTTGCTTCTGGTTTTTCCAAAAGATCCTAACCGGTAAAAAAATCCACTGGCCTGCTAAATGGTTTATTTATATGGTCTGTTTTTGGCTTTCTTTGCTGCTGTTCACTACCGGGCATTCGATTAATCTTAAACTTAGCTTGCTAAGCATGATCCCGTATCTTAATGGTTTTATCCTGGTTTTTATTTTTGTTGATTTTCTCTCCGACCAGGAAGACTGGCGCTGGCTGGTAGACTACGTGATCTGGATTGGTACGTTTGTTTCTATCCTAGCCATAGTGCAGTACTTGATCGTCCAATTCGGGGTCCTGTCATTTCTGGAAGGATGGTTGATACCTCCTTCACACCGGGGTATTAGTTTTATTGATCTGGCCAACGGCAGGTCCCAATATCGCGCTGCCGGCACATTCTACCATCCTAATAACCTGGGTGTGCATTTGGGCTTATTAGTGCCGCTTACTGTTGCTTTGGCGATAGCTCCCGATAATTCCGGCAAACGGCGGGTTATATATGGCTTTTCTGTTTTATGTATGTTATTTGCCTTGTATTGTTCTGGTTCGCGCGGGGGGATCCTTACCAGCGTTTTGGGCTTAATGATCATCGGAATTTTTGTTTATCGCAGTACTTTTATTAATATTATAGCGTTTACCACAGTGCTTTTATTAATGGTTTTTAGTTTCGCCGAACTACGGACCCCTGTGTTGGAATATTTTCGTCTGGCCGGAGGATTATCCGGCCGGCCGGAGATCTGGCGGAAATCCTTCCAGCTGTTCTTAGAGCATCCTTTCCTGGGCAGCGGGGTAGGAACCTTGCCTGAACGATATCTCGGCCAATTTGGTTTTCTGTTAACTTCTGATCTTTACACTCTCGAAAGTGAAGTATATCAGGTGGTATTAAATGCCGGAGAAATTGTCCAGGCTAATTACTCGGCTCATAACCTGTATATTAACGCGGCGGTGGAAATGGGATTTTTGGCGCCGCTCAGTTATCTGTGTTTTATCTGGCTATATCTCCGCGGTTTGCTTAAGGCGCAGAAAAGGACGATAATTATTTATGGTATAATTGGCTCAGCCAGCGCTCATTTTGCTCACACTATTATGGAAGGTTATGTCATGTTCACTAACGATACAACGACCATAATGTTTGCCCTGCTGATAGCTCTGGGATTTTATTTTATAAAGAAAGGCAAGATCAATGCCCAAACCGCCGCTGTTTAATTTTGCTACTTTATTATTCGGCCGGATCGCGGATAATATATTGACCATAGTATTCTACGCGTGCCTCGCCCGTTTTCTAAATCCCGCCATGTTTGGCTTGTATTCACTGGCCTTTTCCGTAGCCGTATTAGTCAGGGTAGTTGCTGATTTTGGCATTTCCCTGGTGACTATTAGGGAAATCGCCCTGGCTCGTGAAAACACTACTGAATTTGCCGGTAAAATGCTGGTGGCGCGTATTATCTCCAGTCCCGTAATATTATTATTATTCTGGAGTTATTTACGGTTTTTCTCGTTCGATAAATTGGCCAATGAAGCGTTCTTGCTCTTGACGTTATCTTTTATTTTGCTCTTACTTTCAGATACCTACCTGGATGTGCTGAGAGCTCATGAAGAGATAGACTGGGTAGTGTGGGCTGCTTTATTACAAAAAGTCTTCCTTTTGGGCATCGGACTTTACGGGCTGTGGCAGGGATATGGGTTGCCCTGGATCCTATGGAGCCAGGTCTTTATCGCTTTATTGAACCTGGTTTTTTGCGCGAAAGTGGTCCAGCATCTTAAAGGCAAGTTTCGTTATTCGCTGGATCTGAAATTCATTGATGCGGTGATACGGAAAGCTTGGCCTTTTGCTTTGGCCAGTATTCTTGGCGTTCTTAATTTTCGTTTGGGAATATATTTATTGTCTTTTCTAAAGGGGCAGACTGCGGTGGGTTATTTTTCCGCATCCCATCGGCTGGTAGAAGCTTTATTATTTATCCCTCTTGCCATTGGGACTGTGGCTTTGCCAAATTTCGCGCGACTGCACAAATTTTCACCGTTGCAGCTGGTCGATGGAACAGGAGCTATTTTTAAAACCTTAATGATAATATTATTTCCCCTGGTGCTGGGCACAGCCCTTTTCACCCAGCCGCTGATCCTGTTGTTTTATGGAGCAAATTATATCCCGTCCATTATCGTGCTGAAGATCCTTATCTGGTTCGGCCTGCTGGTTTATCTGAATTGTTTTTTCACCGTAATATTACAAGCTGTTCATGCTGAGCGATTAGTCCTCCTGTTGATGGGGCTGGAGATTGTTATACATGCTGTTTTAGGAATAAAACTGATAACCTGGTGGGGAGGAATAGGAGCTGCTGTCGCCGCCATAGTCACAGAAAGCCTGTTAAGCGCGGTAATAATTATGATCTTAGCCCGGAAACTGGCGATTTCTCATTGGTTTTATAGATTATGGAAAGTGCTTGGCTTGATTGCCGCCTTAATAGTAATATCTGTATTTTTCCCTACGCGCGGTATTTGGTGGCCGCTGGTTGTAAATGTGCTCGGGTATATTATTATTATAAAGAAAATTAATCCTTTTACCAAAGCAGAAGCTTCCTGGCTTAAATCTGTTTTTCAGGCTAAACTGCAAAGTGAAGACGGTATTTTGAAGGAGAATAATTAATACTATGCAAAGCAGTCAGGTTTCGATAGTGGTCCCTGTATATAATGCGGAGAAATATATTTCTGCCTGCCTGGAGAGTTTGATTAAACTATCGCCTGCGCCAGGCGAGATAATAATCGTGGATAATAATTCATCCGATAATACTGTGCCAGAGATAAAAAATATTATCAAGAGCAGTAATTCCCCGGCCATTGTTTTAACCGGGGAAGAGATTCCCGGACCGGCTGCTGCCAGGAATAAAGGGGCCTCTCTGGCCACCGGAGAAATAATCGCTTTTATTGATGCTGATTGTATCGCGCCGCCAGACTGGATCAGGCAAATAATTATGGTATTTGAAGCTGATCCCCTGATCGATATGATGGCCGGTAGCGGTATCGCCTTGCAGTGCGACACAGCCTTGGCGAGATTAATGTTTTTGCTAAGAAGAAAAGTTCAAATCAGGAATGCCCAGTGGAAAAGCTTTAATGAAAACTTTATTTTTCGTTCCCAAGGACCTGTTTTTGCCTCCATGAACCTGGCTGTAAAAAAGAACGTCTTTGTAGAGTTAAAAGGATATGATGCAGATTTTCACGTATCGACCGGCGAGGATATTGAATTCGCCATGCGGGCGCTCCGGCAGCAGAAAAATATCAGTAATTGTCCGCATGTTGTAGTCTATCATAATGAGAGAAATACCTTAAGATCAGTATTAAAACAAGTTTATACCTATGAAGTGAATGATGCCCGGAATTTTAAAAATTATTGTCAGGGAGAGCTGGTTATAAATTTAACGGCGAAAGTGATCCGCTTGAACTTACGCTGGGGAACCGGATTGTTTGACAAGTCAGTTTTGATCGTCTATGGACTGCTACCTTTATTACTCATTGTTCAGCTAGTGCCTTTGTT
>JAQTPL010000009.1 GCA_028712895.1 bacterium | reverse complement strand
GGAGTTGTGAATAAGATATTGAAGGAAAAACTGGGATAGGAAATAGGTATTAGGCTCGCTGTCACGCTGCGCCGTTTCGAAAAGCGTGTCGTTTTCCCCGGCGAGGAAAACGCACTCAATTCTCGCTTGAGTTCCCCAAAGTACGGGGATAAAGAATCCATGCCAACTCAAGCTCCGAACGTTTTCTTCACTGGCATCAGCGGCCGCGCTCGCCTATTCTTAAATGTATAGATCAAGGAACTTGGTTGTTTTTTGAGCGAGATTGTCGTGTTTTAGCCAATCCTCCAAAAAGATCGGCGGATCAGCCTGCGGCTGAAGCAATCATTTGGTTTAAAGACTTTTATCATGCGCGACCAAAGGGAGTCCGCCAGTCTATTTGGCGGAAACAAAAATAACCAGTTCACTGATAAAGGACCAAATAGAGGTAAAATATGAAAAGGTTTGAGGTGAAGCTAAAGAATGGGATGGCAGAGGGGTATGAGATCAAACTTCCCAATACCAGCCTGGTATTTGTCCTGGCCAAGCAGGGTTATGTGATGTGCGGTTACCTGAATATGGCAACCGCTGATAAGATGGGTGACGCGGCAGCCATAGTACGCGGCGTAACCACAGTTAATGAACTTTTAAAAGCTAAGATACAGGAAGTCTCGGTTATCGCCAAACAACTTGGGATCGAGATTGGAATGTCCGGCGAAACAGCGCTGGAAAAAATGCTGTAAAAGGAGCTGGTTATGAAAATGCAGGACCTATTTAATCTTTTTAAGACGGCTATTGAGAGAGAGCAATCAGCGCAGCAGCTTTATGAGGAAATGATCGCCGGAACAGATGATGCTGAAGCCAAGAAATTACTGGAAACATTTTTGGGCCAGGAAAGATACCATGAAGAAAAACTAAAAGAGATCTACGCTGAACTTAAAGATAAACTAAAAGAATAGGATAATAGTCATAATGTCAGTTTTAGTAAAACCCATAACTGTAAAAGAAAAAGTGAACCTGAAGATCGAAAATCTTATTTTCGGCGGCGAGGCCCTAGCCCGCTACCGGGGATTTACTATTTTTCTGCCGTACGGCTGTCCCGGTGATGAAGTAGAAGCGGAAATCACGGAAGTTAAAAAAGACTATGCCCGGGCCAAAATCACTAAAATTATTACTCCTTCCCCCGACCGGATCAATCCTCCCTGCCCATATTTTTATCGCTTGGAAGAACAGGTAGAAGATAAGCTTTTCTGCGGTGGATGTGACTGGCAGCATATCCAATATGAGACCCAGCTGAAGCTTAAGACCTTAATGGTCAAAGATGCCTTGAAGTATATTGCCCGTTTTAAGGAACCTAATGTCCTGGATATTATTCCAGCAGAGAGCCCGTTCAATTACCGGAATAAAATGCAGCTTAAAGTGGGCTTGCGGGAAAAAGAAGCAGGCGGGAAAAAGATCGTTTGCGGTTTTTATGCCAAAAACACCCATCGGATCATTGATATAGAAAAATGCCAGATCCAAACTGATACTGCCAATGAGATCCTGGCCCTGGCGCGCCAATTACTTGGCGAATATGAATTGCCTGGTTATGATGAAGAGACTCACCGCGGCCTGGTGCGCCATATTATCGTGCGGGCTGGGGTGAATACTGACCAGTATATGCTGATTTTTGTCACTAAAGAAAAAGATTTTCCTAACAAAGCTGAGATAGCGACCAGGATCATGGAACGTTTTCCGCAAGTGCTGAGCGTTATCCAAAATATCAATAAAGCGAAAACCAATGTGATACTCGGCGAAGATACACTGGTCATTGCCGGTAGGCTGAAAATCCAGGAAAAAATCAAAGATCTTGGTTTTGATATTTCTCCGGTTTCTTTTTTCCAGACGAACACCAGGCAAGCAGAGAGATTATATGACACGGTTTTAAACTTTGCCGAACTTTCCGGCCAGGAACTAGTCCTGGATGTATACAGCGGAGCCGGGGCCATTGCCTTATATATGGCTCCACAAGCTCAGAAAGTCATAGGGATTGAATCGGGGCAAAGCGCCGTCAAAGATGCCATGTTCAATGCCGACTGGAATAAGATTGAAAATGTGGAATTCCGTCTCGGTGAAGCAGAACTGGTATTAGCTCGTTTATATAAACAGCAGGTAAAGCCAGAGGTCATTATCGTCGATCCGCCGCGCAAAGGCCTCTCTCAAAAGGTAATAGACGCGATCATTAATCTGGCTCCCAAGAAAATTATATATATTTCCTGCGAGCCGTCTACCATGGCGCGTGACCTGCAGATCCTGCACAAAAAGCATTATAAATTGGACGTAGTGCAGCCGGTGGACATGTTCCCACAAACAGCGCATATTGAGTGCGTAGCTAAAATTATTAAAGTAAGTAAGATAGATACAGCTAAATCAACTGAGCAGTCACCCAAGGAGGAAGAGAAAGCATGAGTAAGCGTATTATCGTTGATTATACTAATTGTATGGATACCACTCTTAAGCTTAACGGTATCAGCAAAAAGAAGCTAAGTGACCTGGGATCAGCTTTACAACAGGCACAAAAAGAGGTTAATCACAAGAAACAGGCAGGACAGCTTGGCTTTATGGAGCTGCCTTATAAAACAAGCGAAGCGAAAGATATAATGAAGTTGGCCACCAGGTTAAAAGGTAAGTATGATAACTTTGTCGTCTTAGGCATAGGCGGGTCAGCACTCGGCAATATCTGCCTGCAAAATTCCATCAACCATCTATATTATAATTTATTACCTAAAAATAAACGCCGTGGTTTCCCGCGGATATTTGTGCTGGATAATGTAGACGCGGATATGGTCAAGGGATTGATGGATGTTATTGATGTGAAGAAAACTCTTTTTAATGTGATCACCAAGAGCGGCACGACCAGTGAAACCATGTCCCAGTATTTTATCTTCCGCAAGGAACTGGAAAAACGCCTCGGCCAGAAATACCGACGCAATATTATTGCTACGACTGATATCGACAAAGGATATTTACGGGAATTGGCAGATAAAGAAAGATATACTACTCTGGTCGTGCCAAAAAATGTCGGCGGCAGGTTCTCGGTTTTGTCGCCGGTGGGATTGTTAAGTGCTGCGTTTGGCGGGATTGATATTGAACAGTTACTGGCCGGTGCCCGTTATATGGATTCACTGTGCCAGACCAATAACATGAGTAAAAATCCGGCCATGATCTATGCGGCGCTCCAATACTTGATGTATAAGCAAGGCAAAACGATTTCCGTTATGATGCCTTATGCCCAGCATTTGAAGGAATTTGCTGATTGGTACGCGCAATTATGGGCAGAATCATTAGGCAAGGCAGTTAATAACAAAGGAAAGAGGGTAAATGTCGGGCCAACTCCGGTCAAGACTCTAGGCGCTACTGACCAGCATTCGCAAGTACAGCTATATATGGAAGGGCCATTTGACAAAGTGGTCACTATCCTGTCTGTTGAAAAATTAGCAGCGACCTTGACTATTCCTTCATATAATACGCATTTTCTGGGCGGACAGACAATGAACAAGTTACTGCTCACCGAAGAAAAAGCTACCACCATGGCTTTAGCGCAGAATAACCGGCCCAACCTGACTATTACCCTGCCGGAGATCAATGAGTTTAACCTGGGCCAAATGATCTATCTTTTTGAATTAGCTACTGCTTATATGGGTGAGTTGCTGGAGATCAATACTTTTGACCAGCCAGGCGTAGAATTAGGCAAGATCCTGACCTATGCGCTTATGGGTCGCCCAGGCTTTGAGAAGAAAAGAAAAGAGATAGAGAAACAATTACGGAAAAAAGGGAAGTTCATAGTTTAATGAAGATCGGTTTGGATATAGATGGAGTATTGGCTGATTCAGATCCGGCTTTCAGAGCTCATCTGAAGAAACTTTTTCAGCGTCCTTTCCCCAAAAAGGACGTTGTTTGTTTTGATTACCAAAAGTGTTTTAGCCTTTCCCAGGATCAGCTGGACTTTTTTTGGGATACTTTTACCAAACAAGGAAAATGGGAAAAGATAAAAATAATGCCTGGCGTAAAGCATTTTTTAAAACAGGTCAAGGGCAAAGACGTGACAGTCATCACCGCCCGCCCGATAGAACTCCAGAAACAAACCATCCGTTGGCTGATAAATAACCAGATCCCTTATCATCAGCTGATCTTTATGTCTGGGGAATCAAAGCATCATGATGTGCTTTTGCATAACCTGCAATTTGATTATTTTGTTGAAGACCGGTTTGAATTCAGTAAGGACCTGGCTGACCTGGGTATTATGGTGTTATTATTGAATTATCCCTGGAATTTAAAATTCGGGGAATACAAAAATATCACCCGCGTAAACAACTGGGCAGACATTACTAAGGCTGTTTTAAATAAGTAAATAGTAATATAAATATGCAAAGTGCGTAGAGAGACTAAGTGAAGAGCTTAGCCTCTTTTTATTTTGCGAATTAAGCGAATAAATAAGGAGGACCCTTATGTTCAAGAACAAAATGATTTTGTTTTTACTGCTATCTGTCATCTGTCCTGTCCCCGCGTCATTGATCCCGATTCCCGGGATCAGCTGGGGATATCCGCTATCTGCTTTTGCAGTTTCCCCTGGCGACGTGGTTATTAATGAAATAATGTGGATGGGGACAGAAGCTTCCAGCTATGATGAATGGATAGAGTTGTATAATACTACCGGGCAGGATATTGACCTGACTAACTGGACGCTTAAGAGTGTCGATGGCACGCCACAAATTGTTTTAGCCAGCACTATTACCGCGAATGGTTATTGCATTTTAGAACGTACTGATGACCTGGTTATTCAGGATATTCCTGCTGATAAGATTTACAGCGGGGCTCTTAGCGATACAGGGGAAAGCCTGGTTTTAACCGATAGCTATGACATAGAAATTGATTCTGTGCCTTGCAGCAGCGGCTGGTTTGCGGGCGCTAAAGTTCCTAATTATTCTATGGAACGGATAAATCCGGTGGAGAGCGGCTGGCTGGCAGCGAATTGGGGGAACAATAATGGCCTTACCTCCAATGGGATAGACGCTAATAATACTGCTCTTTTTGCTACTCCCAAAGCTCAGAACAGTATTTATTATGACGGTATGATAGGAGAGGATGATCCATCTGTTGGTCCAATGGCTGATTTCCCGGTCAGGATCACAGAAGTAGCGTTTGCCGCTGCTACTGATTGGGTAGAGGTATATAATTATGGCGCTACTGCGGTAGACATATCCGGTTTGATGCTGACTGACCTGGACGGCATTGATTCCCGCCTGGCCAATGCTAAAACTATGCTAGCTCCGGGCAGGTATGCGGTAGTCTACTGGGATGAGACTGGGGTAGATGAAACAGATGAGGCTGGGGATATTAATAGTAACAAGGTCATAGATCTATATATAGCTGATACTGGGTTATCGGCAACTGATGACGAAGTAGTCTTAATGAGTGCTCCCAGCGGTGGTCAGTATATTGATGCAGTATGCTGGAGTAATGGCTTTGGCGAATTTGCCAGCAGTGAAGATAAGGATTTACGATTACTGGCAGATCATGACCAATGGGTTATTGCCGGCGACACAGTTACTAAAAGCGATTGTTGGACTGACTCTAGTAAGGTAAAAAGCGACCAGTCAATAGGGCGGATGACAGTAACTGCTGCAGACACCAATGCTAAAAGTGACTGGCAGATATTTCAATTACCGACTCCCGGCCAGGATAATCCAACTTTCGCCCCGCCACTGGTCGCCCTGACCTTTGACCCGCCGCCGCCTTTCAAGGCAGGACAGGTTAAAATTACCCTGCAGATCGAAGCCTCGTATCCTATTGTTGAGGTTCCGCAGGCAGCTTTTAAGGAAGGACCGGATGATTTCCAGGATATCATCTTAAGCGGCACCGGCAAATTCTGGCAAGGGGCTTTCGAGATTACCCAATTTGAGGAAGAAAAAAATATAACCCTTAGATATAAAGTTATTGATCAGGCCAAAAACAGCAGCGAGCAGGAGATCATCTATCTTGGCCTGGCCTATGTGCCGCCTGAGTATGGGGAGCAAATGTACTGTTATCCCAATCCCTGGACCAGGAGTTCTGCCGCCATCCTGAAATTTTCTAATATAGGAGAAGCGGAAAGCACGATCAAGATATTTACATTAAATGGAGAACAAGTTAAGATCTTAACCGGGCTGGGTGAACTTTACTGGGATGGAACCAATGAAAATGGGGCAAAAGTGGCTGCTGGTATATATATATATTATATGGAAAACAGCCAATGCGTAAAAAGAGGGAAAATCGCCATACTAAAGTAGAAATAGCTTGATTGAGATGCTTTTTTTTGCTATACTCTTTTTGATTCAACAAACTATACCTTAAGGGACTAGTTATGAAAAGTGACCAAAGATCTTATGACCGGATACCATCCTTAAAGCATATAGATGGCATTATGTACCTGGAGAATGAGCCAGCGGAACCTATTATTATACAGATCAAGGATCTCAGCCCGGGCGGTATCCTTTGTGAAAGCAAAATCGAGATCCCGCTTGGCACTATTGTGCATATGGAGATAAGATTCCCGTCGATGACTAATGACGAGCCTGGAAAAGTAACCGGCAAGATAGTCCGTTGCAGCAAGAATGACCGCAGCAAGAGATTTGATATAGCGATCGCCTATATAAGAAAGAAATAAATATAACAGTTGACTACTTGATTGCGGAGACTAATAAATACGATTACAGTGATTCGTTAGCACCCATTAATCATTGTAATCTTTTTTAATCGCTATAATGGCTTAATTTAGGCTGGCTGGAGGCAGAGGGATGAAAGCATTAATAATGGCAGGTGGTTTAGGCACGCGCCTGAGGCCGTTAACCATTAACTTGCCAAAACCAATGGTCCCAGTAGTGAATAAGCCCATGATGGGGCATATTATTGACCTGTTGAAAAAGCACAACATCAAAGAAATGACCTCGATCCTGTACTTCCAACCGGAGATCATCAAAAACTATTTTGGCGATGGTAGCGCGTTTGATATCCGCATGGATTATGTGGATGCTGTAGAGGATTTTGGCACCGCCGGCAGCATCAAAAATGCGGAACCAGGCATCAAAGAAACTTTCCTGGTCATTAGCGGTGATGTGCTCACTGATTTTGACCTGACCGCTGCCCTGAAGTTCCATCGGGAGAAAAAAGCCCTGGCTACAATGGTCCTGACCAGGGTGACCAATCCGCTGGCCTATGGCGTAGTGATTACGGATAAGGACGGGAAAATTGAGCGGTTCCTGGAAAAACCAGTCTGGGGTGAAGTATTCAGCGATACGGTTAATACGGGTATTTATATATTGGAGCCAAAAATATTCGAGTTTATCCCGGCCAAAAAAGAATTTGATTTCAGCCGTAACCTGTTTCCTCATTTACTGGAGGGCAAACAACCGCTTTATGGCTATATTGCCGATGGTTATTGGAAAGATATCGGCGACTTGGCCGAGTACCGGTTTGCTCACCAGGATATCCTGACCGGGAAGGTGAAAGTCGGGATCCCGGGCAATAAACTGAATACTATTGGCCGCGATATTTGGATCGGGGAAGATAGCGAAATAGATAAGCAAGCTGAGCTTAATGGCGGTGTCGTGATCGGTAAAAACTGCCTAATCAAGGCTAATGCGCAGATCACGAATGCAGTTATTGGCGATAACACGCAGGTAGAAGAAGGCGCCAAGATACATAATTCGATCATCTGGGAAAATTCCCGCATTGGCCGACAAGCAGAACTTAAAGATAATATTATTTGCCATGGCGTGGATATCCGGGCCAAGGCTTTTATCCAGGACGGGGTGGTTATCGGTGACGAATGTGTTATCGGGGAAGAAGCGCGGATCAAAGACAATGTTAAACTATGGCCGCATAAAGTAGTGGAGGACGGATCAACTCTTTCGGCCAGCCTGGTTTGGGGAGAAAAATGGTCTAAAACCTTATTTGGGGCCTATGGTATTTCCGGGCTAGCCAATATTGAAATGACCCCGGAATTTGTCGCCAAAGTTGGCGCTGCCTATGGGGCCTTCCTGGGAAAAGGCTCTACCGTCATGACCAGCCGTGATTCGCACAAATCCAGCCGGATGATCAACCGGGCCTTTATTTGCGGTCTGCTTTCCAGCGGCGTGCATGTTAAAGACCTGAGAAACATACCCACCCCATTACTGCGGTATAACCTGGGTAAAGAAGGAGAAAAAGGAGCTATTCATGTCCGTAAATCCCCTTACGACCCCCAGGTTATTGACATCAAGTTTTTTGATGTCGGGGGCGTGGACCTGTCTTTTACCAAGGAAAAATCCATTGAGCAATTATTTTTCCGGGAAGACTTCCGCCGCGCCAAAGTAGAAGATACCGGGGAATTGTCTTTTCCTGGACGTATCATTGAAGATTATAAGGAAGGTTTTTTAAACGCCATTGACCATAAGGCCATTAGTGAGGCCAGGTTGCGGGTAGTAATCGACTATGCTTTCGGCGATGGGGCGACCCTTTTCCCGTCGATACTGGGAGAACTTGGCTGTGAAGTTATTTCCTTAAACGCCAATATTAATCCAGTCAGGTTTACTAAGAGTGAAAATGAATTTCACCAGGCCTGGAAAAAATTAGGAGATATCACCGTAGCTTTAAAGGCAGATATAGGCTTTATGCTTGACACCGGCGGCGAAAAACTGTTCCTGGTAGATGAAAAAGGGCAGGTAGTAGCGGATGACAAAGCCTTGGCCCTGGTCGCTACCCTGGTCATGCGGGAAAAGAAAGGAGCCAGCATCGGTATTCCGGTCACAGCCAGCAAGGTAATTGAAGAAATGGCTAAGAAGTACAATGCTACGATTATCCGTACAAAAACCACCCCCCGCTCCATCATGGAAAAAGCGCTAAAAAAGGAACAGGATTTGCTGGGTGATAATCTTGGCGGCTTTATTTTTCCTAATTTTATGGGTGCTTTTGACGCTATGTTTTCTATGGCCAAGATATTGGAATTGATCGCCAAACAGAAAGTGCGCCTGAACCAGTTAAATGAAGAATTGCCTAAGGTCCATTTTCGTAAAGAAAGGGTCCCCTGTACCTGGGCAGCCAAGGGGACGGTCATGCGCAATTTAGTGCAACGCGCTAAAGATGACGGGGAAGTTTTTGAGCTGATCGACGGGATCAAAATATTTAATAAAGACTACTGGGTTTTACTGATCCCGGACCCGGATAAGCCATTCTTTAATATCCACGTAGAATCCGAATCCAGCGATAAACTGCTGGAAATCATTAATAAATATAAGAAGAGAGTACAGGAGAGCCAGGCTTAAAGATAGATAGCAATTGGCGGACGGCAGATGGCAGTAAAAGACAAAAAAGGGAAAAAGGAATGGAAATAAAATTTGGGACCAGCGGTTGGCGAGGCATTATTAGTGACGAATTCACCTTTGAAAACGTGGAAATCGTCACTCAGGCTATCTGTGATTATATAAAAGAACAACACCAGACCCGCGACTCGCGACCCGCGACTGTAGTAGTCGGCTATGATACCAGATTTTTCAGTGAAAAATTCGCTGAGATCACATCAGCAGTGATTGCCGCAAACGGGTTACAGGCGTTACTAACTAAGCGCGATACTCCTACTCCGACTATTGCTTTTGAGATTCTCCGGCGTAAGGCCTCGGGAGGAATTAATTTTACTGCCAGCCATAATCCTTCCCAGTATAATGGCATAAAGTTCTCTCCAGCCTGGGGCGGTCCGGCATTGCCTGAAACTACAAGAACTATTGAAGAAAATTGCAAAAAGTATTTGGTACAGCCGCATTTGGTTAAGAAAATGCCGTTTGCCGAAGCACTTAAAAAACGCCGAATACTGATGATCGATCCCCGGCCGCAGTATTTGCAGAAATTAAGAAAAATTGTAGACTTACCGGAGATCAGGAAAGCCCACCTGAAAATAGGAGTGGATGTCCTTTACGGGACGGGGCGGGAATACCTGGATGATTTATTAAAAGAAGCTGGTGTTAAAGTGCATCTCCTGCACTATTGGCGCGATGTTCTTTTCGGCGGGAGGCCGCCGGAGCCTGCGTATGAGAATCTGCCTGAATTAGTGCACATAGTCAAAAAAGAAAAATGCCATCTGGGCCTAGGGACTGACGGGGATGCCGACCGGTTTGGGATCATTGATGAGCAGGGTAATTATATACAGCCGGGCCATGTGATCGCTTTGCTCTTGGACCATTTACAGAAGACCAGGAAATGGCACGGTGTAGTGGCGCGTTCGGTAATGACCACAAATTTTATTGATGCGGTAGCGCAAAAACACGGGGTGACAGTGCGCGAAACCCCGGTTGGCTTTAAATATATTGGCGATATCCTGGTCAAAGAAGGATTGATCATCGGCGGTGAAGAAAGCGGCGGCCTGACTATCCATGGGCACGTACCGGAAAAAGACGGTATCCTGGCTTGCCTGCTGGTGGCGGAAATGATCGCTTACCGGAAAAAACCTTTAAGCCGGATACTGGCTGATCTACACAAAGAAGTGGGTACGTTCGTTTTTGAAAGAGTTAATTTCCATGTGACCACAGGCCGTATGGCAGAATTGAAACAAACCTTAAAAAACAATCCCCCGGAACATATAGCCGGGATCAAAGTACAAAAAATCGTAACTTTAGACGGATTTAAGTTTATACTGGAAGATGGCAGCTGGGTTGGTTTGCGCTTGTCCGGGACCGAGCCGGTAGTTCGTTATTATGCAGAAGCAAATAGTAAGCCGAAATTGCAGAAACTTATCAACGCGGGAAAAAAACTGGTAAATAGAAAATAGCGAATTACTCGAATGACAGCGAATGCCTCGAATAATTAAATTAGTTTATTTGCGTAATTAGCTATCATTCGGCACTTATTCGTAAACAAAAAATAACTGAAAGGAGTCGAGCATGAGTAAAATTAATGAAGTAAAAGCCCGCGAAATACTAGATTCACGCGGTAATCCTACCGTAGAGGTAGATGTGATCCTGGAGAACGGGATTATCGGCCGGGCGGCAGTGCCCAGCGGTGCTTCCACTGGTGAAAACGAAGCAGTGGAATTACGCGATGGCGACAAAGCGAGATATTTAGGCAAAGGGGTCCAAAAAGCGGTCGGTAATGTTAATACTATTATTACACCCAAGATCAAAGGGATGGATCCTTCCCAGCAGGAAAAGATAGACACCCTGATGATTAACCTGGATGGCACCCCGAATAAAGCTAAATTAGGAGCCAATGCCATACTCGGCGTTTCTATGGCTATAGCAAAAGCAGCAGCTATTGATAAAGGGGTCCCCCTGTATCAATATTTTGGCGGAGACCAGGCCACGTTATTGCCTTGTCCGATGCTCAATATCCTGAATGGCGGTAAACATGCTGATAACAACGTTGATTTGCAGGAATTCATGATCATGCCTCTGGGCGCCAAGTCTTTCAAAGAAGCCCTGCGCATGAGCGCGGAGGTGTTCCATAACCTGAAATCTGTCCTGCACAGCAAAGGTTTAAGTACAGCGGTTGGCGATGAGGGCGGGTTTGCTCCTAACCTCGGTTCTAACGAAGAAGCTTTGCAAGTAATTATGGAAGCCACTGCCAAGGCTGGCTACAAAGCAGGACAGGATATTTTTATTGCCTTAGACCCGGCAGCCAGCTCTTTTTATAAGGATGGCAAGTACGTGCTGGAAGGTGAAAAAACTGACAAGGTAAAAGATGCCAGGCAAATGGTTGATTTCTACGAGAACCTGGTTAATAAATATCCGATCATCTCCATTGAAGACGGATTGGCAGAAGATGACTGGGCCGGATTTAAACTAATGACCGAACGCCTCGGCAAAAAGATCCAAATAGTCGGCGATGATCTTTTTGTGACCAATATCAAATTCCTGGCCCGCGGTATCCAGGAAAAAGCGGCTAATTCAGTTTTGATCAAAGTGAACCAGATAGGGACCCTGACTGAAACGATAGCAACCATTAATATGGCTAAGAAAGCTAACTTTACTGCTGTTGTCTCACACCGCAGCGGTGAAACAGAAGATACGACCATTGCCGATTTAGTAGTAGGCATGAATACCGGGCAGATCAAGACAGGGTCAACATCACGCAGTGAAAGAATATGCAAGTACAACCAGCTGCTGCGCATCGAAGAAGAATTAGGCAGCCGCGCCCAATATAAGGGCAAAGAAGTATTTACTAACTTGAAATAAATGACAAAAATACAGAAACAAAAGCTATTTTTCTGGCTGGTCATAGGCCTGGTCATACTGGTTCTGGTAGGCAATAAGAATTTCTGGCGACTGCTAAAAGCTTACCGTGAACGGGCTTCGTTACAACTACAAATAAGAAAACTTGACGCCGAGAATAAGGCCTTGCAGAAAAAGATTTATAACTTGGAGCATAATGACCAGGAAATTGAGAAAATAGCCAGGGAAGAATTAGGGATGACCAAGCCTGGGGAGATCGAATACCGAGTGAAGAAACAAGTAAAGAAATAAGTCTGCGAGTCCCGAGTCACGGGTCTGGCAGAAAAGATATAGGTTGACAGAAAAGGCTTTTTGGGATAGTATTATAACTCCCAGCCTTGAAATAACTAATAGACTGGGGCGAGTGGCGGAATGGCATACGCGGCAGACTTAAAATCTGCTGGCCTTATGGTCTTGAGGGTTCAACTCCCTCCTCGCCCAGGTAATTAGCTCGGGGTTGGTAGTTCGTAGCTCGTAGGAAAGATTAAAACTACTGACTATGAGCTAAGAGCTATGAACTAAAAAACGAAGTTTTTTTTATCGCGGGGTGGAGCAGCCTGGTAGCTCGTCGGGCTCATAACCCGGAGGTCGGAGGTTCAAATCCTCCCCCCGCAACCAGTAAAAAAACGGTTACTTTAATTAGTAACCGTTTTTTCATTAACCAGGATATCCTATTGTTTACTATTAATACGGGGGCCATGTCCTGGGGGTGGAAATAACGTTCGCCGGTTTTTCCTGAGTATTTTGCGCTTAAAACGCAGGCAACAAACGTCATTAACCTAAATTTTTATTTCTTGACATTTTTTCAAGTAGTTGTTATAAGAAAGACGTGTTAATAAATAAAATAATTTTTATTGATTTGTATTTTGTGCTTTATTTTTCCGGAAAGGAAAAATGAAACAAAAAGTAGAAAGCAATATAATAATTAGTTGTATGCGCAGGAGCCATATTTTTAAGGTTACTCTTAATCAGGGTAACCTTATTTTTTTGCCATAAGGAGGTCTCCGGAGCAAGGCCGGGAAAGTAAAAAAAGGAAAAAGCCGCGGTTGCATTAAAATTATTTGGTTTATTCTAAGGATAATAGACAGAATGAGGCGAAGAGTTTTAAGGAAACTGGCAATACATATTAAGTATAAGAACAATTGGTATCGTGAAAACGGTATTGATTGTTCCTTTTATTATATAAGGACAAGAGAGAACAAATAATCCCAGGGAGGAGAACAGTTATGAAGCGCCTAAAAAAGTATGTCTGGTTAATGATCAGTATAATCGTAATATTGCTGGTAGCTTTTGAAGTAATGGCGGCAGTACCGACAAGTCCGAGTGCGGTGAGTGTTAGCGGAAGGCAATTGATAGTACAGCATCGGAGAGAGGACGGAACCCTGAAAAATCCTGTGAACTATATAATCAAAGGAGTCTGTTGGTCGCCTGGGCAATTCTGGCCGGCAGAAACATATCCTCCTGGAGGACCATTTGAGAATGACACGCGGAAGAGAATGTGGGATATGGCGCAATATGATTTCCCGCGCATTAAAGAAGCAGGATTCAATACGATCCGGATATACATGGATCTTGGTTGTGACACTGATTCTTCCTTGTATTTTAATGAAGACACCGATGGCGTAATGTACAACCCCAACACCTGGCAGGCAGATTATGCTGCCGACGGATATATGGTTAATGAAGTTGATCCTACTGATAATGAACCAGACTGGTTGCACGGCATGCCGTATATGGGCAATTTAAACAGCGCGGCTGCTACCGCCGGGCTGGCGGTATTAGACGAAGCTTACAAAAACGGGCTGATGGTGATCATGATAATTGATCATTTTAATGCCAATCAATATACCGCCACTAAGGTAGTAAATACCTATAAAAATCATCCCGCAATACTGATGTGGATGATCGGCAATGAATTTAATTACAATTTCGATGCTAATGGCGATCCAGGCTTATTTATGTGGAAATACAACACCTTTAACGATGCCTGTGACGCTGTTAATTATGTAGCGGATGTGGCCAAATCTATAGATTCTCAACATCCGGTAATGGCCTGTCTCGGGGAACCGCATTACCCGAGTTACAGCCTCTATCAAGACGGTTTATCGCGGCTAGTCAATAACAATAATATAGATATTATAGGTATAAACAGTTACCGGGGTAATAGTTTTTCCGTTCTCTTTAAGCTGTTTAGCAGCTACACGACCAAGCCCATATTCTTGACTGAATACGGAGTGGACGCCTGGCATTACAATCCAGATAGCAGTTTGGAATATGAAGATCAAGGCAGTCAGAAAGAAGGACTGAGCTGGCAGTGGAGTAATATCCATGAAAATCTTTCTTCCTTCAATGCGGCGAATAATGTGGTAGGCGGAATGGTTTTTGAATGGGTGGATGAATTCTGGAAATATAAAGGGAGCAGTCCGCTAGTACACGATAAGTATCCCGGCTATCCAGTTAAAGATAGCGGTTATACAAACAATTATTTGTACCCAGACGGCTGTATGAATGAAGAATGGTGGGGACTCAACGCGCAAGATACGAAGACTACATCGCCGTTCCATTTCTATTCTGAGGCCGGGCTGGAAGGAGAAGCTGTCGGCGGGAATCAGGGCTGGGATATCTTTACCTGGGGCTTAGAAGGTGAAACCCCTTATGGACAAATTCACGCGGAAGCCAATTATGTCACCGACACAGACCATTATGCTCCCAAAGGTGAAAGTTTACAATACGGAGTCAGAGGAACGGTCAGTGAGTATCCTGAATATAAGTATAGCGGCGGTACCGGCGCTGGTAACACCATCCCCGAAGGCAACAGGGCAATGGAGCTTAAAATATTCGCTTCCACAGTGATGTATGGCGGCGGCTGGGGCATTTTCCGGACCAAGGATACGATAGACCTTTCTGATTATGCCGGAGGCACAATTAAATTTTGGCTGAAAGTGGAAAAAGGAGATAGTGAGCACCTGGCCGTGGGGTCAGAAGCTGATCATGTATTTATGAAATTTGAAGATTATCGCGGACCGGATAAAGCGGCTTTTATCTGGCTTGATGACAGTAGCCGGGTTTCTGGTTTTAATGTTAATAGTACAGCTTGGCAGGAAGTAAGCATACCGGTAAATGTCTTAGTGGACGGACACAGTTTTTACTGGTTGGATGAATATGGCTTTAAACATGTCTATGACTATCAATACGCCAATCTCTGCCTGGGAAAAATGAAAATGGTATTTTCTGTCAGCGCCCAGGGATCAGATCAGTTTTCGGGTAAGAGCGTCAGTATTTGGGTTGATGATGTGCGCTGGTACACTAAAGACGGGGTTTGCTATAACCGCTCGGCGCGGGCAGCCACTAATGATTACCGCGAGAAATATAATAATAATACGTATCTGAAGACTGTATTCAATATCGGAGCTGAATCAGATACTGTCAGCGAATATAAATTCGGTTATGTCAATAAGAACGATTCAGCCGTTCTTTACGATTCAGATATTAATATTACCGACGGAGTAGTGGTTGGTGCCTTTAATGGCTTTACCGGCACTCCTCTTGATTGGCAGGTTGTAACTACGGCTACTGCTTTGAATAACTGGATCGATACTTATAATGTTTCTGGTTTCTACACCTTGGCTTTTGCTGTTGATAAATCTTGCTCATTCCTGGGTTCCTGTACTACTAAGCTTAGCGGTATAGGATCTACTTTATGCAGTGGGGTCGGCGAGAACTCGCCTTGGGTTTTTGTTACCAATGTGTCTGACGGCAAATGCCGGAGGAAAGAAGAGTCGATCGGCACGAATGGTATTGCTAAAGTTAGCTTATCCTGCTTTATGGACTCAGATTGCGACGACATGCCTGATGTAATGGAAAATGACACAGACAACGATGGCTTAATTAATGCGCTGGAAACCCGCTATGGCACAGACATCTTGGACCCGGATACGGACGATGACGGTTACTCTGATAGCGTAGAAGTAAACAATGGCACGAATCCGAGAAATCCGGATAGTAAGGTGCTTAACAGTGACACTCTGGCCAGCTTGGTCGTACAACCCAAGAGTCTCTCCTATGCCAACTCAGAACTGGTCTCCACCAAGAAACGTTATTTGAACATTGCTAACGATGGCGGACAGAAGATAAACTATAAAATAGAAGTTAATTACACTAATGGCAGCGGTTGGTTGACGATGAAATATCGCGATCATAACAATAATGAAGCCTGGAGTACTGCCACTCTCGGTTCATACAGCTACGATGATCTGGATGACTATATGCTGCAGGTAGTAGTAGACACAAGTACCTTTGCATCCGGGCAGACCTACACAGCTAATATTGTTATTACTGGTCAGAATCAGCTTGGTTCCGGTGTTGGCACGGCTACTATTCCTGTTAGCGTTCCTGTTGTCGGGGAACTATTAGTAGACCCGAAGACGATCATGGTCGAACAACCGTCGTCTTCCATCACTTCGATGCAGCAGACATTTAGCATTAAGAATCTCGGCTTAGGCACAATAAACTGGACCATCACGAAAGATTCTGCTGCCACCTGGCTGTCCCTAGACCAGACCAGCGGCACTACCAGCCTAGAAACCGATACTATTACCTGCACGATCAACTATAGCGGATTATCGGCAGAAAGTTACGCGACTGTTTTGAAAATAGACGCCGGTACGGCAGGCATCAGATACGTGTATATCAATGCCAAGAACTACTCCCGGACCACCAGGTCTCTGGCGCTGTCTGATGCTATTTACGCGCAGAATAAAGACCATGCCTTGAGAGAATGCGATTCCATGGCCGTAGGAGACGTTAATGGAGACGGATACCAGGATGTGCTCATTGGCGGTTTAGACTACTTCGGTACTGCGAATAAACATTATAAAGGCGCGGCTTATCTTATCTATGGCAAAGCAGACGGCTGGTTAACCAGTGACAGTCTGAATTCCTCCATGAAGTTCTACGGCTATGATTATATGGGAGGCGGCAATGGCTATGGTAATACTTTCCTGGGCGCAGACGTCTGTTTGGCTGATGTTAATGGCGACGGTTATGATGATGTGATCATTGGAGACAAAGCTGAGTCATCTTCTTTCTCAAGACAGGGAAGAGGATCAGTCTCAGTGATTTTTGGTAAAACTGATGCGGAAAAGTCAGGGGAAACAATACTGAATTTCCCTAATCAAAATGATAATGTTGACGTAAAATTTCAATTGCTTAATGGCATCTGGACAACATTTGGACATGAAATAGCAGCTGGCGACATTGATGGCGATGGCTATGATGATATGGTAGTATTAGCACCCCAGACCAGTGATACACCCAATGAAGCGAATCTGTATATTATCTTTGGCCGCGCTAGCTGGAACACTGATTATTATATAGACAATTGTCCAATGAGCGACATTCTGGCCGTGAAAGTGGATAAGACTACATATCCTAATATATCTTGGGCTGGTCACGACCTGATGGTTGCTGATCTTGACAATGACGGATATGCTGATATCGTTACTGGTTTAATTAATGAAACAGCAACAGGACCATACTATCATTGCATCTTGTATGGCGCGTCAAGTGCCAAGTCCTGGGGTACCAAGCTTATGCCGACCAATGCCGACGCAAAACTAGTTAAGCAGGGAGTACAAAACACCCCAGTTGGTGATGTTAATGGCGATGGCAAGAAGGATATCTTAATTAGCAGCTGCTTACTGCTGTCTAAAACGAATCGTTTCAGCGGGACAGTTGATGTAGACGCTACGAAAGATTGCTCTATAGCCGGCAATACTTTTGTCAAAGATGTTAACGCTGACGGTATGGATGAGATCGCCCAGGGTGGCACTGCGGATGTTAACGTCTGGTTAGGCCGGGCTGATTGGTCAGGTGGCGCTGGTACGCCAAATCTGACTTATACTACTACGAACCAGTCCAGGGATAATGGTTATGGATACTGGCTTGGACCGGCGCATGTAGTCAATAGCGGGGATGTTAATCATGACGGCTTAGGCGATCTGATTGCCGCGGATTGGGACAAAGATGCTGGCAGTCCAAATCCCACCAACCAGAAAGTCTTCGTGGTCTTAGGATTAGAAGCTTCATTATACCCGGAGGAACTGGTTTACAGAAAAGTAGACCAGAGTGAAGCCAAAGACTTTTACATTAAGACTATCGGTCTGGGCAACCAAAACATAAGCTACTCTATTAGTGAAGATGCTGCCTGGCTGACTTTATCGTCTTATAGCGGCTCGATCACGGGTGGCCAAGCGCAGGCTATTACTGCTACTGTTAACCGTTCCGGACTGGCTGACGGTTTATATACCACGGAGATCAGCGTGACTGCCGGATCAGCACCCGCGTACTACAAGACCACTAAAATACCATTGAAACTTTACGTAGGAGATATCCCCGGCATACCAGCAGCTGAAGCGAACCCGGAGAATGTGATAATAACAGCAAGTAACACTACTGGGACAGTCAATATCACGAATGTCACACCGAAGAGCTTGATGACCTGGACCATCAGTGAGAACGTGCCCTGGATCACCAATGTGAGCCCAACTTCCGGCAGTACCACAACGGAAACCGATACTATTACGATCACGGTAAATCGGACCGGGTATTTCTACAATCAGGTTGGGAAAATCACTTTGACCTATGGTAACGGACTTACTAAAGACATCTACGTGAGTATGCTGTGCGCGCGGCAAGCGCGAATCAATACTACCTATTATAGTACCCTGCAGGCAGCCTATAACGCCGCGGCTACGGGTAATACCATTCAACTCCAGGAAGGTATCTTCACAGAGAATACTTCCTTCAACCGCGCGATAAACGTGACCATAGCTGGTGGTTATGACTCTACCTGGACTACCTCTACCGGCAGGACTATTATCTATGGTAATCCCAGCATTAGCAGTACCGGCAAGGTTATTTTCAGCGGTACTGGAAATGTAATAGTAGAATAATCATGAAAGGAAAGGGGGAATAATAGATAGAATGTAATGAGTTTAAAAATAATCGAGGGGAGGAAAAGTAAATGAAAAGATTGATAATAATTCTAACATTGATGTTGATGCTGACAGCTGTAAGCGTTTGGGCTGGAGACTTGTCAGTGACTGGTAATTTAGGGGTAGGTACTACTGCGCCGACGCAAAAATTGGATGTTGTAGGAACGGCGCAAATGACTGGGTTTAAAATGGCTACCGGAGCAAGCGCCAGCAAGGTTTTAACCTCTGACGCCTCTGGCGTAGGCACCTGGCAGACCGCGACCGGCGGTGGTTTACCTTCCGGAACCTCAGGACAGACTCTCAGGCATGATGGCACCAACTGGATCGCAAATAGTAATATCCTTAATGATGACACCAATTTAACTTTAGGCCGGGCTAGTGTTAATCCATTCATTTATTTAAAAGGCGGGACGACTACACATACATTAGCATATGTCCACACTGACGGCAGTATTTATACATACTTAGGGGTGCCGGGTGGCGCTTGGACTTTTAAAGCTGGGCATAATGTAGCTGGTGCTGATATATTTAGATGGGCTAACAGCGACTGGGTTGATGCAATGAAAATCTATGGAGATTCAAGGGTATATTTTGGAAACCAAATAGGTATTGGCACTGCTACTATGACTGCCGGAACCGGATTAACGATTGATAAAGGGGTAACGAATAATACAGCTTTACAACTCACTTCGTCCGGCCCAGGCTGGGGCAGTGGGATCAAGATGTCCAACACAGCGACTGGTGGCAGGGAATTTGGTATGTATGTAGACAGTGGTAATCCCAGCAAGCTGCATATAGCTGATAATACTGCTGCGGCTGATAGGTTCGTCATTGATAGTGTTGGCAGGGTTGGTATCGGTACTAACGTTCCGGATAGTCTTCTGCATGTGAAATCTACTGGCGTGGATGCTTTCCTAAAGGTGGAAGCTAGCGGTTCAGGGAAACACGCATATCTTGTTTTGCGTAATTCTAACCCGACAGAGGCATATATTTTGAACAACGCAGTTAATAATGAACTGGAGTTCGTTGCCCCTTCACACTCCATAACATTTTTTACCAATAACTGGGCAAATTCGCCGCTGACGCTTGTGGATAATAAAGTCGGCTTGGGAATCGTTCCGGTTAATCAATTGCATGTGTATTCTGGCTCAAGCGATTGTTTTGCCAAGATAGAAGGGGGGTCAACCCATACTGGAAACTTAGTTTTGCGTTCAAATGGTACTGAGTCGACTCTTACCAATAATCAGTATGGTAATCTTGGTATTAATGGCAATAACGTAATCATTTTCTCTACTGGTGCGTCGAATTATAGAGGGAAAATTGATAACACTGGTTTCTGGGCTATTGGTGGTAATGTTCCTACTCCAACTTCTCAATTACATGTAAAAGGTTCCGTAGGGTATAACCAATTCAGAATGGAGCAAACGTATACCCCAACCAGTAGTTCAGACGGTAACGGCGCTGTAGGTGATGTTGCCTGGGATACTAATTATGTATATATCAAGACCTCCAGCGGTTGGAAACGTTCAGCTCTGAGCACTTTCTAATCTCAATTAACCATATTCCACCGCTAGGTGGAAAGCAAGGGTAAGAGCAGTAATACAGTAATAGAAGACAGTCTTAAGATAATAAGATAAGATAACGCAGAACGAATATAAAAAGGACAGCGGACTCCCGCTGTCCTTCTTATTAGAAGACAGGGGACGGTCTTAAGATAATAATATAACAAGAGGACTAAAGCGCAGGTAATAAAGATTCATTCTATTTTAATTGACTTTTTTCCAAATAATGCCTAAAATTACTTACATATGAAGATAAAATCAATTTTTCGTATACTACTGCTTTTTTCTTATTTATTATTGCCTGCGGCAGGGCTGGCGCTGGGAAATTATAATGGTTATGGCGGTTATGTCATTGGTGACCATCGCCTGGTCGGTTTGGCCGGCGCGTATCTGGGCAAGTCCAATGACTTAAACGCAGTACATTATAATCCGGCTGGTTTAGTTTTTTCACCAGACGTCCTGAATGTCGGCCTGGCCCAAAGCAGGCTGGATAATTCCCAGACAGATTTTGACCAAAATGGCTCTAAGGATAGTTTCCCGCTCAGTTATTATTTTGCCGGTATTGTCGGGCGCACGCACCGGTTAGGCACCTGCTATAATATCGCTGTGGGCCTAGTCTATGACCAACCGTATGCGGCGGAACAGAATTTTGACGGGAAAGCTTTATCCACTACTACCCTGGAAAAATACGATCTGCGCTTAGCCGTAACCTCATTTTCCTTTCCAGTCTCCCTGCAAATCAGCAATAACATAGCCATCGGCATCAATATTAATACCCTTAATGTGGAAGAAAGTATCCGCATGAAATACCCGGTTAATTTCCAGGGTAATAAGGTCGCTGATATTGATATCGATGATGAACAAGAAGTCAGTGCCACCAATGTAGATTTGGGTATTTTATATAAATATAATGAAAAGTTATCTTTAGGTTTTGTCTATAAGCCGAAGATAACTTTTAGCTTTCAGGAAAGATCTTTCCTGGTTACGGACTTAAGAACTGGTCTGCCCGTAGATACTGGCATTAAATGGTACCGTAATGTGACCATCCCCATGTGTACCGGCATAGGCCTAAACTACGAGTATGCCAAAGATTCGTCTATCGGGTTAGATACAAATTACATCGGTAAGCAGAATAATACGGTACTGGTCGGTTCAGGTTTGGTTTCAGGAATGGAAAACTATGAATTCAAGGATGCCGGGGTTTATGACCTGCATCTTGGCGGCAATTACCTGTGGCATATCCACCGGAACCTGCAGGTCGACTGGCGCGCCGGCACATATTATGAACCATCACGGGTCAAGAAACTGGACAGCCGTTGGCATTATACCGGCGGCCTGCAAATAAATTGGTTGTATTTTATGGTTGGTTTCGGGTATGATAAGGCAGTCGATTTTCAGAATATGGTCAGTATCGTGGCTTTGATTATAAGGAGATAGGCAGATGGTAAGCGAGACATATACCGGTCCGGATCGTCGGCGCACCTCGCGCATAAGATATGAAGGGCATGCGCAAGTTGCCGGCAAGGGCAGTGACGGCATTATGCATTCTGAGCTGTGTTCTTTTGTGAACCTGAGCGAGGGCGGTTGTTGCCTGAAGTCACCAACCAGCTTCCCTGACGGCGCTGAACTTTCCATTACTTTTAAATTACCAGGCTTGCTGAATATTTTTATCCGTTGCACGGTCAAAACTGCCTGGTGTACTTTATATCCGGTGGAACGGTGTTATTTGCTGGGATTGTCTTTTCTTCGCCTCAATTCATATGACCTTACCGCGGTACGCAGCTTTATTATGACTGAAGTCCGGAACAAGAAGGAAATCGAATAGTGTCCTGAAACCCCTTGCCTTAGAATAAAAAAAGTGCTATAATATTAGTGTTCTGTTATAGAACACTATAGGAAGGCGGTTCCTTTGCCTTCCTTGTTTTATCTTGAAGTGTCCTGTAGTTATGACACTAGGCTGGGTAGCTCAGTTGGTAGAGCAGCGGACTCATAAGCCGTTGGTCGCGAGTTCAACTCTCGCCCCAGCCACTTTAAAACACAAATAAATACCGAATTATAGCGAATTAAACGAATAAATATTCGCGCTATTAGCTATCATTCGAGTAATTCGAGTTGTCTATGTTAGTTAAACAAGTAGAAGAATTCATTGAAAAACAAGGTCTTTTAAAGAAAGGCGATAAGATCCTGGTAGCTGTATCAGGCGGGGTAGACTCGGTAGCTTTGTTGCGGGTGCTTAAAACCCTCAGCTATAAATATCATTGGGCTCTCCAGATAGCGCATTTCAATCATGGCCTGCGCGGGCCGGCGGCTGACCGGGATGAAGCTTTTGTCCGCCGGGTAGCCCGGACGTATGATCTGCCTTTTCATGCGCAGAAACAGGACGTCAGAAAGTATGCCCGCAAACACGGCTTATCCATTGAAGAAGCAGCCCGGTTACTGCGTTATGATTTCCTGGAAAAGATGGCTTTAGACATTCAGGCTGACAAAATTGCGGTAGCGCATAATGCTAATGATCAGGCAGAGACAGTACTGCTGTTCTTATTGCGGGGTACCGGTAAAACAGGTTTAGCCGGAATGCCGGTGGCCCGGGGTAGAATTGTACGCCCGTTACTTTCCAGCTGGCGGCAGGATATTGAAACCTTTGCCAGGCAGCAAAAATTACCTTTCCGGACCGACGCTACTAACCGGCAAACAGCTTACCTGCGTAACCGGATCAGACTTAAGTTATTACCGGAATTAGCTAAATACTATAATCCTCAAATTTATCAGCATCTCCTGCATCTTAGTGCCCTGGAACGGGAAGAAGACCAATTCTTACAAGAACAGTCTAACCGGGAAGCAGCTAAATGCCTGGAACAAAAGCCCGGAGCAACTGTCTTAAATAGCAAACGTTTCTCTAAACTGCCAGTCTGGCTGCAACGGCGTTTAATCAGGCTAATCGCCCCGTTGCCGTATGAACAGGTAGAAAAAATCCGCTCTTTAGCGATCAATAAAGGCGCGCATAAAATGTTACCTCTCCGACGCAATCTTTATTGCCGGCGTGAATATGATAAGCTGATTTTCTCCGCCATGAACCAGGCAAAAAAAGCTGAAACAGCCGCTATTTACACCCTAGCCATACCAGGAGAAACCCAGATTCCTGAGCTGGGCTTGAAGATAACGGCCCGGCTGAAAAAAAAAGCAGTTTTGTTTAAAAGAACTAAAAGAAAAAACCTTACTTGTCTTGATGCCGGCACTGTCTACGGGCCATTGCGTTTGCGCACCCGCCAAGCTGGTGACCGATTCCAGCCGTACGGCCTGGGCGGCACAAAAAAATTGAAAGACTATTTTATAGAGCAAAAGATCGGTATCAATAAACGGGACCTTGTACCAGTGATTGTTGATGATCAGGGGATTATCAGCTTATGTACCTTAGGCCGCATCGATGACCGGGTGAAAATATCACCAGAAACCAAAACTATTATAGAAATAGAGGTAAATTAAATTGAAAAATTTCATGAAGGGCTTAGCTTTTTGGGTATTACTGATAATCGGACTGACTGCCTTGTCGCAGCAAATCGGCAAGAAACAACAGGCTGTTGACCTGCCCTATAGCACTTTTAAGCAATTGATCAAGAGTGACCGGGTAATCAGCGCGGTTATTGAAGCTAAGAATAATATCATCACCGGTAAATTCTATGATGATGGCAAAAAAGAAGCTGAATTTCGCACGACGCCGGTCACTGACCCGGATCTGGTCAGGGATTTAGAGGGCCATGGCGTGAAATTCAGCGGCGAAGCAGAGAAAACCTGGTGGAGCTACTTGAATAATTTTATCTGGTATTTCGGCCCGGTCATCCTGTTGGTAGTTTTCTGGTTATTCATGATGAAACAAATGCAGGCTGGAGGCAAGCAGGCGATGTCGTTTGGCCGCAGCAAAGCGCGCCTGCAAAATGCTTCCGGCAAGCAAAAGATAACATTCAAGGATGTGGCTGGCATAGATGAAGTAAAAGAAGAACTGCAGGAAATTATTGCTTTCTTAAAAAATCCGAAAAAATTCCAGAAATTGGGAGGCAAGATCCCTAAAGGTGTATTATTATATGGCGCACCGGGTACTGGTAAGACTCTTTTAGCTAAAGCTGTCGCCGGTGAAGCGGGAGTGCCGTTTTTCTCTTCCAGCGGGAGTGAATTCGTGGAAATGTTTGTCGGCGTCGGGGCTTCCCGGGTCCGCGATTTGTTTGAACAAGGCAAGCGTACTGCGCCTAGCCTGCTGTTCATTGACGAACTAGATGCCGTAGGGCGCCATCGCGGCGCCGGCATCGGCGGCGGGCATGATGAACGCGAGCAGACCCTGAACCAGTTGCTGGTAGAAATGGATGGCTTTGATACCAAAGAAGGCGTTATCCTGATCGCGGCGACGAACCGGCCGGATGTGCTTGACCCGGCTTTGTTGCGGCCAGGCCGTTTTGACCGTCATATCTCTGTCGCCAGTCCTGACCTGAAAGGCCGGGAAGAGATCCTGGCGGTTCATACCCGCACTGTAAAACTAGCCAAAGAAATAGACTTAAATGTAATTGCCCGGCGCACCCCGGGTTTTGTCGGGGCTGACCTGGCCAATTTAGTCAATGAAGCTGCCCTGCTGGCCGCGCGTAAGGAAAAAGAAGCTGTAGAAATGGCCGATCTGGAAGAGGCGATCGACCGCGTTATTGCCGGACCACAGCGCAAAAGCCGCTTGATCAGCGACCGGGAAAAGAAGATCATTGCCTATCATGAAAGTGGTCATGCTCTGATCGCTAAGCTTATTCCTGGGACCGATCCGGTACATAAAGTTTCTATTATCCCCCGCGGTCCGGCGCTGGGCTATACCTTGCAATTACCTTTGGAAGACCGTTATCTGACAACCAAGGGAGAGATCCTGGACCGGCTGGCGGTACTGCTAGGCGGCCGGGTGGCTGAAGAGCTTATTTTTAATGAGATAACAACCGGGGCGCATAATGATCTGGGTAAGGCTACGGAACTAACCCGTAAAATGGTCAGGGAATACGGTATGAGCGCAAAACTTGGGCCGATGACTATGCAAAAACAGGCTGAAGAGATCTTTTTAGGCAGGGATATTACCAAGGAAAAAACATACAGTGAAAAAACAGCCGAATTGATCGACTCAGAAGAAAAAGGGATCATTGACCAGGCGCTGGCCAGGGCCCAGAAACTGCTTAAAGATAATATCAATAAACTTAACCTGCTGGCCGCTAAACTGATCGAAAGGGAAGTGCTGGAAGGCGAAGAGCTGGAACTTATTCTGGAAGGTAAGGAATTACCGCCATTAGCCAATGGGAAACAGCCAAATGGCAAGAATGGATCAACTGATGAAACCAAAAATGAAAATAAACAAACCAAAAATTGAGCAGGCTGTTCAGGCTATCTTGGAAGCGATCGGCGATGACCCGCGGCGCGAAGGTTTGGTGGGCACTCCCCGGCGGGTAGCAGATATGTATGAGGAGATCTTTGCCGGACTACACCGTGATCCGGCTGCAGACCTAGAAGTATATTATGAAAAAGAGGACTATTCGGAAATTGTGCTGGTCCGGGATATCCCCTTATATTCCATGTGCGAACATCATCTGATCCCTTTTTTCGGGAAAGCTCATGTCGCCTATTTGCCGCAAAAAGGAAGGCTTACCGGATTGTCTAAGATCGTCAGGGTGGTGGATACCATTTCCCGCCGTCCGCAACTGCAGGAACGGTTATCCATGATGATCGCCGATACCCTGATGAAGGCGGTCAAGCCCCAGGGGGTTATGGTGATCATTGAGGCAGAACACTTTTGCATGACTATGAGAGGCATTAAAAAGCCCGGGTCCAAGACGGTTACCAGCGCGATGCGGGGTATTTTCCTGAAAGACGCCAGGACCAGAGCCGAAGCGTTGTCGTTGATCAATAAATAATTTGAGATTTGAAATTTGAGATTTTGAGCGGGTGGTCTTATGCTTTCACCGAGAGTTTTAACGGTCGCGGATATCAAACAGGAGATGGCCAAGATAGGCGTGGATCTTTATGGTATCAAGCTAATGGCTGATAAAGCTGACTTACTGGTAATAAAGATCGAAAAGGTCGATCATCGCGCCGCCAATATCCTGAAGCAGGAAATGCTTTCCCTGGGCGGGGAAACAGCCTGTGCCCGGGAGGTAATGGCTCTAAAACAGGGAAGTGCTCCGGCCTTACTGATCGGCACTCCAGCCCAGTACCGCAAGTTGATCTTCAAATTACAGTATCAGCCCTTTAGTCTAAAAGAACTCGCCGCGCGCATTAAAAATACTATTGATAATTATTTTCGACAAGTAAAAAAAGTGCAACTCATGGGTATCCTGAATGTTACTCCTGATTCTTTTTTTGACGGCGGGAAGTATCTTGACTCCGGATTAGCGGTTAGTCGCGCTTTAGAAATGGTAAAAGAAGGAGCTGATATTATTGATATCGGCGGGGAATCCAGCCGTCCCGGCAGTACTCCTGTTTCAGCCCGGGAAGAACTAGCCCGTATTTTGCCCATCGTAAAAGCGCTCGCCAAAAAAACCAGGGTGCCAATATCCATCGATACTTATAAGTCAGAAGTAGCCGCTGCCTGCCTGGCTCAGGGAGCCAGGATTATTAATGATATTTCGGCCTTACGTTTCGACCGGAGAATGGCTAAGGTGGTGGTTAAATATAAAGCTAAAGTCGTGCTTATGCATATGCAGGGGACACCGCGACAGATGCAGAAAAATCCGCATTATCAAGATGTGGTCAGCGAAGTGTTCCAATTCCTGGAGGAAAGGATACAGTGCGCGGCCAGCTTGGGTATAGCCCGGGAAAATATTATTATTGATCCTGGTATTGGTTTTGGCAAAACCCTGGGACATAACCTGGTGCTGCTGCAAAAGCTGGCAGAATTTAGGTCGCTTGGAGCACCAGTGCTTTTAGGAATATCGCGTAAATCAATGATCGGCAATATATTAGGACATGTCCCAGGAGAGCGCTTGAATGGCAGCCTGGCTGCTGCGGCCTGGGGATACTTTCAGGGGGCGAGCATATTACGTGTACATGATGTGGCTCAAACTAAAGAACTACTAAAAGTACTAGAGGCGATAAAAAGAGGTGACTAATGCCGGAAATACCTTTTATCATCAAAGATGTAGCTGTAGGGACTATTGATATTATTATCGTCACATTTTTATTTTACAAGTTATTTATGCTGATCAGGGATACTCGCGCAGTACAGGTATTAAAGGGATTGATCATTCTCTCTATCGTCACGATCTTTGCTCAAATCCTGCAATTGCCGGTTCTGCGCTGGATCATGGGCGGTTTCTGGACCATCGGAGTGATTACCGCTATTATTGTCTTTCAGCCCGAATTACGCAATGCCCTGGCGCAAATTGGAGCGAATCGTTTTACTAATATTTTCCTGCGGCCGGAGTTTGTTACGGAAATAGGCAAGGCGATCGAAGCTTGCTCGGCTAAAAAAATGGGCGTGATTATTGCCCTGGAACGGGCTACCGGATTGCGTAATTATATCGAAAGCGGGGCTAAGATCAATAGTGAAGTCAGCGCTGAACTGTTAGGCACAATTTTTACCCCCAATTCTCCATTGCATGATGGGGCAGTGATCATCAGGCATGATCGTATCGCTGCTGCGGCTTGTATCCTGCCGTTATCTAAAAGTACTAACCTGCCGAAATCTGTGGGTACCCGTCATCGGGCAGCATTAGGCTTGACCGAAGAAACTGATGCTGCGGTAATTGTGGTCAGTGAAGAGACCGGGGATATTGCCTTGGTCCATGATAAGAAAATATTATCAAACCTGAGCGTAGAAACATTGGAAAAAGAGATCACTAATTTATATGCCAGCTCCAATACTACTAATAAACGCTTCCATTGGCAATTACGGCCCAGCTTCAACAAGCGCGATATGATCAGTAATCTGGATGTCAAGCTGATCTCTTTTTTATTGGCTCTATTGCTGTGGGCTTATGTTAAATATTACTTGGGACACTAAAATAAAACGCGTATAGCTGGTAGCGTATAGCGTATACAGAATCGATAAGTATTTTGAGGTTATATAAATGACTATTTTGTGTGTAAATATAGACCATATCGCTACTCTCCGGCAAGCTCGCGGGGGTATGGAACCGAGTGTCCTGGAGTCAGCCAGGATAGCGGAAAAAGCCGGAGCCTGCGGCATTACTGTACATTTACGTGAAGACAGACGGCATATTCACGATGCTGATGTTTATGAGTTACGCCAGGCTGTCCAAACCAAATTAAACCTGGAAATGGCTGCCACCGAAGAAATAATCAAGATCGCCTTAAAGATCGGGCCGGATATGGTGACCCTGGTGCCGGAAAAAAGAAAAGAACTTACCACTGAAGGTGGGTTGGATGTCGTGCAGGGAAGGAAAAGGTTAAAAAATACTATCAGCCGCTTTCATCAGAAAGGTATCCCGGTCAGCCTGTTCATTGCTCCAGATTTAAAGCAGGTCAAAGCCAGCGCTGAGGTCGGCGCAGATATTATTGAGCTGCATACCGGTTTTTTCGTTAACGCCAGTAATAAAAAACAAAAAAATAATGAGCTCAATAAATTGCGGCAGGCGGCTCAATTAGCGGTAAAAGTCAAGCTGGGCCTGAATGCCGGTCATGGTTTGAATTATGATAATGTGCGACCAGTAGCTGTTATTAAGGGGATGCATGAACTGAATATTGGGCATAGCATTATTTCCCGGGCGGTTTTTGTAGGCTTAGATAAAGCGGTCAAGGAAATGATCAGATTAATTAAATAGTATTTATTATCAACTATCAACAATGAACTATGAACTAATTTCCGGAGGAAATTCTATGTGCGGGATTGTCGGCTACATTGGTAAGAAAGACGCGATCAGTATACTTATTGACGGATTAAAACGGCTGGAATACCGGGGCTATGATTCAGCCGGGGTAGCGGTACTGCAGGATGGCCAGATACAGCTGCGACGCAGCGCTGGAAAACTTTCAAATTTAGAAGAAACAGTTACCCAAAATCCGTTAGCCGGGACGGTTGGCATTGGCCATACCCGCTGGGCAACCCATGGCAAACCCAGTGAGGAAAATGCTCATCCCCATACTGATTGCGCGGGCGACCTGGTAGTCGTGCATAACGGAATCATTGAAAATTACCATCTCCTGAAAAAACAATTGATCCAGGAAGGCCATTCTTTCAAAAGCGAAACTGACACTGAAGTGGTAGCCCATTTATTGGAAAAACATTTTAAGGGTGACCTGCATAAAGCCCTACAAGATACTTTACTGGAACTGGTAGGATCGTATGCTTTAGCGATCATTTCTAAAAAAGATCCTCATACTGTAGTCGCCGCCCGTAATGGGAGTCCCTTGATCTTGGGTGTAGGAGAAAATGAATATTTTATTGCCAGCGATGTGCCGGCGATACTCCAGCGGACCAGGAAGATCATCTATCTGGATGACGGTGAAACTGCCCGGCTAACACTTGACGGGATTGTTGTTTATAACCAGGCTGGGCAGGAAGTTAAGAAGAAGGTCCATACTATTACCTGGGACCCGATCATGGCTGAAAAGGCCGGCTTTAAACACTTTATGCTTAAAGAAATATGTGAGCAACCGCGAGTTATTCAAGATACTTTCCGCGGCCGGGTCATACCGGAAGAAGGGGAAGTTTTCCTGGAAGAAGTGACCCTGGAGCCTGGATATGTCCGGGACATCAATAAAATATTCATCGTGGCTTGCGGCACCAGTTACCACGCTGGTATGGTCGGCAAATATTTATTCGAAGACCATCTGCGAATTCCCAGTGAAGTGGATATTGCCAGTGAATTCCGCTACCGCAATCCGATCATCGATATTAAAACACTGGTCATTGTCATCTCCCAATCAGGAGAAACAGCTGATACGTTGGCTGGCCTGAGGGAAGCCAAAGCTAAAGGCAGTAAAGTACTGGCTGTCTGCAATGTAGTGGGCAGCACTATTACCCGGGAAGCTGACGGCACGATTTATACCCATGCCGGGCCAGAGATCGGGGTAGCTTCGACCAAAGCTTTTACCGCGCAATTAACCGCGCTTTATATTATTCTCTTGTATCTGGGACGCAGGCGCGGCATTATGTCCCAGGGAGAAGCGCGAACGATTATTGAAAAAATGATGCATATCCCTTCCCAGGTGGAAAAGATCCTGGAGCTGGATGAGGAGATCCTGAAAATTTCCCATGATTTTTTTAAAAAAGCGGATTTCCTGTACTTGGGCCGCAATGTTAATTATCCGATCGCCCTGGAAGGAGCTTTAAAACTAAAAGAAATTTCCTATATCCATGCTGAAGGTTATCCTGCTGGAGAAATGAAACATGGTCCCATTGCTTTGATCGATGAAAACATGCCGGTTCTGGCTATTGCCACCAAATGCAAAACCTATGAAAAAGTATTGTCCAATATTGAAGAGGTCAGAGCCCGTGACGGAATTATTATTGCCTTGGCCACTGCTGGTGACGCGAATATCGGGAAAAAAGCTAACTATGTCATCTATGTGCCGGAAACCCTGGAAATACTCTCGCCGCTGCTCAACGTGATCCCGTTGCAGTTATTGGCCTATCATATTGCCGTACGGCGCGGCTGTGATGTAGACCAGCCGAGAAATTTAGCTAAATCAGTAACGGTAGAATAGGTATGAAAGTTTTTGCCCATCGCGGATTTTCTGGCCAGTATCCGGAGAACACCATACTGGCGTTTGATAAAGCTCATGAGCTTGGAGTAGACGGTTTTGAGCTGGATGTCCAACTGACCAAAGATGGAAAGATTGTAGTATTTCATGACCAGTTCCTGGAACGAACCACGAATGGGCTTGGCCGGCTGGCCCAGTATGCCCTGCAGGAACTAAAACAGTATGATGCCGGGCAAGGTGAGCATATCCCGACCCTGGCCGAGCTGTTAAAAGCGTATTATCTCGGTCCGCAATTAATGATCGAGCTGAAATATCATAGCGCCAGGAATTATCAGCCCCTGGTTGATGCGTTGGTAAAATTATTAAAACAGTTTAAACTAAAATATGCACCGGTCTTTTGTTCATTTAACTGGCCAGCCCTGGTCTATTTGCGGTGCCAGAGTCGGAACATAAATATTGCAGTATTGCATAAGCATAAACCATTTCTGCGGGTGCTCAAAATGGCCAAACTGGTAAAGGCTTGTGCCATTTCTACTCCGCTCAATGAAGTAAGCAGCAGGAAGGTTGAGCTCGCAAGGATAGCCGGGCTAAATATGTATGTGTGGACTGTAAATTCCAAAAAACAAGCTACTCTTTGCCGACATTTAGGCGTTTTCGGAGTGATCTCTAATTTTCCTGACGAGGTGAGGCCGTGAACCCCGCTCTTCCACTGAAATATTTATATTCGAGAATAAAAGTATATTATTGTGAGAAAATTAGCTTTGGCTTGAGCCGGAAAGGAAGGGCAGGGTGAAAATAGAACTAACCTACGGTAGAGATAAAATTACCCTGAATGTGGATAATCAATTTTTAGCCGGCCCATTGATCCAAGCTAAAGTGAGCCAGGCTATCCCAGGCAGCCCGTGCGAGATCATCCGCCAGAGTTTTTTAACCCCTAAGAACCGTCCCGCGTTGCGTGATGTGGTCAAAGGCCAAAGAGTAGGACTGGTCGTATCTGATGAATTGCGAGTCGGGTTACAAGAGCAGATAATTTCCTGCCTGTTAGCAGAAATTGCCTCAGGTTCGCCCGCGGAAGTATTTGTCTTTGTCGCTACCGGTTCCCATCACCCTGAAATATATGCTAAAAATATTATCGCCTGGATCCATCAGTATGCTCAGGAACTTAAACTTTCCTACCAGGTATTTCCTAATCAATGTGAACACCAGGATGATTATATCAACCTGGGACAAACAACCTATCATACGCCGGTTTATGTCCATAAAATGTGGCTCTCCTGCCCGGTCAGGGTACATGGCCATGAGGCCAAATATCATTACATGAACGGTTATTCCTGCATTGACAAGCATATTGTCCCCGGATTAGCTGCCCATGCTTCTATCCAGGCTAACCATAAACTGGCTTTGCATCATCATGACTCAGTCGCCGGCAAGAATGCCTGGCATCGGGACCCTTATCGCCAAAATAATCCGTTTTCCCAGGATGGCAAACAGTGCCGCAAAATGAGCGAAAGATTCATCTATGACCAGGCCACAGGCACGGTCAAAGAAGCAGAAATTATTATCTTTGGGTTGGATATGGTCAGCCAGAAAGACAAGATATTCTGGATCGATTGCGGCGACCCGGACCAGGTCTGCCGGGATGTTACTGCTGCGGTAGATAAATACCTGGGATTTGAAGTGGAAAAAACAAAATACCTGGTGCAGTCGCCCGGTGGTCCACCAGCCAGCGAAACCATCTATTATGTGCAAAATGGTTTTGATATGGTCATTAAAGGAGCTTTACTGCCGGGTGGCGAGGCTTTGGTATTAGCCCCCTGTAACGGCCGGCCCGAAGTACCGGAAAATATCCGCGGTATCTGTCCTGACCCAGAGTCAATGGAATTGTTCTGGAATACCCTGGTGGAATACCTGGATAAACCCCTGGAACAGTGGATTAGTTTCGTTGACCAGAATTTTAAGTTATTTATGTGGAAAACCGACCGGGTCATCAAACTATTTAAGGATTCCGGGATAAAAATATACCTTTATTCCCAACTACCAGATGAAGTAGTACGTAAGGGGGGCTTTATTCCAGAGCATAACCCGCAGAAGTGGATTGAGGAACGGGCCGCCCGGAACGACGGTAAAATACGCTGCGTGGATGAAGCGAATAAATTATGTGTGCTGGGAAAATAAAACAGCAATCAAGCTCAAAGCTCGTGGCTCGTAGCAAACACATAAAAAATCCTACGAGCTAAGAACTATGAGCTAAGTTGCTTAGCTTGATAAGGATGGAAACATGACTAAAAGAATCTGTGTGTATATGATACTTTCCTTGGTCCTACTAACGGGTTGTGCGGTAAGCGTCGTTGATTGGGGCATTAAAATGCAGTCTCCGGTTCCTGCCGAGACAGCTGCTTACAGCGATGAGGATATTGATGTTAATTTCATGGTGAATGACAAAAGCATCAATTTTGACTTAAAAAACAAAACCCAGAACGGGATTAAGTTAAATTATGATGAAATGTCATATATTTCTCCCGGCGGTGTGAGTTTGCGGATCGTTTCCAGCAATATCCGTTTCACTGACCGTTTTGCCCCGCAAGCTCCGGTAGTAGTGCCTCCCGGATTATCAATTTCCGAAACCATAATACCAGCGCAAAACATTTTTTTCCGGGCCAATGATATAGCCTATTATGGCTGGGACGTTGGTCCTTTGTTCCCTAACGACGCTAAAACCTATCTGGGCCAGGAATTCGGTTTGTATTTCCCAATGGAGATCAAAGGCGCTAAAAAAGAGTTTATTTTCAAATTTGTTATCACTTCCGTAGAAAAGAAAAAATAAACAACTTTTTGTTGAAATATAAGCCCCTTTTGAGTAGAATAAAGCTGTTCACCCCGCCCTTCTTAGTAGTCTATCAGGGATAGCAGAGAGACAGGGTAGAGGCCAGGAATTTTACAGGAAGACTCGTTCTTCAGGAAGAAGAGCGGGGTAAATATCCCATCTTACAAGCCAGAGGAGTGTGTATGGCCAATAACCGGCCGATCACCGGAAAGTATATCGATAAGATGCCTGATGGTACCATTAAACAATTAAATCCCTTTACCGGTACTGAGGTATGGACCGTGCCTGGCAGGGGTGGCAAACCCATTACCAATGAGATACCTAAAAATGCGAAGAAAATAGAACGGCACGATCCGGAAAATTACTGCAATTTCTGTGCCTCTAATTACTTGAATACCCCGCCGGAAAAATCACGGCTGGTCAAAGAAGGCGATAAATATAAGATTTTGTATAATGTGGCTGCCCAGGATTTGAGCGCTACCATCCCTTTATTGCGCCGTATCCCTAATTTATTTGAAATAGTTTCTTATGATTATTGGGTCAAGAACTATTCTTTTTTCCTGCCGCAAGACCTGGTCAACTGGAAAAACAACTATATGTCCACCCAGGCTGGCCAGGACCATGTTTTCAAAATAATCGATATGAAGATAACTCTGCTGGGCAAGGATCCGCAGAAGATCAGCCGGGAAACCAAATTGGACATGGCTGACGCTTTTTTTGGCGGCTGTCACGAACTGGTCGTGGCTAACAAACATTATTCTGATACTGCTGAATTTGATTCTCAGCTTTGTTCCTCCGGGGAGCTTACTCCGGAAGAGCATTTCTGGTACATTAAATTTACCATTGAAGCGATCAAGGCTATCCACCAGACCAACCGCTACGTGCGGTATATCAGCGTATTCCAGAACTGGCTCTCCAGCGCCGGCGCCAGTTTTGACCATTTGCATAAACAGCTGGTGGCGATCGATGAATGGGGCACCTCTATTGAAGAAGAAAGTGAATTGGTGCGGGGCAATCCCAATATTTACAATGAGCTGGCTGCGAATTATGCCGGCTACCAGAACCTGGTTTTTGCGGAGAATGATTATGCCGTGGCGTTTGCCGATTTCGGGCATCGGTATCCTACTATTGCCGTGTATTCCAAGAGCCCGTATTCTAATATCTGGGAATTAAGTGATGAGGAAATAAAAGGTTTCAGCGATATTGTCCATGGCTGCCATGCGGCTATGGGTTCGCGCATCCCCTGCAATGAAGAATGGTATTATAAGCCGCTGGATGCTGATTTTGCCATGCCCTGGCATATCCTGATCAAGTGGCGGGTAAATACGCCGGCTGGGTTTGAAGGTGGAACAAAAATTTATATCAATACTATTGACCCGGTTAACCTGCGGGACAAAATGGTACCCCGGCTCTTCGAACTGAAAAACCAGGGCAAGATCGCCAAATTCAATATTGCTTTTGAATGTCCTTGTCTGCCGAATAGCTTAAAATATAATCCAGCAGTACGTTAGGATAAATTCGAAATACGAAGCACTAAATTCTAAACAAATCCAAAGCACTAAGGTCCAATTTCCAAACGTTTAGACATTTGATATTGTTTAGTATTTAGATATTAGAGTTTAGATATTGCTCTTAACGTATTCTCCGAAGATGGGATCAAGTATCTGGAAGTTTCCGTTATCCTGGCGTTTAACCAGTCCTTTGTCATGTAAGCGGTACAGGAAGTTTTTTATATTGGCTACAGGGAAGTTTTTAGCATGCTTTTCCACGATCATTATCCTTCTAATCTCACTTTGCGGCAATGCTGCTTTAGCCTCCGCCAGTACTAATAATACTTCTTTTTCCCTGTCACTTGCTCGTTCGAACAAGCTCTGAAAATAATCTTTGCCCAGTTCCCGTAACGTGGTTTTAAAGGCTGGTAGCCATTCATTCATGGTTACCTTTCCTTGTAGCTGGGCAGCGAAAAGGTGACTGGCCAACAATTGCAATTCATAGGGATGCCCCTGGGTGTAATGGTATATTTCTTTGATAATAGCCTGGTCAAAGGACACGCCGGTGTCTTGCAGCGTGCTGATGATCACTGCATGTGTTTCCTCAGGAGTTAAATTGCCGATCATTTCGCGGCGGCGGAAAAAGCGTCCGACCGGGTCATGTTTATTAATAAAACTCTCCCAACCGTCGGTCGTAGAAGCTAGCACAAATAAATACCTGGTCTGAGTAATTACTTCCTCTTTGCTCAGGACTGCGCGGAGCAGGTCAATGACTACAGAAACACTGGCCAGGTTTTGTACGTCATCCAGCAGTACGACAGCGAGCCTGGTATCCAATTGCGGCCATAGTTCCAGCAAAAATTGGGTAAACAGGACCTGGGGCTGTAATTTTTGTTTGGCGGATTTTGTTTCTTTAACTGCTTTAGGGAAGCCGTTGTGTATTTCCTGCATGATGAGGTTGACTGCGGCGGTAGAAGAGGATCGTTCTTTAATTTGGCTGATCGGGCAAAAGCTGGCTAAATAGCCCTGTTCCTGGGTAATTTTTTTAAATTGCTTAAGCAAGCTAGTCTTGCCGATGCCCCATTGACCGATAATAACCATATGGTTAGAACGGCTGGTTGCTGCTTCTTCCATGGTTTTCAGGAAATGCTGTACCTGGTCTTCGCGTCCCCCGAATATTTTTGGTTCCCAGCCAGACTGCGGCGTAAAAGGATTAGGTTTGATCATGATTATACCTCAGATTAGTAACTAGTCGCTAGTGACTGGTCGCTAGTTTTTATGGTTAACATCTTTTTAATTATTACATAAAACAACAGGCCAATTCAATACTATTCTTTTGGATAATAGTATTTTGGACTAGTAACTAGCGACTAGCGACCAGAAACGGATTTTATATGAATTTAGATTACAACATTGTTATCGGCGGAAAAGCTGGCCAGGGACTACAGACCATCAGTGATGCCCTGAGCAAGCTCTTTTTGCGGGGCGGTTATGAAGTATTTACCAGCCAGGATTATATGTCACGGGTGCGCGGCGGGCATAATTTTTTTATGATCCGGGTCAGCGATCGTCCGGTGAGCGCGCAGAAACCTAAAATCGACCTCTTAATAGCCTTGGACCAGGAAACGATCGATCTGCATTGGCCTGACCTGGAACCAGAAGCGTTTGTTTTCTATGACGGGGAAAGTATTCATCTCTCCAGGGAAGATAAGAGATTGGTGAGCATCCCCTGGGACCAGATCGCTTCTACTATTGGGGGTAATACTATTTTTGCGAATACTATAGCGGTCGGAGCCTGCTGTGGCTTGTTGAATTTTGACTTAGGCCTGCTGGCCGGGTTGTTGCAGGAAGCTTTTGCTAAGAAAGATCCTAAAATAGTTGAGACGAACTTAAAGTGCGCTAAAGCTGGTTATGAACTGACTAAAAACCTAAAAAGCAGGATTACTATCCAGTCCGGAAAAACATCAGGTAAAATGTATATTAACGGGAGCGAAGCGATCGGCTTAGGAGCCATTGCCAGCGGGGTGAAATTTTATAGCGGTTATCCCATGACCCCATCGACCGGGATCCTGAATTATCTTGCCGGTAAGTCGGATGAGTTCGGTATTGTGGTAGAACAGGCAGAAGATGAAATAGCGGCTATTAATTTTGTGGCTGGGGCATCTTTTGCCGGGGTCAGGGCTATGACCGCGACCAGTGGCGGAGGATTCTGCCTGATGACCGAAGGGGTCAGCCTGATCGGCTGTATCGAAACCCCGGCAGTCCTGGTTCTGGGCCAAAGGCCGGGGCCAAGCACCGGATTGCCGACACGGACTGAACAGGGGGACCTGGAGTTCGCTCTTTCTGCCGGGCAAGGAGAGTTTCCCCGTTTTATTTTCGCGCCGCGTACTCCGGAAGACGCGTTTTACCTGACCCAAAAAGCTTTTAACCTGGCAGATAAGTACCAAGTACTTTCCATAATTATGAGTGATCAGCATTTAGCTGATTCAGGCTGGACTTTAGCGAAATTTGATCCTGATAAAATAAAAATTGAGCGTTATTTATTAAATGAACAGGAATTAGCAGGGCTGAAGGAATACCGGAGGTATGACCTCAGCGAGACAGGAGTTTCACCGCGCACTATACCCGGAGCCAGCCGCCACTTGGTCATTGCTGATAGCGATGAACATGACCGCCAAGGGCATATTACTGAGGATTTACACTGGCGGGAAGAAATAGTCAAGAAACGGCTGGTTAAATATAAATATATGCAGGAGGAAATTTCCCTGCCAATAAAGTATGGTGACAATGCTGCTGAAACAGTACTTATTGGCTGGGGTTCCACTTATGGGGCGATGAAAGAGGCAGTGGATCTACTTAATGCCAAAAACAGGAAAGTGGCAATGCTGCATTTTAATGAACTTTGGCCTTTACCGGTTGAATACCTGAGCCGTGAACTGTCGAAGTATGATAATATCGTAGCTGTTGAGAATAATGCTACTGCCCAATTTATGCGGATCATCTCCGGACAGACTGGTATTTTGTCGACGCATAAGATCCTGCGCTTTAACGGGCAACCGTTTTATCCGCAGCTGATCGTTGATCTCTTCCAAAAGGAGGTCATTACATATGGTGACCGCTAAGGATTTTACTGGCGAAGAATCAGCCTGGTGCCCCGGCTGCGGCAATTTCGGCATTTTAACAGCCCTGCAAAAGGCGCTCGCGGAATTAAACCTGGAACCGCAGCAGGTCTTGCTGGTGTCAGGTATCGGCCAGGCCAGTAAGCTGCCGCACTATGCACGGGGCCATGTGTTTAACGGCCTGCATGGCCGGGCGATCCCGCCAGCTATAGCCGCTAAACTGGTTAACCATGAATTAAATGTAATTATTACTGACGGCGATGGGGGCACCTATGGAGAAGGCGGTAATCATTTCATTCATGCCCTCCGCCGGAATCCGGATATTACGCTGATCGTGCATAATAACCAGGTCTATGGTTTGACCAAAGGGCAAGCGTCGCCGACAACAGACCAGGGCGTAGTTACCAAGATCCAGGCTCATGGCGTACCAGTCCCGGCTTTCAATCCATTGGCCGTGGCCATTGCTTTGAACGCCAGTTTTGTGGCCCGGGGTTTCGTCGGGGAACCGGAGCATTTAAAAAATTTGATCAAGGAAGGTATCCAGCATAAAGGATTGAGCCTGATCGATGTGCTGCAGCCATGCGTAAGTTTCAACAAAATAAATACCTATCAATGGTATCGCCAGAGGGCGTATAAGCTGCCGGGCGATTATGATCCTAAGAATAAAGCCGGCGCCATGGAAAAAGCCAATGAATGGGGCGACCATATCCCGCTCGGAGTGCTCTATCTTAATCCGCGGCTGGTATATGAAGAACAAATACCTGTGCTCAAGAATGGTCCGTTAGTGAAGCAGAAAATTGATACTTCTAAAATTGTCAAAGTATTAGAAGAATTTTGCTAATAGTGATATCAGAGAAAGGACACTTATATGGAGCCAATACCTGTATTCCCAAATTTCCGGGAAATTAAATTAGACGACAAACGCCTGTTTGATGATTATTTCCGGCAAATACAGCCGCATATCTCTGAGTATACGTTTGCCAATCTTTTTTTCTGGCGGCATATTTTGAATATTAAAATAGCCTTCTTGTATGAAAACCTGGTTATCCAGCTGGTAGATTATCATGGCCACAGGATATTCACTCCGTTTATCGGCGGTATCCGGCTCAAAGAATCTTTGGACGCCTGCTTAAATTATGCGCGCAGCCAGTGGCAAGAAGTGCGGTTCGGACTTTTTCCGGAAGACCAGCTGCAACTATTCAAGATTTATTATCCGACTGCGCCTGTTACTATCGATCGCGATGCCAGCGATTATATTTACAATGCCAGCGAACTGATCACGCTTAAAGGCAAAAAATTCGATGGTAAACGGAATCATATCAGCCGGTTTAAAAAGAAATATGAATATACTTACCAGCGCCTTGATTCCAGGCATATCAATGGCTGCAAGGACCTGCTGGAGAAATGGTACCATCAGCATTGTGACTACTGGGAATGCTCGCTGTCCTTGCGCAGTGAAATAGAAGCCTGCAAAGAGGCTCTGGATAATTTTAAGAAACTGGACCTCTGTGGCGGGATCATTGATGTAGATAAGCAAATCGTAGCTTTCAGTATAGGTGAACAACTGAACAAAGATACCTTTGTAGTGCATTTCGAGAAAGCAGATGCCGATTATAAGGAATTACCGGCGGTGATCAACCAGGAATACGCTGCTCATGAAGCCAAGGATTTTAAATATATTAACCGTGAGGAAGACCTGGGAGAACTTGGTTTGCGGGCCAGTAAGATGTCGTATAATCCCGCCTTTCTGATCGATAAATACTATATTACTTTTTAGACATAGTGGTAGAGTGGTAAAGTGGTAGAGGGGTAGAAAACAATGGTAGTGGTAGCGAAAAATTTAATAAAAAAATATAAGGATACGATGGCCGTCAATGGCATTGAATTCAAAGTGCAGGAAAAGGAATGTTTTGGCTTTATCGGCCCCAATGGCGCTGGCAAAACCACGACGATGAAAATGATCTATTGCTTTGTGCCGCGCACCAGCGGTGACCTGCAGGTGTTGGGCCGGGATCCCAGTATCCATCCAGAGCTGGTCAAGGCTAACCTGGGAGTTGTTCCCCAAGATAACAACCTGGATGAAGACCTGAATGTGTTTACCAACTTGACCATGTATGCCAATTATTTCGATATTCCTAAAGCTATTGCCCGGACGAGAGCTAAGGAGTTGCTGGCTTTCGTTCAGCTGACGGAAAAAGAAAAAGTAAAAATAAATGAGCTTTCTTCCGGCATGAAGCGCCGGCTCATGATCGCGCGTGGCCTGATCAATGATCCTAAACTGCTCATCCTTGACGAGCCGACCGTGGGACTGGATCCGCAGGCGAGGCACCTGATCTGGGACAGGCTGCACGAATTAAAAAAACAAAATGTCAGCATGATCATTACTACCCATTATATGGATGAAGCCACTGAATTGTGCGACCGTATAGCGGTTATGGATAAAGGCAAGATCATGGTAGTGGGCAAACCCAAAGACCTGATCCGTGACCATATTGGAGAGGAAGTTGTGGAAGTCATGCTCATGGACATGCCGGCAGGTAAGCTTAAACAGGATACCTCTGGTTTCAATGTGACCTTGGAAGAAACCAGCCAGAAATGCTATTTTTATTGCCGGGACTGCCGTTCTCTGCTCAGCCATCTCGCCGATAAAGGATATAAACATATACTGCGCCGCCCGGCGACATTGGAAGACGTGTTCCTGAAACTAACGGGGAGGGATCTCGTTGATTAAGGTATCTAGCCGCTGGACCAAGGTCTGGTATCGGAATTATATTTCATTCCTGAAGTTTTTTTATGTTAACCTGGTAGGGAACCTGGGTGACCCTATTTTGTATTTGCTGGCTATGGGTTTTGGCCTAGGGGCGTTTTTAGGCCAGATCGAGGGAGTATCCTATGTCCAATTCTTGGCTCCTGGGATCATTGTCTCATCAGCTATGTTTGCGGCAGTCTATGAATGTACCTTTGAGAGTTTTTTAAAAATGATACACCTGAAAACGTACGATGCCATTATTGTCACTCCGGTAAATATTGAGGATGTAGTTACCGGTGACATTGTTTGGGGCGCGACTAAAGCTATGCTCAGCGGCATCATGATGTTCGTGGTGATCACTGTTTTTGGCCTGATCCATTCCTGGTGGTCATTGTTTATCCCACTCTTGATCTTTCTGGTCGGGCTCCATTTTGCCTGTTTTGCCATGCTTATTACGGCCTGGGCCCCAAATTTTGATTATTTCAGTTATTTCCTTGAATTAGTCATTACACCGATATTTTTCTTTTCTGGCATATTCTTTCCGCTGAGCCAGTCGCCAGGCTGGTTGCGGGCGCTTTCCGGGACCTTTCCCTTGACTCACGCGGTAGAATTGTCCCGCGCCCTGGTTATGGGAACGGTGCCGCAACGGCCAATAACTAATATATTATTTCTGATCATACCCAGTATCGGGCTCTTTTACTGGAGCGTCTGGCGCATGAAGAAAAGAATGATAAAGTAATACTCGGTATACGATGTACGGTAACGAAGCCCGATTTACGAGACTAATATCCCAGGAGGAGTAATGTTTAGAGATAAGATCAAAGTACTAGATTGCACCATCAGGGACGGGGGTTTGATCAATAATCATGATTTTGATCATCGCTTCGTACGCGAAGTATACAAAGCCCTGGCTGAAGCCAAAGTTGATTATATGGAGATAGGATATAAAAATTCCAAGCGGCTTTTTGATCCTAAAGATTATGGCTTGTGGAAATTCTGCGAAGACGATGATATCAGGAAAGTTATTGACGGGATCGAGTCAGAAACCAAGATCTCGGTCATGGTTGATGTGGACCGTGTGGACCTGGATGACATTAAACCGCGTAAGGAAAGTCCCGTTGCCATGGTCCGGGTGGCTTCTTATGTAAAAGACATAGATAAAGCTATCTACATGGTAAACCATTTGGCGGATAAAGGTTATGAAACCACGGTCAATATTATGGCTATATCCCGGGCACTGGACAACGAATTAACTGAGGCGCTGATTCAGCTGGAAAAAGAAAGCAAAGCTAATGTTATATATATTGTGGACAGTTTTGGCGCCCTGTACCAGGAAACCACTGAATTCCTGGTTAAAAAAGCCAAGGGTATTCTTAAAACCAAGGAAGTGGGGATGCACGCCCATAATAACCAGCAGCTGGCTTTCGGCAATACTATTGAGGCCATCATTCATGACGCTAACTATGTGGATGGCACGGTTTACGGATTAGGCCGGGCGGCTGGCAACTGTCCTCTGGAGCTGATAATGGGCTTTCTGAAAAATCCCAAATATGATATCCGGCCTATACTGGACCTGATCTCCAAGGAATTTATTCCCCTGCGGGATAAAATAGAGTGGGGTTATATCATCCCGTATATGATTACCGGCATTCTGGATGAACACCCGCGGGCTGCCATGGCCTTGCGCAATGGCGATAAAAAGGAAAATTACCGGGAATTTTACGAGAGTCTGGTTGGTACGGATGAAGAATAAAAGGAGAAGCTTTTTTGGATATCGTTAAATTCAGGCAACAGCCGATCATGGGTATTATGCGCGATATAGATATGGATATTATTGATCCTTTACTGGAAACCGTGATTGATTCTGGCTTGCAAACCATCGAAATTGCTATGAATACAAAAAATGCGGAGCAAGTGCTCCGCCATACGGTCAAGAAAGCAGCCAGCTGCTTAACTGTCGGAGCTGGTACTGTTCTTGACCTGGCTACCCTGAAAACTGCCCTGCAAGCAGGCGCTACTTTCATTGTCTTGCCGACCTTAGTGCCGGAAGTGGTACAGTATTGTACCGCCAACAAGATACCGGTGTTTCCCGGGGCTTTAACCCCACAGGAAATATTCAATGCCTGGCAGGCAGGCGCTACCATGGTTAAAGTTTTTCCGGCTAAAACCTTCGGCCCGGAATATTTCAAAGAATTAAAGGGACCTTTTAAAAATATTGAATTACTGGCCTGCAGCGGTGTTTCCCCTGCCAACTTGAAAATCTATTTAGCCAACGGCGCCAGTGCTGTTGCTTTTGGGTCAAGTGTTTTTCGGCCTGATTGGCTGGCTAACCGGGAATTCCCAAGCATCAACCGGCGAATCAGCCAATATCTTGCCGCTCTCATTAATGAATAGGCTTCTAACTTATGTTTTTACCCACCAATAAAACAGAAATGCAAGCGCTCGGCTGGGACCAGCTGGATATTATCCTCATATCCGGCGATACTTATATTGACAGCCCATATATAGGCGTAGCCGTGATCGGGAACCTGCTGGCCACTGCAGGTTACCGCGTTGGAGTGATCGCCCAGCCGGATATTACCAATGGTGCGGATATAACGCGGCTCGGCGAACCTGAACTTTTCTGGGGTATCACTGCCGGCTCGATCGATTCCATGGTCGCGAATTTCACTGCTTCCGGTAAAAGGCGCCGCCAGGATGACCTGACACCAGGTGGTAAAAATAGCAAAAGGCCTGACCGCGCTACTATTGTATATGCCAACCTGCTCAGGAGATTTTTTAAAAATACTAAACCATTGGTTTTGGGCGGCATTGAAGCATCTCTGCGGCGCCTGGCCCATTATGATTACTGGGATGATAAGGTTCGCAAATCCATTCTTTTTGACGCTAAAGCAGATATTTTAGTATATGGCATGGCGGAAAAGAGCATCCTGGAATTGGCTGCAAAAGTCAGGAACCGTGAAGATACCAGTGAGGTAAGGGGAATTTGCTATATTGCCAAGGCCCCAAAAACCGGTTACCTGCTTTTACCTTCCTATGTAGAAACAGTCGCTGATAAGCAAAAATTCTCAGCTATGTTCCATCAGTTTTACCAGAATAATGATCCCTTGACTGCCCGGGGATTATGCCAACTTCAGGATACCAGGTATCTGGTGCATAATCCTCCGAGTGAAAATATGAGCCAACAGGAACTGGACCGGATTTTTGATCTTGATTACCAGCGGGCTGTGCATCCCTGGTATAAAAAGCAGGGCCCGGTCAAAGCCCTGGAAACAATTAAGTTTTCTCTTACTACGCACCGTGGATGTTATGGTGAGTGCAATTTCTGCTCGATCAGCGTACATCAGGGCCGGACAGTTATTTCCCGCAGTCAAAGGTCGATTATCCAGGAAGCCACGGCTATATCCAAGCTGCCTGATTTTAAGGGTTATATCCTCGATGTTGGCGGTCCGACCGCGAATATGTACGCTATAGAATGTGCGCAGAAGCTAAAATCCGGCGCTTGTAACAAAAAAAGATGCCTGTTTCCTAAAAAATGCCAGCAGCTGCCCTTGGATCACCGGCCACAGATCAAGCTTTTGCAAAAGATCAGCCAGATACCAGGCATAAAAAAAGTTTTTGTCGCTTCTGGCCTTCGCTATGATATGATCCTGGATGATTTGGAATCAGGGCCTGATTACCTAAAGCAACTAGTAAACAAACATCTTTCCGGGCAAATGAAAATTGCGCCAGAACATTCTGTCAGCAAGGTATTAGCAGCTATGGGTAAGCCAGGGCCAGAATACTTGGTCAGGTTTCGGAGGGAATTTAACCGGCTGAACAAAGAAGCAGGCCGGAAACAATTCCTAACCTATTATATGATCGCAGCCCATCCTGGCTGTGAAATGGCAGATATGCGCTCGTTAAGAAAATTCACGAGCCGGGAGCTTAAAGTTTTTCCGGAGCAGGTACAGATATTTACGCCGCTCCCTTCTACCTATTCGGCCTTAATGTATTATACTGGCCAGGATCCTTTTACTGGCCAGTATATTTTTGTCGAAAAAGAACTGGCTAAAAAAATACAGCAGAAGAGAATATTGGTCTAATTCGCTTTACAAATCAATATTATGTGCTATATTTATTAAAATAAACAGCACTCCATAGAAAGGGTTCTGATATGATCCTGAGTTTCACGAAATCTAATAAATTTCGCATTAACTTTTTTGTCATTAGTTTCCTGCTGCTGATATTATTCAGGCAAATGGCCCATGAATTTGCCATTTCTATTGGCTATATGTATATCCTGCTAATCACCCTGGCTGCTTCCTGGTATGGCTTAAAAGGAGGACTTACCGCAGCCATCATCTCTTGCCTTGTTTTTACCGTTGAAGTACTTATTTATAAAGGCTGGTCTGGACGGCAATTTGTATATCACGGGATTTTATTAAGATTCCTGGCTTATCTGGTGAATGGGATCGTGATCGGTTATATTGTCGATATGTGCGAGGCCATGTCCTCTGAAAAAAGCACGATCAAGGATCAATTAAAAAAAATACATAATCATATACGGGAAAACTTATTAGAGATTTTCCCTTCCAACCCCATCCGGCAGGGCGTGATCGTGATGGGCTTCATTTTGTTGATTGTCTTGCGGCAGGCGATCCATTCTTTCGGTGTTTCTCTTGGCTACTTATATATCCTTTTAATTTCCATTGCCGGGTTATGGTTCGGCGTCAAAGGCGGGATCATTACCGCCCTGGTCTCTACTTGTATTTTTATGATAGAGCTTACTATCTTCGCAGATTGGCCCGCCCGGGACCTGGTGTTCAAAGGCATGTTCCTGAGATTTTTTGCTTTTTTCACTGAAGGAGTTCTCATGGGCTACTTATATGAAATAGAGAATAAGCTTATAATTGAGACTAAAGTAAAAAAGGAGCTGGAAGACTTAGCCTATCATGACGAACTTACAAAATGCATAAATTACCGCTGGATCATGCAATTACTGGAAAAAGAAATGGCTTTAGCCAAGCGCTATGTTCGGGAAATGACCGTGGTTATGATCGATATCGATCATTTTAAGAAAATAAACGACGAGTATAATCACCAGGTAGGCAATGCAGTCCTGAAAGCTCTGGCCCAGGATATTACCGAAAACCTGCGTGAGGTTGACTCGGTTGGCCGCTTTGGCGGCGATGAATTTCTGCTGATCCTGCCCGAAGCTTCTGCTGAACAGATCCTTTCGGTCATGAACCGCATTAAATTTGTGGCTGAGAATACTAAAATAGATTCAGTGTACCTGGAAGGGAAACAGCCGCCGCTGGTTACCTTTAGCGCCGGGGTTGCTTCGTTCCCAACTAACGGACGGACCACCAATGAATTACTGGAAGCAGTTGATAAGGCCCTCTATCTGGCCAAAAACAGCGGTCGTAACAAGATCAAGATCGAAAAGAGAAGATGGGTGCGCCTTAAACCCAAACAAGAGATTTCTGTCCAGATCAGTGAAGGAGCCAAAAAATTCTTTAAGCAGCCCTTAGAGATCATGGATGTTTCCCAGCGGGGGATGCTGGTCTATACAGAAGAAAAGATCCCCCTGCAAGAGGATCTGCAATGCCGCATTGCCTTAGAAAATGGCCGTCCGACTGATTATAAATGCCGGGTAGTGCATGAAGATAAACTGGCTAATCATCTCTACAGGATAGGCTTGTTTATGAGCGAATCCTTCCTGCCGGTAACCGAATAAGCCGCGAGATCCCTGTTTTACAGCCCACTAATAGTGGGCTTTTTTATTTCCTGAAAACTATTGATTTTACGGGAAAACAAGGATAGAATTAAGACATTAGATAAACTGGCAAGGTAATAGTTATTGACAAATATTTTATATTGGACTATAATAGTCTTGTTTAAAAGATGATCTAAAAACCTAAAAGGAGGTTGAGTTATGGGCAAGTCATTAAAGGGAACCAAAACGGAAAAAAATCTCCTGGCTTCTTTTGCCGGGGAATCACAGGCCAGGAACAGGTATACGTATTTTTCCGGAGTAGCCAAGAAAGAAGGCTATGAGCAGATAGCTGCTATTTTCCAGGATACGGCAGACAATGAAAAAGAGCATGCCAAAGTCTTTTTCAAATTCCTGGAGGGAGGGGATGCTGAGATCACGGCTACGTATCCTGCGGGCAAGATCGGGACGACTCTGGACAATCTGAAAGCTGCGGCCGCTGGGGAGAATATGGAATGGGGTGTACTTTACCCCACTGCGGCCAAGGAAGCCGAAGAGGAAGGATTCAAGGAAGTGGCCATAGCCTTTAATAATATCGCTAAGGTGGAAAAAGGGCACGAACAGCGGTATCTGGCGCTGGCGAAAAATATAGAGGATAAACAGGTTTTTAAAAAGGACAAGCCGATACGCTGGCGCTGCCGTAACTGCGGCTATATCCATGAGGGGAACAATGCTCCGGAAATATGCCCGGCGTGCAAGCATCCGCAAGCCTATTATGAAGTAATGGCGGAGAATTATTAAACAGTGATAAAGTGATAAGTGGTATAGTGATAAAGAAAGCCAGGAATATTATGAAACGAATACTTGTGTTAAGCGTATTAAGTTTGGGATTGATCATGGGTAGTCCGCTGCATGGTATTGCGGAGGCACGAATGATGACTGAAAAAGCTACTTTTGCGGCTGGTTGTTTCTGGGGTGTACAAGAAGCCTTCAGGAATGTTAAAGGAGTGCTGGCCACTACCACCGGATATACTGGCGGTCATTTTCAGACCCCTACCTATGAAAATGTATGCACGGGTAAAACCGGGCATGCTGAATCTGTGCTGGTAGAATATGACCCGGCAGTGGTTAGATATGAGAAATTACTGGATGTATTCTGGAAAATACACGATCCGACCCAGGTAAGCAGACAAGGACCGGATGAAGGCAGCCAGTACCGGTCGGCCATTTTCTATCACTCGCCTAAACAGCAAAAAGCGGCTATCAAGTCCAAGGAAACTCAGCAGAGCTCCGGCCAGTACCAAGGTAAGATTATTACTGAAATAGTGCCGGCAGCAGACTTTTGGCCGGCTGAGGACTATCATCAGGAATATTTGCGGAAAAAAGGCGGGACCAGTTGCCATTTTTAAAAGAATATTCTTTGCCAGAACTTAAGGAAGATTTTAAGCGGTTAGGATTGCCGGGATTTCGCGCCAACCAGGTCTTTCACTGGCTTTATAAGAAAGGAGCGCGGCATTTTGCGGAAATGAACAACCTGCCTAAAGAAGCCTTACAAATTTTAGCTGAAAATTACGAGCTTAATACTTTTACCGGTTCTAACGAATATATTTCCCAGGATGGGTCCCGCAAATACCTGCTCAAATTAGTGGACAGCAACCAGGTAGAAGCGGTTTTTATTCCTGCCGGCGAGCGCAATACACTTTGTGTCTCAACCCAAGTAGGCTGTAAATTTTCCTGTGGTATGTGCGCCAGCGGTTTAAAAAGCTTTGTGCGCCATCTTACGGCAGGAGAGATCATAGACCAACTCCTGTATGTACAGCGGCAGGCAAAATCCAAGATCACTAATATTGTCTTTATGGGTATGGGTGAGCCGTTGGAGAATTATGCCAATGTCAGCCAGTCTATCCGGCTCATCAATAGCCAGGAAGGGCCGGGGATTGCGGCGCGACGGATCACTATTTCCACCGCCGGTTACCTGCCCGGAATAGCCAAACTTTCGGCTTTTGACTGTCAGGTCAACCTCTCTCTCTCCCTGCATGCCACAACTGATGAACAGCGCTCAAAACTCATGCCGATCAATAAGAAATACCCGTTCAAAGAAGTGCTTAAAGCCTGTGCTGATTATTTTCAGAAAACCAGTCGGATTGTAACCTTGGAATATATTTTATTGCGGGGTTTTAATGATACCCTGGCCGATGCCCAGCGCCTGGTAACTATCGCGCGGGACTTAAAAGGTAAAGTGAACTTATTGCCGTTCAACCCTTTTCCTGCGTTAAAGTATAAACCAGTCAGCCAAGCAACCATGGAACAATTTGAAGCTTGGCTAAAAAACAGTAAGGTCCCGGTGACTATCAGGGAATCACGGGGCGCTGATATATATGCCGCTTGCGGGCAATTGGCGGCAAATATAGACGGCAGATAGCGGATGGCGGAGGGCAGCAAAAGCGATGAAATACAAAATAGTGGTGTTTGATATGGATGGGACGTTAACCAGGCATGTAAGCTCCTGGCAGCTCATTCATGAAAAGCTGGGAATGTGGGATGAAGATGCCTGTCGCTATCAGGAACAATTTTTGCAAGGCAGGATCAGCTATCGCCGGTTTTGCGAGCTGGATGCCCAGCGCTGGAAAGGTGTTCCAGCGGCCGTTGTTGTTAGGCACTTACTGGCTATACCTTATAGCCGGAGTGTCCGCCAGACTTTAAAAAAATTAAAAACACTCGGCTTTAAACTGGCTATTATTTCCACCGGGCTGGACCTGCTGGCTTTAAAGGTTAAAAAAGACCTGCAGATCGATCATTGCCTCTGCAATAAATTGTCTGTGCGGCATGGACGGTTGACCGGACAGGTCAAAATAGACGTGGCTCATGGGGAAAAAGGAAAAGCCTTCAAGAGATTATTAAAAAAAGCAGGCCTTAAACCGGAACAGGCCATATTTGTCGGCGATTCAGCCACCGATGTGCCAGCCGCCAGGATCGCCGGCTATGCTATTGCTTTTAATGCTTCCCATAGCGAACTGGCAGAGTTAGCGGATCATAACTGCAGTACCAAAGATTTTAGGGAAGTGTTTGCTGCTATTACTAAGGCCAACCGATCAGATGATTAAAATAAAAACCTTTCAAAACATTATCTGCCAGTATTACCAGGAACATAAACGTCAGATGCCGTGGCGGGAAACGACAGATCCCTATCAAATCCTGGTTTCAGAAATAATGCTGCAGCAGACGCAGGTTAATCGGGTATTGGATAAATACCAGCAATTCACCGTTGCCTTCCCGACTATAGAAGTCCTGGCTAAAGCGCCTTTAAGAGAGATTCTTGCTGTGTGGCAGGGGTTAGGCTATAATCGCCGCGCTTTGGCTCTGTACGAGCTGGCAAAAATAGTGGTTAAACAATATGGGGGCCAGATTCCGCCTGACCAAAACTTGCTGAGATCATTACCGGGCATTGGCGCCGCCACTGCCGGGTCAATATGTGCTTTTGCTTACAATCAGCCGGTAGTATTCATTGAAACAAACATCCGTAGCGTGTTTCTATATTATTTTTTTAGGGACAAAACCGGTGTTAGCGACCGGCAGCTTTTTCCTTTTATTGAAAAAACGCTGGCTGCCGATAAGCCGCGGGAATGGTACTATGCTTTAATGGATTATGGGGTATTTTTAAAAGCAAGAATGCCGAATCCAGGGAAGCAAAGCCGCCATTATCAGCGACCAACACGCTTTACCGGTTCAAACCGGCAGCGGCGCGGGCAAATACTGAAGATACTGCTGCAACATAAACAGGCAGCAGTGGAAAAAATTAGCGGCTTGCTGCAGTACAAGCCTGCTGCCACCAGGGTTATTTTGGACGCTTTATGCCGTGACGGGTTGGTCAGGGAAAAAAACGGCAGGTATTCAATTTAAGAGTGGACTTTCAACTCTTTTGGAGTTAGAATAATATTGCTGTATGGTGAATATGGAGGAGGGGGGGTGACAATCATGAAAAAACTCATGAGTTTAATATTGATTATTTGCTTATTTTCTTTTGTCCTGTCCGGGTGTTATGGCTCGTTCCAGCTCACCAGAAAGCTGTGGAAATGGAACGGGGAAGTAGGAGACAAGTGGGTTAATGAAGTAGTATTCCTGGTGATGAATATTGTCCCGGTATATGGAGTTTGCACCTTTGTTGATGCTATTGTGGTCAATTCCATAGAATTCTGGACCGGGAAAAACCCGGTGACTGCAGCCAATGGCAAGACTATTAAAGTAGTCTCAGTGGAAGATAAACAGGCAGTCCTGGCCTTTTACGGCAGCAACAGGATGAAAATGGATCTATTTGACAAGACCCAGCCATTAAAGACCGTGCTCTTCGAGAAAAGCGCTGATGGTAGTGCTATTTGCAGAGACGGTAGCGGCCAACTATTAATGACCGCTAAAACTATGACCAATGGTCAGGTGATCGTGATGGACAGCAGTAATAAGGAAATCGCCAGATATTAATTGGTTATCCGGCAAAGCAAGCAGGGGCTGCCCAAGGCAGCCCCTCTTTTATTTAAAGAAGTATTTGAGCTTAAATACAATTGCCAGTAAACCCTAAAAGCGGTATAATAGATTGATAAAAACCATGGGGAAATTATTTTGAAGATCCATAAAGCTCATATTATATTGATACTTTTGTCAGGTTTCATATTTTTTGGGGCCAGTTATAAAGATCCAAAACCTATGATCGTAAAAGTTAATGCCGCAGATGTGCGGGTGTGGCCGATCGAGCATAGCGGTAAATATGAACAAGATCCCTGGCAAAACACCCAAGTGGAAAAAGGGGAAGTTGTATTAGTCTGGGATGTGGATGGGGAATGGGCCAAAGTGCAGTGTCCGGACCAGTTAGTCTATAATTACCGTACCAAGCGCTGGGAAGGCTGCTCAGGGTGGGTTAGGGCTGACCAGCTGACTGAGGATCTCAGTAAAATGCAAAAAATAGTCAAATATAACCTGCCGGAAAATCAACTGCGCAAAATCGTGTTGGTTAAAGCCGCCCAGCACCTGGATTCCATGTATTTATGGGGTGGCTGCTCATTGTATGATCCTGATTTTAAAAATACTCTGACCGGGGTTGACTGTTCGGGATTGGTTAATTGGACTTATCGCCGGATCGGCATTATTACGCCGCGTAATGCTAATGATCAGTTTCGCAAGGCGCACGCTATCGGCCGGCAACAATTATTGCCGGGGGATCTTATTTTCCTGGCTAATGCCAGTGCCAGGAATGAAATTAAGCACGTCTTGATCTATGCCGGCGGTGAAGAGGTAATCGAAGCGCCTAAAACCGGTGAACGGGTCAGGAGAATTACTTTTAAGGAGAAGATCGGGGTCCCACTGGCTAAATTAAAGAACGGTATGCGCGTCAAAAACAAGTACGTATACTTTGGGACATTTTTCGGGAAAAAGAGCAATTAATAAACAGGTGGTTGGAATATGGATGAAGGTCTTAGCCCCAATGAACACATCAGGGATATACAGGAAATCTCAATTGCCATTGATTCCTGGGATGATATATTTTCTGATTTTGATCCCAGTCCGTTGGAACAACGGGTGTTATCAGAAGATTTCCTTTCGGAATTGCGGAAGAGATATCGTGAAACCCAACGGGGTAATTATGTCATTACCATCTATGCCCCATTATTATTAAAAGATGACAATACGGAACGCATTGTCATTAAACGGTTGAAGCAATATTTTAAATTCAGGTTTTTATCATTAACCAGGGAATTGAATCATCATCGCGCTAAAGGAGGGTTGTTTATTGTCCTGGGTATAGGAGCCCTCGGAGCTATGTCTATGGTTACTTTTTTTAAACTCTTGGGTCAGCTGCAGATAGAATTGTTAGGCATTGTCTTGATCCCTTTAGGCTGGTTTGGTATCTGGGAAGGCTTTTCCAGGATCATCGAGCCGGCGCCGAAACTGACGCAGGACCTTGAATTATACAGTAAGCTGGCCAAAGTTACGATAAAATTTAAATATGCCGGTCAGGTAAAATAAAGGGAAAATAATGAAAAAACTTATCATTGCTGGAATATTGACTATGATCGGATTAATTATGGTCGTGATTTATCTTAACTACCAATCTCCCCAACCCATAGTGTCGAGTCCGACGGCATTAGGCAGCCGTAGCCTAAATGGAAACATTGAAAAGATAAAACTGATCTCTAACGGGGAAAGCGTAGACCTGCAAAAGCACCTGGTTAAAGATTATGTCATAGTTTTTGATTTCTATGCTGATTGGTGTGGCCCGTGCAAGGTTTTAGGGCCAAAGATCGAAGAATTGGTAAATCAATACGATAATGTATTATTGCGTAAGATCAATATTGTTAATTGGAACAGTAACGTGACCAGGCAATATGCCATACAGTTTGTCCCCAATGTAAGAGTGTACGACCGGAAAGGACAGATGGTCGGTGAACCGACGCCTGAGTATGGTAAAATAGCAAATTATCTAAGCCAAGCCAGAAAAAGCCAATAATTAAAGGAGCAGACGATGAAATATTTAAGTGAAAAAGAAGCTTATGACGTGGCCCTGAACCTGGAAGAAGAGGGCATCAATTTTTACGAAAGTTGCGCCGATAAATCAAAAAATGCCGAGTCGCGGCATATCTTCCGGCAACTAGCCAGTGAAGAACGGGAACATTTCGACACCTTTAAAAAACTGCAAAACGCCTTAGGAGTAACGTTGAACAAGCCGCTGGGACAGAATGAAGAAGTACGTCAATATCTGGCCAACCTGGTGCGGCCGGGTATTTTTTACGATCTTAAGAGTATCCCCAGTGAAAGCCTGGCTGCCTTAACCGAATATGAAGCTATCCATATTGGTATACAGACAGAGAAGGATTCTATCCTGTTCTATACTGAAACCTGGCAGAATAGTGTTAACAGCAAAGGCAAAAAAGCATTTAAGAAAATAATACTGGAAGAACGCCGTCATTTGAATATCCTGATCGAACGGCTGATGAACCTTGAAAAATTAAAAAAATAAACAATTAATTCGGTTGGTGATGGAGGGTCTATGAAATTAATAATTATAGGTAATGGAGTATGCGGGATAACTGTGGCCAAGTTCTTCCGGACCCAGAGTGAGGATGCGGAGATAACTATTTTTACCGAAGAAAACGAGCATTATTATCCCAAACCGATATTGATTGAGTTTTTAGCTGGCCGCGTCAAACACGAAGAAGTATATTTTTATAACTGGGCCTGGTATACGGAAAAGAAAATTAAAGTGAAGTTTGGGAAAAAAGTAGTAAAAATAAATGAAAAATTAAAAAACATAGAATTAGAGAATGGAGAACAATACCCTTATGATTGCCTGGTCCTGGCTAATGGAGCTACAAGCACTGTACCGGCAATAGAAGGGGTTAAGAAAAAGGGTTCTTTTACCCTGCGCACCATTGATGATGCCCAAAATATACTGGAATATCTCAGTCCTCTGAAACCAGCCAGTGATACCGATAAAAGAAAAGCGATTATTCTTGGTGGCGGGTTTTTAGGCTTGGAGATAGCGTATGCCATGTTGGGGGCAGGCCTGGAACCGATAATTATAGAACACCATGCCAGCCTGCTATCACGGCAGATCGATGAGCAAGGTTCGGATATTTTAAAAATTAAACTGGAAAGCATGGGTATTAAATTTAAATTAGAGTCTGAATGTATTTCTATCAATGGGAACGACCAGGTAGAAAGTGTGACTCTAAAAGGCGGGGAAGTGATTCCGGCGCATATTGTCATCATCGCCGTAGGTATCTGCCCTAATATTGAATTAGCCAAGACAGCAAGCTTAAAAGTGAGTAAGGGAGTTGTGGTAAATAAATTTTTGCAAACTGATGATGAGCATATTTATGCTTGTGGTGATGTGGCTGAATTCGATAACCAGGTGTATGGAATTATTCCGGTAGCCATGGCCCAGGCTCAGACAGTCGCCTTTAATGCGCTTAACGGGCCTAAGTTGGTATATAAGGGAGTACTGCCCAGCAACACCCTAAAGATAGCCGGGGTCGATCTCACCTGTTTGGGTGATTCCAATCCACAAGAAAATGCTTATGATGTGATGCGCCGGTCTGACCCGGAGAAAGGTACGTATATCAAGCTTTTAGTGAAGGCTAATAAAGTCGGAGGAGTCATTTTGATTAATAACCGGAAAGATATCCTCTCTTGGACCAAGATCATCAATCAGCAAATTGATGTTGGTAAGGTCAAAGAAACTATTTTAAGCGAGAATTTTGATATGGCTCAAGTTTTTCAAAGCAAAACTTAAACACTAAATCCTAATATCTAAACTCTAAACAATATTAAATGCTCAAAATTTGAATATCAAAAAGCTTAGAATTTAGAATTTCGTGTTTAGAATTTGTTTAGAAATTAGATATTAGAATTTAGATATTGTAGGTGGTGTTATGGCTAAAGATCCAGTATGTGGGATGGAGGTAGAGGAGAAGCCGTCTTCTCTACAAACAGAATATAAAGGCCGGAAATATTATTTTTGTTCCCCCGGCTGCAAGAAGAATTTTGAGCAGGCTCCGGAACATTATCTATCTGCTCCTCCGGTTGGGTCAATGGATGCTGAAGCCAAGGTGGCGGCCCCATCTTTTTCCGCTCAAGCTGCTTCCTTGAATAAGATCAATATTGGTATTACCGGGATGACCTGTACATCCTGCGCGCGCACGATCACTAAGGCTTTATCAGCTGTGCCAGGAGTCGCCCAGGCTAATGTAAATTTTGCCAGTGAAAAAGCCTTAATCGAATATGATCCTACCCGGCTTGATAAAGAAATATTATACCGGGCGATCGAAGATTCTGGTTATGGGGCAGTCAAAGAAGAACAAATTGCCGATATAGAAGAAATATATTTCAGGCAGGCCAGGCGTCGCCTGGCCCTGGCTTGGGGATTCACCATCCCGGTTATGCTGCTGATGACCGTTGAAATGGTTTTTAAAGTTAATATCCCCGAAGTGAATTGGTGGTATCTGGCCCTGGCCTTTCCACCGGTGTTTATTGCTGGCTGGCGTACTCATCGCGGTGCGTATAACTCGGTAAAATTCTTAAACCTGGGTATGGACAGCCTGATCTCCATGGGGACTCTCGTATCATATGGGACTGGTCTGGCCAGCTTAGCCTTCCCGATGCATTCTTATGCTCCGGTTGCCGCTATGATCATGTCTTTTCATCTGGTAGGGAAATATCTGGAAACCCTGACTAAAGGCAGGGCTTCACAAGCGATCAAGAAACTATTGAAGCTGGAAGCCAAAACCGCGCGTTTACTGGTCCATGGCCAGGAGCAGGAAGTTCCTTTAAGCGATGTGAAAGTGGGGGACGTTATGCTGGTAAAACCCGGCGAGAAAATTCCCACAGATGGCGAAGTTATATCAGGCATTTCCAGTGTGGATGAGTCCATGGCTACTGGTGAATCTATGCCAGTGACCTGCCAGGCTGGGGATAAAGTTATCGGCGCTACCCTCAACCAGGAAGGAGCATTACAGATCAGGGCTACCAAGATCGGGCAGGATACCTTCCTGGCCCAGGTCATTAAACTAGTGGAAGAGTGTCAGGGATCAAAAATACCTATCCAGGAATTGGCTGATAAAATAACCGGGTATTTTGTCCCGGTGATTTTTAGCATTGCCTTGGTAACCTTTATTATCTGGCTGATCAACGCTAATGTATCAGCAGCAGTATACAGTACAGTGGCGGTACTGGTAATTGCTTGCCCGTGCGCCTTAGGATTGGCGACGCCAACCGCTTTAATGATGGCCAGCGGCTTAGGTGCCCAGCATGGCATCCTGATCAGGAATGGCGAAGCCATCCAGACCATGGGCAAGATCCAGGCTATAGTTTTTGATAAAACAGGCACTATTACAAAAGGCCGGCCTGAAGTCACAGATATATTCACAGCAGAAGGGGTCCTGCCAAATTTCCTGTTAGGTATAGCAGCGAGCGTAGAAAATAATTCTGAACATCCTTTGGGCTGGGCAATAGTGGCCAAATCCCAGGAAAAGAACATTAATCTACTGGCGGTAGGCAAGTTTAGCACGGTTATTGGCCAAGGGGTCAAAGGAGAAATCGAAGGTAAAAAAGTATTAGTTGGCAGCCAAAGATTTTTACGGGAGAATAATTTTGACGCTATAGTATTACGTAATGATATTAATCGTTTGGAGCAACAGTCCCGGACTATTGTGCTGGCAGCTTTTGAGGATAAAGTTCTCGGCGGGTTTGGGATCAGCGATCCCCTGAAAGAAAATTCCACTGCCAGTATAAAAAAACTGAAATCCTGGGGTATTAAGACCGTGATGTTGACAGGAGACAATTTACAAACCGCCCAATCTATTGCTAACCAAGTTGGTATTGATGAAGTAGTGGCTGACGTATTCCCTGACCAGAAAGTGCAAAAAATAAGGGAACTGCAAGAAGGGAACAAGCTGGTAGCTATGGTTGGCGATGGCATCAACGATGCCCCGGCCTTAAAACAGGCTAATGTCGGCATA
>JAQTPL010000008.1 GCA_028712895.1 bacterium | reverse complement strand
GCCAACAACAACGGCTCTGTATCGCCCGCATCCTGGCCCTGAAACCGGAATTCATTCTACTAGATGAACCCTGCTCCGGATTGGACCCGATCTCCACTATGAAGATCGAGGAATCCCTGCGCGAACTGAAAAAGGATTACACGATCATCCTGGTGACCAATAATACCAAACAAGCAGCCAGGGTAGCGGACCGTACTGCTTTTTTCCTGAGCGGTGAATTGATCGAAATTGATGCAACGGAGAAGTTATTTACCACCCCGACTGATCAGAGAACGAATGATTATATTTCGGGAAGGTTCGGCTAGTAAAAATAGCTCGTGGCTCGTAGCTCATAGCCGTTAGTAATTGTTTCAAACCGTTTCCTATGAGCTATGAACTAAGAGCTATGAGCTAATTTCGGAGAAATTACATGAGCATAATAGAAGTAAAAAAATTGGATTTGTTTTATGGTAATTTCCAGGCCTTAAAGGATATTACCCTTAATATCGAACAGCAGAAGATCACCGCTTTGATCGGCCCTTCCGGCTGCGGGAAATCTACGTTCCTGCGTTCTCTCAATCGCATGAATGACCTGATCGAGGATGTGCATATTAAGGGTATTGTCAATATAAATGGGGGAAATATCTATGGACCGGGAACCGACCTGTTAGCCCTGCGTAAAAAAGTGGGAATGGTCTTTCAACGCCCCAATCCCTTTCCCTTAAGCATTAAAGACAATGTTCTTTATGGTTTAAAGGTCCATGGTATATTGGATAGAGCTATTACCGAACAAAAACTGCACTGGAGCCTGGAATCAGTGCACCTGTGGAACGAGGTTAAAGACAAATTGGAAGATAATGCGCTAACCCTGTCTGGAGAGCAGCAGCAACGGTTGTGTATTGCCCGGTTGGCAGCTATGGAGCCGGAGATCCTTTTAATGGATGAGCCCTGTTCAGCGCTGGACCCGATCTCTACTTCAAAAATAGAAGACTTGATGCATGAACTTAAAAAACAATATACCATCATTATCGTGACGCATAATATGCAGCAAGCCGCGCGGGTATCTGATTACACCGGGTATTTCCTGCTGGGAGACTTGGTAGAATTCGGGGAAACGTCACAAATATTCACTAATCCAAAAGATAACCGGACGGAAGATTATCTTACGGGAAGATTTGGCTAATAATACAGCTCGAAGCTCGTAGCTCATAGCTGATAGTGAGAACAATAAAACAATAATTGTTTTTTCCTACGAGCTACCAGCTATGAACTATGAACTATCTTATAGGGAGGAAATCATGCAACGGCATTTTGACGAAGAATTAGCTGACTTGAGCAAAGAAGTTTTACGCATGGGCAGCTTAACCGAGGAGTCGATCTTTAAATCGGTGGAAGCTTTAAAAGCCCGCAGTGTTGAACAAGCCAACCAGGTAATAACCGAGGATAAAAAGATAGATGAGATGGAATTGGCAATTGACGAAAAATGCCTGGACCTGCTGGCCTTGCACCAACCTATGGCGATTGACCTGCGTTTTATTACTATGACGATGAAAATCTGTACTGACCTGGAACGCATTGCCGACCTGGCGGTGGATATCGCCCAGCGCGGTTTGGAAATAGCTGGCAAGCCCCAGCTTAAGCCTTTGATCGATATTCCCAAACTGGCTACGCTGGCCCAAAGTATGGTCAAGGACGCGATCGATGCTTTTGTGCATAAGGATGTGGAACTGGCTAAAAAAGTTATTTTGCGCGATCCGGAAGCTGACAACCTGCGCAACCTGGTCCAGTCAGAACTGATCAATGATTATATTGCCAAAGACTCATCCACCGCTCCCCGGGCAGTAGCCCTGCTGCTGGTAGCCCGCCATTTAGAGAGGATCTGTGACCATACTACCAACATCGCCGAAGATGTTATTTATATGGTAGAAGGCAAAGTAGTGAAACACCATCTGGAAACCTTGGAATCCTGACAACTTTTGTCAATTTACCTATTTACAGCAAGCCTGAATTCTGATATATTATGTTCACAGCAATTCAATATATTTACTTGAATCAGCGTAATCGTTATTTGTAATCTGTGTAATCTTTTTTATTAAAGGAGGCAGAATTTGAAAAATGTAGCCAAATGGTTGCTGGCGGGAATAGTAGTAGCTACTGTTTCCTATTTTATCAATGCCCTATTCACCATTCTCTTTAAGAATTTCTATGCCCATACACCGGAGTTGATCAAACCCTTGAGCAATGTTTGGCTGGTTCAAACGCTTTTGGGAAACTTTTCCAGCGGGCTTATCTATGCTTTAATGTTTACAGTTCTGCAACATGGCATTCCTGGTAAGGGGATTTCGAAGGGGTTTTTCTTGGGAATATTGCTGTGGGCTATTACTGTACCACCGCTTTTGATCACCTATAATACCAACTTGGATACCAAACTTATTATGTCCTGGCTATTAACCGGACTGGTCGCTACCCCGTTAGCTTGTATTGCGGTTGTACTGATCCATGAAAAGATCACAGGGCCGGATATTAAATAATAGGACTGCTGATAAATTCAGCACCCCTAATCAATCCTGTTTGGAGACAGCTATCATTTTATCAATAGCCAGTTTCGCTTTACTGCGAACTGGCTCTTCTACTTTTACCGGGTAAATCATATCCTGCAATGACCAGTATATCTTTTCCAGGGTAATTAATTTCATATTAGGGCATACGGCCTGGGGATTGGCCGGGAAAAACTGCCGGTCAGGATTTTCCTTTTTCAACCGGTGCAGCATACCGACTTCTGTGCCGACAATAATCTCCTGCGTTTCTTTCTCCCGGGCTAGCGCGCTCATACTGCCGGTCGAAACCACCGCATTAGCCAACCTTACTACTTCACTCCTGCACTCCGGATGAACCATCACCAGGGCCTCTGGGTATTTTCTCTTCATTTTCAGGATATCATCGCTTGTAATCCGGACATGAGTCGGGCAATACCCTTCCCAAATTATAAATTTCTTATCCGGGACTTTCAACTGTGTATAACTGCCTAAATATTTATCAGGAACAAAGATGATCTCAGCAGTATCGGTTAGGGAATTTATTACTTTCAGGGCATTAGAACTAGTACAGCAAATATCACTTTCAGCTTTTACCGCAGCAGTAGAGTTGACATAGCAAACTACTTTGGCCTGGGGATGCAGTCTTTTCAATTCTCTAATATTTTCAACGTTGATCATGGCGGCCATAGGACAACCGGCAGTGTGGTCAGGTATTAAGACTGTTTTGGCCGGGGAAATAATGGCCGCGGTCTCGGCCATAAAATAAACCCCGCAAAAAACAATTATTTCATCCTGTGTTTCACTGGCTTTTAGGCTTAACTCCAGTGAGTCACCGACAAAATCCGCCACTTCCTGCACTTCCGGTAATTGATAATTATGCGCCAGGATCACGGCGTTCTTTCTTTTGGCAATAATTTTTATTTCATTCAGCAATCTTGAGATATTCACCATTTCCTCAACCTTTGTGTTCCTGCCAGCCCGCCAAAAGCGGGCTGACAGGTCTGATTTACGCCCACCAGAGCTATTAACTCCAGAGGGCTATGTTCGTTTTCCGCCACAGCAATGAGCTACTGGACGAAGGAAATACTTTCTGGATACTCTTGCTCTCATGATAATCACCACCTTTGGAAACTCGTTACACGGTGTACGGTTTCGAGGCCCGATTCGGGCTTCGTTACCCTAACCGTTAAACGAGCTAGTTTACTGCTTCTACTTTTTTAACTTCCGGAACATCTTCTTTCAAGATGCGCTCTATACCGTTCTTTAAAGTCATTGTCGCCATGGGGCAGCCCATACAAGCACCTAGCAATTTTACTTTGACTAAGCCTTGTTCTTCATCGATATCTACCAATTCTACACTGCCGCCATCTGCACCCAGCATCTTTGCTATCTTTTCCAGGCTCTTTAGTACTTTTTCTCTCATGGTATACCTCCAGTTATTTAAATTCGTTTTTACTTTTTCTTGTAAAGCGGTGACATTTCTCTTAATTTCTTAACGATCCTTGGTAAAGCTTCGAGCAAATAGTCAACATCCTCATCAGTATTGAGCCGGCCCAGGCTAAACCGCAGGCTGCTGTGCGCGACTTCCGGGCTGACACCGAGTGCCTTTATCACATGAGAAGGCTCTAATGAACTACTGGAGCAAGCTGAACCAGTGGAAGCGGCAATACCTTCAAGGTCCAGGTTGATCAACATCGATTCCCCTTCTATATATTTTACAGTCACATTAACATTATTAGGCAGCCGTTTAGTAGGATGCCCGTTTAATTCTGATTCATTGATCTTTTCTAATATTCCTTTGATCAGTTTATCCCGCAAAATAGTCACATGCTGGTGGCGTTCCTGTTTTTCCTCTATTGCCAGTTCTACTGCTTTGCCAAAGCCTACGATACCAGGTACATTTTCCGTAGAGGCGCGCCGCCTTCTTTCCTGCTCTCCGCCATGAAGAAACGGCAGGATACGCACGCCTTTCCTAATATATAAGAGCCCTACGCCCTTGGGTCCGTATAATTTATGGGCACTGGCGCTTAATAAGTCAATATTCAGTTTTTCTACATCCAGATCCAGGCTGCCAAAGGTCTGTACGGCATCTGTATGAAAATATATACCTTTTTCTTTGGCTACTTTCCCTATACCGGCTATCGGCTCTATAGTACCGATCTCATTATTAGCGTGCATTACTGAGATCAAGATAGTCTGCGGAGTGATAGCCTTAATAACTGCTTCCAGATCAACCAACCCATATTTATCCACCGGCACATAAGTTATTTTTGCGCCACGGTGCTTTTCCAGGAACTTACATGTTTCCAGGATCGCGTGATGCTCAATATTAGTAGTAATAATATGGTTGCCTTTTTTAGCATTAGCTTCAAAAACCCCGATCAAGGCAAAATTATCCGCTTCCGTGCCCCCACTGGTAAAAATGATCTCTTCAGTTTTGGCATTAATATATTTAGCGATCAAATCCCGGGATTGGGTGATGGCTGCCTGTGCTTCCTGTCCAAAAATATGTAGACTGGACGGATTGCCGTACACTTTATCAAAATAGGGCTGTATAGATTTAATTACTTCCGGATGCATCGGAGTAGTCGCGGCATAATCAAAGTAACGTCGTTTAACATCCACAGTTTCACCTCATTAAATCGTGCAAAGTTCGTTCACTCAACACTCTATTCACTACTTCATGTAACTCTACCCAAACCGGCCGAGTTAAGCATTCCTTAATCTTACTGCAACACTTGTCCCTTGATTGCTTGGTACAAGAGATTAACTGGACCGGGCCTTCTACTGCTTTCACGATATCTAATATCTTGATCGTTTTTGGATCTTTTTTAAGGACAAACCCGCCCCTAGTCCCCCTTATGCTTTCCACTAATCCATTCCTTCTCAGCTTAACCAGCAATTGCTGCAAATAGAACTTAGGAACGCGCTGTTTTTTATATATCTCCTGGGCTGATACCGGGGCTTGGCCATAACATTGGCCTAACTCTACCATAGCTAATAATCCATAACGGCAACGGGTTGATATCTTTAACATGATTTTATTACCTCATGGATATTATACTATATATGACTATTCTTGTCAAGTATTAAATCAATGAAAATGAGCGGTTAAGCCCCTTTCTCATTAATGACTATGATCCATTCCCGAATGATCCGGCATGTTCATTTTATCCGGCAGCGGTTGAACAACCAGCCGGCCTTTCATACTGCCATGTCCCGAGCCGCAGAAGACAGTACATTTAATCGTAAACATGCCCACCTTGTCCGCCGTAAATTCCACTATTTGCTCTTTGCCTACCGGCAATTTCTGGTCAATGTTGTATTCCTTAATACCGATCCCATGAGCTGTGTCAGTAGCGGTTATTTTTAATCTTACTTTTTCGTCTTGTTTTACTCCAATAGGATCAGGCAGAAATTCATATTTTTTAGCAATAACGGTTATTTCTCTTACCCCATCTTTTACTGCACCGGATAAAGGCGGAGCAATAGCAATATACTTTTCTGGTTCTTTTTTGAACTGCTCTATGCAACCAGCGCAGCAGAAAGTATAAGTATTTCCTTTATGCTCGTAAGTTACCGCTGTTTTAGGATCTATCTTTTCGCCGGTTACCGGGCATTTCAGCATTACCATATCGGCGGCAAAGACCATTGGGACAACCGCTAAAAACGAAAGCAATATCATTATCTTTTTCATATATTTCTCCTTTATCTTGTTATAGTTTCTATTTCTTTTCAAGCAGCTTAATAATTTTATCCATTTTCCCAAGTACCAGGATCGTAAAAATAATCAACCAGATAATTATAGCCAGCCAGAGCAGCATGCCAAATGCCGCGCCATAACCCATATTCATTCCCTGAACACCCATGTGTCCCCACATAATGCACCTCCTTGTATTTTTAAACTACTGCTTTATTTTTAAGAACCTTGCATTTATTGCGACAATGACCGTGCTTAACGACATCAAAACCGCTCCCATAGCCGGGCTCAAGATTATCCCCTGGTTATATAGCGCTCCGGCTGCCAACGGAATGGCAAATAAATTATATCCGGTTGCCCATACTAAATTTTGTACCATCTTACGGTAAGTAGCCCGCGACAGTCCCAGGATCGCTACCGCGTCTAGAGGATTACTCTTGACTAGAATGATATCCGCAGTTTCCACTGCTACATCAGTCCCAGCCCCGATCGCAATGCCCACATCCGCCTGGGTCCAAGGCGGGAGCGTCATTTATCCCATCCCCGGTCATGGCCACTATCAAGCCTCTGGACTGCACCTCTTTAATTTTTGCGGCTTTATCCTGAGGCAAAACTTCCGCAAAGAATTCATCCAAGCCAATCTCTTTCGAAACCCATTCAGCCACCTGTTTATTGTCTCCAGTCAGCATCATGCATTTAATTCCCATACTTTTGAGAATCATAATTGCTTTTTTTGATTCCGGCCGGATAATATCGGCTAAGGCTATCGCGCCTTTAAGCTTTCCGTCAATCATTACATATATAATGGTTTTGCCTTGAGAAGAAAGCTCCTTGATCCTTTCATCGGTTATAGATATATTATTCTCTCTTAGATAGCCCGGGCTTACAACTTTTATGTCTTTGCCGTTTACCTTACCTTCCGCTCCCTTGCCAGTAATAGCTTTAAATCCTTCCACAGAAAATATTTCTTTTACTGATGATGTTATTCCTTTAGCGATAGGATGTTCGGAGCGCGCTTCTACGGAAGCAGCATATTTTAAAAGCTCTTCTTCTTTGATATCATTGGCAAAGATAATCTGGTTAGTTACTCCAAATTTCCCTTTAGTAAGAGTACCTGTCTTATCAAATATAATTGCCTGTATGTTTCTAGCTTTTTCAAAAGCCATCCTATTGCGTATGAGTAACCCGTTCCCGGCAGCCAGCGCGGTTGAGACCGCCACTACGAGTGGGACAGCTAAGCCTAAGGCATGAGGACAAGTAATAACCATAACCGTAACCGTTCTCTCAAGAGCAAAAGCAAAATCCTTATGAACTAAAACAAGCCATACAAATAGGGTTATCGCTCCTCCGGAAAGAGCTATGACAGTCAGCCATAAGGCAGCCCGATTTGCCAGATCCTGAGTTTTTGACTTACTGGCTTGAGCTTGCTTAACCAATTCAATTACCTGTGAAAGAAAAGAATCTTTACCGGTTTTTTTGATCTCAATAGTCAATGAACCTTCGCCATTAATAGAGCCGCCAATAACCTTGCCTCCAACTTTCTTAGAGACAGGCTTCGATTCACCGGTAAGCATGGCTTCGTTAACCGAACTTTCACCTTCAACTATATCACCATCTGCCGGGATTTTTTCTCCTGGCTTTATGATAATTTTGTCATCGACGTTCAATTCATCTAAAGCTACGTCTTTGGTGCTTCCATCTGGCATTATTTTATGCGCCTCAGAAGGCATAAGTCTCGCTAATTCTTCCAGCGCTCTTGAAGCGCCCATAATTGATTTCATTTCTATCCAATGGCCAAGAAGCATAATATCCACTAGCGTAGCCAGCTCCCAGAAAAACATCTTTCCGGTTAGTCCGAATACAACAGCAGAACTGTATATATACGCCGTTGCTATGGCTATTGCTATCAGGGTCATCATGCCTGGTTGTTTCTTTTTGAGCTCGACAAATAGTCCTTTGAGAAACGGCCAGCCGCCATAAAAAAATACTATGGAAGACAAACCAAAGAGAACATACATATCGCCGGCGAATCGGATCGCGTCCCTAAGACCAAAAAACCTCTGGATCAGCGGTGAAAAAATAAGAATAGGGAGAGTTAACGCTAAAGACACCCAGAACCTTTTCCTGAAATCAGCGACCATATGAGCATGATGAGAAGCATGACCTCCCGTGGGCATATGCCCCTCATGTACGGCGTGCATATTGTGATTCATTTGCTGCTCTCCATGTTTCATCTCAGGCATTTTCATCCGGGATTGAGCAATGAATTTGTTCTTATCTTCTTCGCCACAAAAGAAATAGGTCTGGCCATCCTTTTCTAATTTTATGGCTGTTCTTTCGTCCACTTCCATGCCGCAAACAGGATCTTTAATCATTTTAAGGCCCCTTGAAAGATTCTTTACATCCGAAGTTATATATAATTAATATGCCCGCGTCGTCAGCTGACATTCTTTTGTTGCTCTTTCTTTAATTGTCTTTCTTTTTTCCAGGCATACAGGACCGGCACATAGATCAGGTTGGCAGCAGTTGCTATGAGCAGTCCGCCAAATATAGGCGAAGCCATCGGTCTCATAATTTCACTCCCGGTGCCGGTAGAAAAAATCACCGGGATAAGAGCAATAATAGTAGTTACCGTGGTCATCATGGCTGGACGCAGCCTGATCAAGCCGGCTTGCACCGTGATATCTTCTATCTCTTTTAACGTGCTGATTTTCTTTTCCCGGAAAAGCTCCTGCAAATAAGCAATGATCAATACGGCGTTATCCGTAGCTATGCCAAAAAGCGCTATAAATCCCACCCAAACTGCCACGCTCATCTTAAAATCCAGCAAATACAAATAGAACAATCCTCCCATCAGGGATATGGGCAAGCCGGTGGCTACGATGGCCAGATCAACCATATTATCAAAAGCTAAATATAGGATGATCAAGATCACGATCAGGGTAACCGGCAATACCATTTGCAGTCTTTTTCCGGCTTCGATCTCTGATTCATACTGGCCGCTCCAAGTGACAAAGTATCCTTGCGGTATTATCAGTTCTCCTGCGTTAATTTTTTCCTGCACCACTTTCTGGGCATTATGAACAAAATCAACTAGCCCGACATCATCCTGGTTCACATTCACAAAAACGCGGGCATACGGCATGGTGTTTTCACTGCCGATCATAGCCGGGCCGAGTGTTTTTTTCAAAGTTGCTAATTCTGACAAGGGGATTTGCATCCCCATAGGAGTAGGGACATAGATCTTCTTAAAATCCTCCGCTCCCTGCCGTAATTCCCGCATATACCTGATCCGGATCGGATAACGTTCCCTGCCTTCCACGGTGGTGGAAATATTTTCACCGCCGATAGCCGTCATGATGATATCCTGTACATCTTGTATCCTTAATCCATAACGGGCGATCTTTTCGCGATCTATCTCAATGGAAAAATACGGCCGATTTCCGAACCTTTCGGCAAAAGGGCTCACCGCCCCCTTTACCCCGGATAATATCTGCTCAATTTGGATAGCCAGGTTTTCAATTATTTTCAGGTCCGGACCGGAAACTTTGACCCCGACCGGCGTTTGTATCCCGGTGGCTAGCATGTCAATGCGGTTACGTATCGGCTGGGTCATGATCGGGCTGACTCCCGGCATCCTGGTAGCTTCTATTATTTCCTCGGATAGCTTTTCACGGGTCATTCCCTTGCGCCATAATTTTTTCGGCTTTAAATGGATGATCGTTTCCAACATAGTTTCCGGAGCCGGATCTGTGGCAGTTTCAGCCCTTCCTAATTTTCCAACTGCCCACTCTACCTCATCAGGGAAGTTATTCTTTATAATTTCATCTTGTTTCTGCATGACCTCCAGGACCTGGGTTAAAGAAGCACCCGGCAGCAGTACCGGCATAAATAGCAGGTCACCTTCATTCAGAGGAGGCATAAATTCACGCTTGATCAATGGGCCGGAGATCACTCCGGCTAAAATTATAGCTAAAGCAATAAAGGTAACTGACTTTTTGTGCCGGAGGGCCCAGCGCAGTATTGGTTCGTAAGTTTTTTGATGTAACCTGGTAGTAGCATTACTTTCCACCGAGCGCAACTTCCCGCGTAATAAATAATAGCCCAAGGTTGGAATTAGCGTAATAGCGATGAGAGCTGCTCCCAGCATAGCTAAAGTTTTAGTATAAGCTAAAGGCAGAAATAATTTCCCACTTTGGCCGGTCAAGGTAAATACAGGAATAAAACCAATAATAGTGGTTAACAGGGCAGTCAACACTGCCGGCCCTACTTCCTTGGCCGCGGTAATACAAACTTCCAGTCTTTCTCCATTGGTTAGTTTAGCTCCACTTTTGTTTTCCCTGGCTATGACCAGATGCCGGTAAATATTTTCAGTCATTACAATACCGGAATCAACCATCACCCCTATAGCGATGGCGATACCGCCTAAGCTCATCACATTGGCATCGATCCCTAAAAAATACATAATTAGAAAGGCAAAGAGTACTCCGATCGGCAAAACCAGGGAAATGATCAAACTACCCCAGAAATGCAGCATATAAACCGCGATCACTACAATAGTGATCAGTATTTCTTGCCCTAAGGCAGATTTTAAAGTATTGATTGTATCCTGGATAAGTCCTGAACGATCGTAAAATGGAACAATTTTTACACCTTTGGGTAAGCCCGGTGAAATTTCCGCTATTTTCTTCTTTACTGCTTCTATCACCTGCCGGGGGTTAGCCCCATAACGCATTAACACTACGCCACCGGTAACTTCTTGGCCGTTCTTATCCAGTGCATTGCGCCGGAAATCAGGGCCCAGGGTAACCTTGGCTACATTCTTGACCAGGACAGGAACCCCTTTATCCGAGGCTATAATGGCAATATTTTCTATATCTTCAACTTTCTTGATAAAACCAACACCGCGGATAATGAACTCCATGCCCCCTTCTTCAAAAACCTTGGCGCCGATATCACTATTGGAACGCTGGACCGCCATCATCAAATTATTTAAACTTACGTTGTAAGATACTAATTTCATTGGATCAACATCAATTTGATATTGTTTCACGTAACCACCAACACTGGCTACTTCACTGACTCCAGACACGGCATTTAACTGGTATCTTACATACCAATCCTGGATGGAACGCAGCTCTCCCAGGTCATACCCATCCCCTTCCACAGTATACCAAAATATCTGTCCCAGAGCAGTGGCATCCGGCCCCAGCATAGGCATTACTCCCATGGGCAATGTTCCTTGCACGCTGTTTAACCGTTCCAGCACTCTGGTGCGCGCCCAGTAATAATCAACTCCATCCTCGAAAATAATATTGACCATGCCTACGCCAAAGGCAGAACCGCTACGGATAGCTTTTATCTTAGGTATACCCAGCAATCTGGTAGTCAAAGGATACACTACCTGGTCTTCCACATCCTGCGGACTGCGTCCCGGCCAATCAGCAATAACGATTATCTGCATATCGCCGATATTAGGGATTGCATCCACAGGCGTATGCTGCATTGCCATCCAGCCGAAATATACAATTAATCCAAAGGCGGCAATTACGATAAATCTTTTACGTAAACACATTTCAATTATTTTACCGATCATAATTACTCCAATTACTATTTTCTATATTAATGTATATGTTCGAACGGCATACTTTCGGTTGTTTGTTTATCTTTTTTAGTTTCACTGGTAATAGCACCGCTATAAGCAGAGCCTATTCCTGTTCCGCTGATAATGCTTTGCGAATCGACCAGGAAATTGGCCCGGCTTACTACTTTTTCGCTATTCTTGAGTCCTTTTAGAACCGGATAATATTTCTGCAAACTGTCTCCGCCAGTGGCACTGGCTTCTGTCCCAATCTCAATATCCCTTCGCTCATAGTTACCGTCTCCTTTATCTATCCAGACAACCTTGCGCAATCCTGTGTCCAGCACCGCTTCCTTGGGAACTGCCAGCTTTTCCCCGAGATTAATATTAATAACCGCGTTCACATACATTCCCGGTTTCAGTTTAAACTCATGATTGGCAATTTCCGCCCGGATTTTTACTGAGCGGGTCATTTCATTCAGGACCGGGTCAATGGCCTTAATTACCCCTGGAAAGATCTCACTGGAAACCGCTTCGGTAAATACATCTATTTTATCGCCAGCCTTAACCAGCGGGGCATCTTCCTGGTAAACATCAGCATAAACCCAGACCGAATGGCCAGCTATAACTAAATTGTTTTGTACTGATCCGGATCGCTCAATCTCCATAATTTGCGCCATGCTCATTCCTAATAACGTTAGCCGGTATTTTGCCTGTTCCACCATACTGTTGGCGCGCTTTATGGCTTCCGGGTCAAGGCTATTCTCCAGTTTTTTTACAGTCTCGAGACTGGTTAAATATTCCTGCTGCGCCACAACCAGATCCGGGTCATAAGCTATCCTTCCTACAGTACGAATTTCTTTAAATAAATCTCTTATCTTAACTGGCACGCTGGCTACCTGCGCCCGGGATATCTCATCACTCTTCAACTTGACAGTAACCGATTGTCCTGTTGAGTCGGTATCCATAGATGTTTTCCGTTCCTCATATACCGGTATATAATCCATACCCATATCATCTTTCATCGGTACCGGTGAAGTGATAGAACCGTTCATCGGATTACGATAATAGAGGATCTTTTTCTCTTCTTTTTCTTCTTCATACACTGGTATATAGTCCATACCCATGGAATCCTTCATCGCTACCGGTGAAGTAATTTCGGGATTCATCGGGTTTCGGTAAAACAAAACTTTTTTACCAGCCGGTTGTCCCCCTGATTTATATTTATACAAAACTACCCCGCCGATCACCAATATCAAAGCCAGTAACAATATTATTAGTTTTTTCATGGTAAATCCACCCCCACTATTTGTTCTAATTCTGCTTTGGTCATTTGATAGTCCACCAGGCTCATATAATAATCCTGCTCTGCCTCCAGGTACATCCTTTGGCTGTCCAACAGGTCCAGGAACTCCACTTTATCTGACTCATAGCCGGTGCGGGATATTTTTAACACTTGTTCCGTCTGCGGCAGGATACTGTTTTTCGTCAAATCTATCTGCCGTTGTGCCGCATCAAGCTTCAGGTACATTTGTTTTACTTCCAGGAGCGCCATGTTTTCCATAGCTTTATAATCTGCCAAAGCCATTTCTTTTTCTGCCTGCATTTCGTTAACCATGCTATTTTGCTTTTGCCAGAACCATAAAGGGACCGTAACATTGAACATACCGTCCCAGCCGTTGGCCATATCCCCGGTGTCAAAACGCTGTTTATAAGTCAGCATAAAATCAGGCAAGTATTCACGTTTAGTTAGTGATAGATTAAGGCTGCTCTGCCTGATAGCCAAGGTGGCGCCTAACAGCTCCGGCCGGTTAATTTTAGTTAAACTATATAATCCTTCCAAGGAATACGGGAAAGGCTTTTCCTCCTGGTATTCAGGAATACCAATTTCTGTGGAGACATCACGATTTAAGAGAGTGTTAAGCTTGGCTTGGGCGACTTGTCTCTGGTTTTCCAGAGTGATCAACTGATTATTTAATTTAGCCACCTCTACCTGTATTTTAAGCACTTCAGCCAGACTGGCTTTGTTAACCATATACTTGCGCTCAGCAACTTTTACTATTTGTTCTGTTAAGGCTGAGTTTTCCTTGTTTATATCGATTAACTTATATGCCAGATATAACTCATAATAGGACTGCTTTACCTGGGAAATAATATCCCTTTCTTTAGCTTTATATTCAGATTCAATAAGGCCAGACTGGCTCAGGTTCACCTTAGCTTTTAGAGAAAGCTTGCCAGGCCAGGGTATTTCCTGAGAAATGGTGTACATCTTCATATCCGCGTCCTGGAAATGAGCGGTACCTTTGGGCACATTTTGGTACTCTAATCCTACCCAGGGATCTGGTAAACCATAAGCTGACTTCACCCGGCTTTGGCTGGCTTTAAGCTTTTGTTGTGCGGCTTTCAGTTGTGGATTATCCTTTAACGCGGTGGCAATCACTTCAGACAGTGAAAGAACCTGCTGGTCGGCAGCTTTAAGCAAGCCAGCTGGCCCTAGCAGTATAGAAACCGCTATTACTAATTTCCACCTCATATTAAGCCGCCTTCCTGAACCTCGCGATCAAATCCACTACTTCATCTATCTTTTTCTGTTTTTCCAGTTCTGATTTTCCCTGCAAACAATTGATCACACAACCGTTTATATGCTTTTTAAATATCTCATTCTCAATACGATACAAAGCGCCAATGATAGAATGTAATTGCGTCATAATATCAACGCAATAGCGCTTTTCTTCGATCATTTTCTGGATCCCGCGAATTTGCCCCTCGATCTTTCTTAAAAACTCTAATTGCTCGTTATGCGTCGTCTGCTGGGTTTTCTTTAATCTATTCATAGTTATGTACCTCCCAGTATAAAAATACCATACCCCCCTACCCTATGTCAAGCGCTTAATAAAAATACCTGCTATTTTTATAACACTATTTCCCTTCCCGGGGAAGTGGCAGGTTCCTGATTATATTGACCTTTATCTACCTTGGGTTAAAGCCTGTTTAAGATCTTCTATTAAATCGGTTTTGTCTTCAATACCGACTGATAATCTTACCAGATTATCTTTGATCCCTCTTTTTAATCTCTCTTCCCTGGGTATGGCCCCATGAGTCATTCTGGGCGGATAACAGACCAATGACTCCACCCCGCCCAAACTTTCCGCCAGCAGGAATATTTTCAGTTTAGCCAGGAATTCTTCTACTGCTGCATAGCCTCCTTTTAATTCAAGGCTGATCATACCGCCAAAGCCGGGGTAATATACTTTTTCAATACGTGGATGTTTACGCAAAAAGCTAATCAGGTATTTAGCATTAAGATCATGTTCGCGCATCCTAATTGCCAGGGTTTTTATGCCGCGCAAAGCCAGCCAGCTATCCCAAATACCGGGGACAGCGCCTGCGGCATTCTGGTAAAATTTGAGTGCTTGGTACAGGTCTTCCCTATTCGTTATAACAGCCCCGCCTACCAAATCGCTATGGCCAGCCAGGTATTTGGTGGTGCTATGCACTACAATATCCGCCCCCAGATCCAGCGGCCGCTGGAAATAAGGACTGGCAAAGGTATTGTCCACCGCCAATAACACTTTGTAAGACTCGAGTCTAGCAGCCAGTTTTCTTATATCAGTAATCTTTAGAAGAGGATTAGTCGGCGTTTCGATCCAAACCATCTTGGTCTTTTTCCTGACAGCTTTAGCAAAGGAATTAAGGTCATCAACATCGGCATAGGTAACTTTTAATCCCCAGCGTTTGAACACTTTTTCCAGCAGGCGGTAAGTACCTCCATAAATATCATCACCTACTATTATGTGATCACCTTGTTGCAAAAGATTAAATACAGCTGCGGTTGCCGCTGCTCCGGAAGCAAAAGCCAGGCCGAATTTACCTGATTCCAGGGTAGCCAGCACCTCTTCTAAAGCTTTTCTGGTCGGATTACCGGTACGCGAGTATTCATAGCCTTTATGCTTTCCGACCGCTTCTTGCCGGAAGGTGGAGGTTTGATAAATAGGGACTATAACCGCTCCGGTTTGAGGATCAGGGTTCTGCCCCGCATGTATGGCTTTGGTTTCAAATTTCATGTCTACTCCTTCTGGCTGATCCAATAATTTATCAGATCTGTCCTGGTCAGCACCCCTAATGGATAACCGCTCTTGGTAATAATTATCCCAGTACTTCCGGAAAGCAAGACCCGGTAAGCTTCTCCTATCTCTGTTTCTTCATCTACGGCAGGCAAAGCTTTTCCCATCATCGGCCCTATCTCCTGCCGGTCGAAATCAATGCTGTCATGCGAAAACTTCATTAATGACGCTTCATCCAGACTGCCGACCAACTGGCCATTATCTATAACCGGCAGTTGGGAGATACCATAGGCATGCATTACTTTAACCGCGGTATTCAAATTATCTTTTGGATTTAGCGAGATCAAAGCCGGCAGCTCCTGTTTGGCCGACAAGATATCCCTGACCTCCACCCGTTTAGCTGTTGCCCCTTCCCAAAAATCATTATCCCGCATCCACACGTCGGAGAATATTTTTGATAAATAATTTCTCCCCGTGTCTGGCAGCAGAACCACAATGAACTTCGGCTGTTCCAGGCGCTGTGCGTATTTCAGGGCTGCGGCTAAAGCTGTACCAGCTGATCCTCCAGCTAAAATACCCTCTTCTCTGGCCAAACGGCGGGCAATATTGAATGACTCTTTATCATTTACCCTGATCATTTCATCGACTAATTGCCGGTTAAAAGCTTTGGGAATAAAATCTTCTCCTATGCCTTCTACTTTATAGGAATGCGGATTGTCACCAGAGAGAATAGATCCCTCTGGATCAGCGCCTACTACAATAATGTCGGGATTTTGTTCTTTCAGGTATTTGGCCGTGCCTGAAATTGTTCCCCCTGTACCCATCCCGGCGACAAAAACCTCTACCTGACCTGTGCTGTCTTCCCAAATTTCCGGGCCGGTAGAAAGATAATGCGCTTGAGGATTATTGGGATTGGCAAATTGGTTCGGCCGGAAAGCTCCGGGAATTTCCCTGGACAGCCGGTCCGCTACCCCGTTATAGCTGTCTGGCGAATCAGGCGGAACAGAGGTTGGCGTGATCACCACTTCTGCGCCATAAGCTTTCAAGAGATTAACCTTATCCTGGCTCATTTTATCAGGCATAACAAAGATGCACCGGTATTTCTTTACCGCCGCGACCAGGGCCAAGCCCACACCGGTATTACCAGCAGTAGCCTCAATAATAGTGCCACCCGGCTTTAGTTGGCCAACTTTTTCAGCTGCTTCGATCATAGCCAGCCCGATACGATCCTTGACACTCCCACCAGGGTTGAAGAATTCGACCTTGGCATAAATTATCGACCTAATATCATTAGTCAGGTTGTTCAGTTTTATAAGTGGTGTCCGGCCTATAGTTTCCAAAATACTATTAACCTTAGTCATGATCAATCCTTCTTAATTAGAAATATTCCTGTCTCTGCCCGTAGATTGGGCAGGAACTTGATGGTCCGGTTGCCACTGATAAAGATCTTTTCCCGTACGCTTATTCCCCGTTTCGTGCAATAATTTTCAAAGTCCAGCAAACTCAGAAAATGCAAATTAGGCGTGTTAAACCACTCAAAAGGTAACGCCGGAGTCACCGGCACATGACCGCGAAGAGCCAGTTGCCAGCGTGCTTTAAGCTGAACAAAGTTGGGAAATCCCACGATCACTTCCTTCCCTAATCGTAATGCTTCCTGTAAGACCGTATCAGGATGAATCACTTGTTGGAGACTTTGGTCCAGGATAACATAATCAAAGGCCTTATCACCCCAGTCTTTTAGCCCTGAATCCAAGTCACCATGGAATACGCTCAAGCCTCTAGCCACGCATTTATAAATAGCCTGCTCGTCAATTTCTATGCCCTGGCCCTCTACCTGTTTCTTCTTGGTCAAATAAGATAACAATTCACCATCTCCACAGCCAAGATCGAGGACAGTGGCCTGTGGTTTAACCAGACCGGCAATGAGCCTATGCTCAAAACTTATGCCATTAGATTGAATATTCATCCGTCTCCCCATTTTCCCCTGCCTCGCCGTTTGCCAGCGAGCCGGACACGCTGCGCAAGAAATGTTTGATCAGGTGTGATTCCTTCTCGATCTCGACCAGGAAAGCGTCATGGCCGTAGGTCGAATCTATCTCGCAATAGGTGGTCCTAATATTGCGCGCTTTCAACAGTTTGACTATTTCCTGTGATTGGTAGGCAGGATAGAGCCAATCGGATTTGAAAGCGATCACTAAAAATCTGATCTTGGGTTTCTTCTTTTTAGGAATTAATTTATCTCCAGAAAGATCAAAATAGTCCATTGCTTTGGTTATATAGAGATAAGAATTAGCATCGAACCGCTTAACAAAAGCATCACCGCGATATTTCAAATAACCTTCTACCTCGAAATCAGAGGTAAATTTAAGATTCTTGCTCTTTTCTTTCAGCTTACGGGAAAATTTTTCTTCCATGGAGCGGTCACTCATATAGGTAATATGCCCGATCATCCGGGCTATAGCCAATCCCCGCTCCGGTTGTCCAAAATCATAATAATTGCCGTTTAGCCACGCTGGATCAGCCATTACTGCCTGACGGCCAACCTCATCAAAAGCGATCTGCTGGGGAGAGTGTTTTAAAGTCGTGGCTATCGGGATAGCCGAAAGAACATTCTCAGGGTAAGAAGCTACCCACTGCAAAACCTGCATCCCGCCCATTGAACCGCCGATGACGCTTAACAACTTCTTAATGCCCAGATGATCGATCAAGTGCTTTTGCACTTTCACAATATCTCCAACCGTAATTATCGGAAAATCCAAAGCATAAGGCTTACCGGTTTTAGGATCGATAGAAGAGGGACCGGTACTGCCTTTGCAACCACCTATAATATTGGAGCAAATAATAAAATACTTATTAGTATCGAGAGCTTTGCCGGGACCGATCAGGTCATCCCACCAACCGGGTTTATCGTCTCCCTCATGATATCCTGCCGCGTGGGCGTCGCCGGAAAAGGCATGCTCTACCAATACAGCGTTGCTCTTATCCTCGTTAAGCGTGCCATAGGTTTCATAAGCCACTTTAATCGGACCAAGCTTCTCCCCAGACTCCAATGATAGTTCGTTGGGTGACTCAGCCAAATTAAAATATTTTTTATCTACTTTTACGGCACTTTTTCCCTTACTCATTAACAACTCCTTAGATCTCGTCCTACGGTATTTGGTGTCGATGCCCGATTTGGAACCTCGGTTTTCGGTTACGGTTACGATGCCCGATTGAGAATCTCGTCATTCGGTTGCGGTTTCGAGGCCCGAAAAGACCTTGTGTTTCTTCGGGCTTCGTATCCGTTCACCGTACACCGAGTATACTAAGTACACCGTTACCGAATCATGTACTTATTCACTGAACAACCACGTTGAGAGATATCGCTCCCCGGTATCCGGCAAGATCACTACAATGGTTTTGCCGACTGCTTCCGGCCGCTGGGCAATTTGTAAAGCCACCCACAGTGCTGCGCCGCTGGAAATGCCGGCCAATATGCCCTCTTCCCTAGCCAACTGACGGACAATTTTACCGGCATCTTCATTGGTCACCTGTATTACTTCGTCATAGATCTTGGTGTTCAGGATATTGGGTACAAAGCCGGCGCCGATTCCCTGGATCTTATGCGGGCCTGGTTTACCGCCGCTTAATATCGGGGAATCTTTAGGCTCTACCGCGATTACTTTTACCTGCGGCTTCCTTTTTTTCAGTACTTCTCCTACGCCAGTGATCGTACCGCCTGTGCCAATACCGGCAATAAAGTAATCAACTTTACCATCAGTATCATCCCAGATTTCCTCGGCCGTGGTTTTCCGGTGAATTTCCGGATTAGCCGTATTATTGAACTGCTGAGGCACAAAACTATTTAGCGTGCTTTTTGCCAGCTCCTCTGCTTTTTCTACAGCGCCGCGCATACCTTTGGCCCCTTCGGTCAGTACCAGTTCTGCCCCGAATATCTTCAGCAGTTGCCGCCGTTCCAGGCTCATAGTTTCAGGCATGGTCAGGATAAGCTTGTATCCTTTAGCGGCGGCTACAAAAGCCAAAGCAATACCAGTATTACCGCTAGTCGGTTCAATAATGACTTTAGTATGGTCCAATACCCCGGCTTTTTCTGCGGCCTCGATCATGGCTACGCCAATGCGATCTTTGACGCTGGATAGAGGATTAAAAGATTCCAGTTTTACCAGTATATTAGCTGTGCTGTTCCTTGCCATTTGATTTAATTTTACCAGTGGAGTGCGGCCTACAGTCTTGGTTATATCTTCATAAATTCTGCTCATTTGATTCACCTCATTTTAAAATTTAAGGGTCAGGTCTGTTTTAAAGCCTGTTCAATATCTGCGATAATATCATCAATATGTTCTAACCCGATCGACAACCTGATAAAATCAGGAGTCACGCCGGTGGCTAGTTGCTCTTCCGGGGATAACTGCTGGTGTGTCGTAGTCGCAGGATGGATAGCCAGGGATTTGGCATCCCCAACATTGGCTAAATGCGAGATCAGTTGCAGGGCATTGATAAATCTTGCTCCTGCTTCCAGCCCGCCTTTAATGCCGAAGCCCAGGATCGCACCTGCTCCTTTAGGCAAATACTTTTTAGCTTTGGCTTTTTCCAGGCTGGAATCCAAGCCCGGGTAATTAACCCAGGAAACTTTAGGGTGTTTTTCCAAATATTTAGCTACCGCCAGGGTATTCTCAGAATGGCGGGGCAACCGTAAGTGAATGGTTTCCAATCCCTGCAGGAAAAGAAAAGAATTAAAAGGTGATAAAGCCGGGCCCAGGTCGCGCAATAAAGCTACCCTGGCTTTAATTATGTAAGCAATATTACCCAACGGCTTTAACGCCTCCACGAAATTAATGCCATGATAACTGGGATCCGGCTCCGCGATCAACGGGAACTTGCCATTGGTCCAGTCAAATTTTCCTGAGTCTACGATCAATCCTCCCAAAGAAGTACCATGTCCACCGATAAATTTGGTCGCAGAGTAGACAATAATATCTACCCCATGGTCAAAGGGCCTTAATATATAAGGAGAGACGGTATTATCCAAGATCAGGGGTATGCCATTTTTATGAGCCAAAGCAGATAAAGCATCCAGATCAGCTATGTCCAATTTCGGATTACCGATCGATTCCGCGTAAATAGCTTTAGTTTTGGGAGTAATAGCTTTTTGGAATCCGGCCAGGTCATTTGACTTAACAAAGTTCACCTTTATACCCAAGCGTTTAAAAGTATAATGAAACAAATTGTATGTCCCGCCATAGAGATTATCAGCCGACACAATTTCGTCCCCAGCCTGGGCAATATTAAGCAAGGCCAGAGTGATAGCAGATTGTCCGCTGGCTACTGCTAGGGCTCCAACACCTCCATCTAATAAAGCAATTCTTTTTTCCAGTACGTCTGTAGTAGGATTCATCAGCCTGGTGTAGATATTACCAAACTCTTTTAAACCAAACAGGTTAGCCGCATGTTCAGTGTTCTTGAACTGGTACGAAGTCGTCTGGTAAATGGGAACTGCCCTGGAACCGGTTGTGGGATCCGGTTCCTGCCCCCCATGCAAAGCTAATGTTTCTGTTTTTAACTGTGAATCGATTTTACTCATTTTATTCTCCTTTTTGGTTTTTGATGACTATTAACTCTATCAACTAAGTAGAGAATTAGTTAAAAAAATTAAATGTAGTACATATCTAATTTTTTCTTGTTCTTTGCTTCATAATCCCGGCACATGTCCGCAAAACTTACCTTATCCACCACCCCCTCGGTTAATGATCTTATCTTATTCCAAAGCGGCCGAAAAACGCACTTAGTCTCTTCAGTACAACGTTTGTAGCAGCTTTTGCTGACGCAGGTGATGGGAGAAATCGGACCTTCCATTAACCGGATAATCTCTCCTAACTTGATCTTTTTGGGATCCTTGGCCAAATAATATCCTCCTTTAGCTCCCCTTTGGCTGTTTAAATAGCCGGCGCCTTTTAAAGCGAGTAATATCTGTTCCAAATATTTAATGGGAATATCCTGCCGTTCAGCGATCTCTTGGATCCTGACTAAACCTTTATTATAATGTAAAGCCAAATCCAATATGGCTTTTAAAGCATAATCCCCACGAAACGATATTTTCACTGTTTAGTTACCTTTCATCAATAACTACTATCTCTATCAACTTAATATACATATATCATACTATCAAAATCTTGTCAAGTACTTTTTTAAAATAGTCAAAACAAAGAACAGTAAGAACGAAATACGGGTGCCAGTCAAAGCGAAGAACAGTTACAAGACGCTCAAATATCGTTCTCCAGTATCAGGCAAAATAGTCACTACTGTTTTTCCTTTACCCAAGTCTTTGGCTACTTTTAAAGCGGCAAAAACATTAGCACCGGCAGATATACCTGCCAATAACCCTTCTTCTTCAGCTAATCTTCTGGTTACTGTAAAAGCATCTTCATCAGATACAGTAATTATCTCATCCACGATCTTAGCATTCATAACCATGGGAATAAATCCCGCGCCTATCCCTTGTATATGATGAGGCCCCGGTTCTTTCCCACTCAGGACCGCACTGTTCTCTGGTTCTACTGCCACTATTTTTATGGAAGCAGAAACATCTTTTTTTAAGACTTCTCCCACGCCGGTAAGAGTCCCGCCGGTCCCGACCCCAGCTATAAAGGCATCCAATTTACCATCCGTGGCCCGGATGATCTCCCGGGCAGTGGTCTGCCTGTGTATTTCCGGATTAGCCGGATTATTGAATTGTTGTGGCATGAAATAATCATTCTTTTCTTTCAATTCCATAGCTTTTCTGATCGATCCTTTCATCCCCTCGTCACCCGGGGTCAGGACAACTTCTGCCCCGTAAAAAGCCAGCAGTTTGCGCCTTTCCACGCTCATTGTTTCCGGCATGGTCAGGATCAGATGGTAACCTTTCACCGCTGCTACCATTGCCAGGCCCACACCGGTATTCCCGCTAGTCGGTTCGACAATAGTCCCGCCTGGTTTTATTAAACCCCTTTTTTCTGCGTCATTGATCATAGCCAGGCAGATCCGGTCCTTAATGCTGCCACCGGGATTGAAATACTCAACCTTAACCAGCACTTTGGCATCATCTGGCCCGGGAAGTTTTTGCAGCTGGACAAGGGGAGTGTTCCCGATCAGGCCCAGTACATTTTTAGCGATTTCCGGCTTATCCATAATTTTTCCTCGCTTTGCTCAGAACTGATTACACAGATTTTTAAAAACGATTACACCGATTACGAACTGTTGCTTTATCTGGGTAATCTTCTTTTTAATCCCTGCCGGCAGGCAAGCGTGTAATCGTATTTAATCAAATTTTACTTCCATAGCTTTGACCGGACAGACCTTTACGCACATTTCGCAGGCTATACAATGGTTGCTGTTAAAGCTGACCTGACGGGTTTTCTGGTCCAGGACCAAGGCTGGTGTCGGGCAAACCGAAATACATAATCCGCATTGGGTGCAAAGTTTGTCATTTTTGCTGATATTCTGGCCCAGCTGCTCAATGGTCACACCGGCTTTGGTCAGGAATTCTATCCCTTTGTTATAATTATCTTTCTGCCCTTTCAGCTCCAGGGACATGATCCCTTCTTCAGACGGAGTTACCTGGGCCTTAAGAATATTAAATTGCAAATTATAATCTTTTACTAAATGATAAACGAAAGGTTTCTCTACCAGATTTTTAGGAAATCTTAATACTACTCTTCTGCAGATAGCCATATTTCCTCCTTACGAGTTGATTACACAGATTATTATATATCTTTATTCAAGGGTTGGGGACACTGGTCTTTCTTTTAAGACTTTGGACACGATCCCATTTCCCGGTCCAGGCAAGGTTTGCACTGGCTTGGTTAATTCGAAACTTCCTTTTTTGATCCAGTCTTTTAACGTCGCCGCGATCTCTCTGGCTACCGAGTAGCTGGATATCGGGGCAGCAGGGATTTTTTTGCCTTGGCATTCTACTTCCCCGCTGAACAATTGGGCGTAATTCACCTCACCCAAGCTGCCGGGAATATTGTTAGGGTAATTCTTGCCATAATCTACGATCTGGCACCAAATATCCTGGTTCCGGACCGCGGTATATTGACAGATCTCTTCATTCAGTATCGGGATGGGTACGCCTATACCGACGGTCAAGGTTGCCCCATACCCCAGGAAAGAAGCACCACGCAGGTATTTTGGATCCATCTGCTTGAGATCACCAATCACGGACAAGGTACCGGCTCCAGCCTGGGGAACCCCATTATCTTTACGTTTTACCGCCGGATTATGCTGGGTACCATTCCAGGCGACATACCCAATACCGCCGCCCAGGAAGATCCTGGTACCTATGCCGATAGTTTTATATAAAGGGTCATTCAGCAGCGGGGACAACTGCGCCGCGCTGCAGAAATTGGCGTTACCAAGATTAGCCTGCAAGACACCCATATACGTATAAATGATCTTATCAGTCAGGTTTACGGCGCAATTATAATTCTGGTAAGCATTACGCGGACTGAAGAGGATTGCTTCATTAATGTCCTGAATATTGATCAGGGTCTCCAGCTTTTTCCGCGGATAGCAGTCTGTCCCGTACGCTGAAGCGTTTAATACCAGGTCCTTACCGGCTATCAGGTCTTCTATCACATGCCCGCCGCCATAGTTAAATTCGCCGGGATATACTTTATTACGCGGATCATCATCAGGTATAGCTGTCGCTCCGATATAAACATCAGCCGCGGCTAAGCCGGTATAAACCGGCACCGTACCCAGGTACGCATGTCCCCCGCCTAATTTAATGCGTGGAGTGGAGTGCCCAAAATTTAAAAAAGCGCCACTGGAACACATTGGGCCAAAAGTCCCGGTAGTGACCACATCTACTTCATGGGCAGCTTTTTTTAAACCTTTTTCTGCGACAATATCAATTATTTCTTCAGCCGTCACTACTACTGCCTGTCCTTTTTTGATCTTTTCATTTATTTCTTCATAGGTCTTAGCCATAACCACTAACTCCTTCCAACGAATAAATATTATATAATCTCTATCTAATAAGTAGACAATACCATAAAAAAGTAACCCTGTCAAGTTGATTTTATTAACTTAACAGGGTTAACAAAACTACTATTTTGTGCAGTGCTCATCACATATATCTTCCGGATTGACCGGGGAAGGCTTGCCGATCTTCTTGTAATAATTATCAATGGCTGATTTAAGCGCTTGTTCAGCCAGGACAGAGCAATGCATCTTGACCGGAGGTAAGCCACCCAGAGCTTCGGCAACAGCTTTGTTGGAGATGACCAGCGCCTCAGAGATGGTTTTGCCCTTCACCATATCAGTGACCATTGAGCTGGTAGCAATAGCTGCACCGCAACCAAAGGTCTTGAATTTGGCATCAGTGATAATATTGTCCTTTACCTTAATATATAGCTCCATAATGTCGCCGCACACAGGATTCCCGACATGACCAACGCCATCCGGGTTTTCCATCTCTCCCACATTGTGCGGATTCCGGAAATGTTCCATTACTTTTTCGCTATACTGGCTCATTTTTTCCCCTCTGCTTTTTCCAAGGGCACAGTAAAATAGAACGTGCTGCCCTTACCCACTACACTCTCTACCCACACCTTACCCTGATAGTTTTCGATAATCCTTTTGACCAGGGTTAAACCCAAACCCAGCGAGCCGCTTTTGAATTCAAAAGTACCGGATGAATGCTGGTCATCAGACTTCACTTCATAAAAGCTTTCAAAAATATTTTCAAACTCATTTTCCGGGATGCCAATGCCGGTATCGGTGATCTCAGCCTGGATCCTATCCGGGAAGGTCTTAGTCTTGATCGTGATCTTGCCTTCATCCTGTGTGAATTTTATCGCATTCATGACCAGGTTAGTCAATACCTGGTTCATTTCCCGCTTGTTCATCTTCGCCAAGGGTAATTTTTGGTCCAGATCCAGGACCAGGGACTGCTTGCGCTTCTGCGCAAATATCTCGAGGTCGCTATAAACTTCTTTAATCAAGTCATTTAAGTTGGTTTGGTCTCGTTTTTCCAATTTATCTTTTTGCTCGGTTTTAACCATGTCCAGGACATTATCGATTGTTTGGAGGTAGCGGTTAATAATTTCCTTGGCTTTGCCGCATTTTTGCTTAAACTCATCGTCTTTGCCTTTAAACATGCCTAACTCAAAAAGACTGATGTAACCGTTAAGCACAGTTAGCGGGGTACGGAATTCATGGGAAGCTATGGAGATGAACTTAGACTTCATTTGCTCTTTTTTCAGCAGGTCCCGGTGGGCTTTTTCCAAAGCTGTTTTACCTCTAGTTTCAAACTGGACCAATATATTGACTGTTAACCCAACAATAATATAGAGAATAATTTCCAAGCAATTATCTAACATCCAGCTGCTGCCCAATTGCGGGGGAGGCGGCCAGATCCTTAACATGTAAAAAAAACTACTGATCAAGGCTGACGCAACCACTCCTATCGGCCCGAGCTTAAAGGCGGCAAATATGATCGGGATAAAATATAATTTACGGAAAACATTATGTAAAAAAACATTATCAACAGGGCTGAAATAGTGACCCAGGGTAATAACTGTTATAAAAGCAAATAAAATAAAAAAATCAGTTGTTACTTTTTTGCTTTTCATCAATCACCTCGGATAATCGAGCGAATTCAGCAATGCTGAGGGTTTCAGCACGCCGGCCGGATCCTATTCCTGCTTCTTTCAAACCTTGTTCAAGCAAATCCGCGTCCAAGCCATAGTTGTGTTTCAAACTATTTAGGATAGTCTTTCGTCTCTGGGCAAAAGCAGCTTTGACTACTTTTTTAAAGGTCGTAACCTTGGCCACTTTTTCCCGCGGCTGTGACAGAAAATCTATTTTAATAACTGCGGAATCGACTTTTGGGACAGGACTAAAACAATTAGCCGGCACGATACGAATGATCTGAACATCGGCGTAAAATTGCAGCATAACTGAGATCACACCGTATTCCTTGCCTCCGGGAACAGCGGCCAGGCGCTGGGCCACTTCTTTCTGGACCATGATAATAGCCTGGCTAAATTGAGGATTGGCCAGATGCCAATCCAGTAATTGGAAAATTATCGGGGAAGTAATATAATACGGGACATTAGCCGTAACCTTAAACGGGACAGTCATCAATTCCGACGGCAGTTGATAACTCATAATATCTTGCTGCAAGACCACCACTTGGGGATACGGCTTAAGACTTCCTTGCAGCTCCCGAACTAAACGCGGATCGATCTCTACGGCTATCAATTGATTTACCAAAGGAGCAATAAGCTTAGTTAACACACCCCGGCCTGGACCAATCTCTATTACCCGGTCATTTTTTGTCAAAGATGCAGCTGTGATTATATCTAAAGCTACACGTTTATCATGCAGGAATACTTGACCCCATTTTTTCACTTATCACCAAAACGGCAGGCTTTGGCCGCTACTTTTAAAGATTCCAGCATACTGCCTGAATCAGCGACCCATTTTCCGGCCAGGTCAAAAGCCGTACCATGACAAGGCGAAGTGCGCACAAAGGGCAACCCCAGGGTCATATTCACGCCTCTTTTATAAGCCAGCAACTTGATCGGGATCATGCCCTGGTCATGATACATGGCAATAGCCAGGTCATACCTGCCGCCGGCAGCATAATAAAAAGCCGAATCACTGGAAATCGGCCCGTCTACATGGTAGCCTTTCTTTTTCGCCTGATTCACTGTCGGTATAAGAATATCTTTTTCTTCACTTCCTAAAATACCGCCTTCACCCATATGCGGATTTAAACCGCAGACTACGATCCGGGGTGAATCAATGCCGAAAAATCTGAGGCCTTTATCTCCCAACTCTATCGCTTCCATTATTTTTTCCGCGGTAATATTCTTACTGACATCTTTCAAGGCCATATGCCTGGTTAATAAAATTACTTTTAGCGTGCCGCCAGTCAAGAGCATTACGAATTTACTGGTATTGGTTAATTCAGCCAAGAGTTCAGTATGGCCATTATATTTGAATCCAGACAAGTGCATGGCTTCTTTGCTGATCGGCGCCGTTACTACTCCTTTTATCTCGCCAGCCAGAGCCAACCGGACAGCTTCTTTGATATATTCTACCGCTGCTTGGCCGCACATTTTCTGGACTTGCCCGATCTTTAGCTCAGCCATATTGATCGTATCAACATTAATAATATTAATACGTCCAAACTCAAATACCGCCTCACTGGGTTTGCTAATCGCCTTCACTGAAAAACTTTTCACCGGGAAACGCTTGGAATCCTGGAAAACCTTGATATCCCCGATCAAGATAGGCCGGCAAAGATGGTAGATCTCCGGCTCCAGGCAAGCTTTGGCGATAATTTCGGGTCCAATACCGGCAGCATCGCCGATCGTGATCCCTAAAACTGGTTTTTCCTGTTCAACCATATAGTGTCCTGTCTCCCTAAATCTCTTATCATTTGAAAGTCATTTGAGTCGAATTCCAGGAACGACGACGAAGTCGTATTATTATTCCAACTCATGGGTTTCGATTTTTGATTTACCCTTCAAATCCTTGAGCCATTCCTCAAATTTCTTTTCCATGGACTGCTGGTAGAGCATGTTCTGGACATACTCTTTTATTTTTACGTTCTTGCCGTTGCCAACAGGCACTTCGTCATCAAGCGCCAGCTGTTTGGCTGGCTTAGTTTCTTCTACTTTGATCAAGTGATAGCCAAAGGAAGTTTTTACCGCATCGCTTACCTGTCCCGGTTTCAGAGCAAAAGCAGCTTTGCTGAATTCAGGAACCATAGTCTCCTTGGTGAAAAATCCCAGGTCTCCGCCATTTTCCTTGGAACCTGGATCGTCTGAATATTCCTTGGCTAAAGCAGAGAAATCATTACCTTTTTTTATTTTGTCTTGGATTTCCTTGATCTTTTTCAAGGCCGCTGACTGGGTTTTCAGATCAGCTTTTTCTTCTACCCGGACCAGGATATGGCGCGCCCGAACTTGTTCATCCTGTTTGAGCTCTTTTTTATGTTCATCATAATATTTCTGGACTTCAGCCTCGGTAGGCAAAACCGCCTTGCTTTTGATCTCTTTGTCGATCAACTGCATGACCATCAACTGCTCTTTAATATCATTCTCAAAGACTTTTTCCGTATATCCCTGGCGCTTTAGTTCATCTTTATATTCCTGGTAATTATTGTCTGGCTTGAACCGCTTTTTAACCTCATCAACGCCTTTTTGGATGTCCTGCTTGGTCACGATAATATTTTGCTTTTTGGCTTCCTGCCGCAGGAGTTTTTCTTCCACCATTTGGTTCAGCATCTCTTTTTTCATTTCCTTGAGCTTTTCCTCGGCATCAGCGCCTTTATACGCCTGGCGGTATTGCTCGATCATCGGCCCGGTCTTTTTATTGAAATCTTCCAGGGTAATAATCTCATTATTCACTACAGCTACGGTCTTATTCACTACTTTAGCCAGCAACATGCTGCTGCCCAGCAAACCAAGCAGGGTGATCAATCCAATTACTTTTGCCAATCTGACTCTGTTCATTATTTTACTCCTTCACTATTGCCGGCAGAAGGACCTGCGGCAATGTTAATTTCTTTTAATTTATCAGCATTGATCTTGACGTGCCATTTTTTCTTCAAACCTTCCAGCCATTGGTCAAATTTATTTTTCTCCACTATCCGTTCGATATCTGCCTTGGCTTCTTCAAAACTCTTTTCCCCGGCAGGTTTCTTGCCCATCAGCTTGAGCAGATGATAACCGAACTGGGTTTTGACCGGGCCACTAAGCTGTCCCGGAGTAGTTAAAGCAAAGGCTGCTTTTTCAAATTCCGGGACCATTTCACCTTTACTAAAATAGCCCATTTCTCCGCCGGCTTTGCCGGAATTAGTATCCAAGGAAACTTCCCTGGCCAGCTGGCTAAAATCAGCACCTTTTTTCAATTGCGCCAATACCAGTTCCGCCTGGCTCTGTTCCTGCACCAGGATATGGGCTACTTTTACCCGCTCCTGGGCTGTAAACTCGCTTTTATGCTGGTCATAATAGTTCTTAGCTTCAGCTTCACTGGGTTTCAGCTGTGATTCTCTGACGTTCTTGATCATTTCTTCCAGGAGGATCTGGTCAACGATCATACTGATCCTTGCCTGGATAGTTTTTTCCTTATCGAGGTTCCGCTCTTTGGCTTCTTGCACTATTAATTGCTCTTTTACCAGCGCATCCAGCATGGTTTTTTTATCTTCATCGGTCCGGATCATAGCCTGATACTGCGGTGACAACTGCTTTAACCGGTCGGTAAAATCAGTGCTGGTTACAACTTTAGAGCCAATATTAGCTAAAACTGTTTGTTTGCGCGCACAACCAGCCAGGACCAAAATAAGCAAAGCAATAGTGGCCAGGATTACTTTCTTACTGCCATTCATCAATACCCCCTATTTTCCATGTAATTAAATTTTATTTATATCACACTTTCAGAGTCTCTGCAAGATATTTCTCAATATTACACGGGGCCCCTTTTTTACCACCAAAGTAAAAGGCGGACCGGCCTGGAAACGCACCTGCCCGGGAAAGCGGCTGGCCAGTTGCACTAAAGCGGTACCCTTTACCTTGGTTTGGGGATGGAATATGAATTCCCAATGGTCCTCTTGCTCGTTAATTTCCTCGATCAGCAATCCCTGGCACAAGACGCGTAATTCTATGATCTCGCTCAGGTTCAGCGCTTCCAGGGGTAATGGGCCATAGCGGTCTTTGATCTCGCTGTGAATTTCCTGCAGTTCAGCCAGCGTATTCACCTGTGACAGTTTTTTATATATCTCCATGCGGGACAGTTCATCACTGATATAGGGCGCCGGCAAATAAGCTTTGATCCGTAAGTTGATACTGGGGGTAATGGTAATCTCTTTTTCCTGGCCTTTCAGGCGTTGGATATTCTCCTGTAAAAGTTTGCAATATAAGTCGAACCCAACCTTGGAAATATAACCGCTTTGCTCTTTGCCCAATAGATTACCGGCACCCCGTAATTCCAGATCCCGCATGGCTATTTTGAAACCTGAACCAAGTTGGGTGAATTCCTGGATCGCTTTCAGCCGGGCCGCAGCATCCTCAGTAAAAACAAAATCATGAGGATAGAAAAAATAGCTGTAGGCCCGCCGGCTGGACCGGCCTACCCGGCCCCGTAATTGGTATAAGTCAGCCAACCCGAACCTCGTAGCATCATCCACGATCAGGGTATTGACATTAGGCATATCCAATCCTGATTCGATAATAGTAGTGGCGATGATCACCTCAAATTTCCTGGCCATAAAGTCAAGCATTATCTTTTCCAAGGCCCGGGAATTCATCTGGCCATGCGCCACCCTGAACTTGGCTTCTGGCACTAATTCTGCTAATTTCCTGGCGCACCGCTCGATGGTCTGGACCCGATTGTGTACATAAAACACCTGCCCGGAACGGGAGATCTCATGGAGAATAGCCTGGCGCAGGACTTCATCATTATGTTCCATCACATACGTGGAAACCGGCAGGCGTCCTTCCGGGGGATTATTGATCAGGCTGACATCACGGATACCGCTCAAGGACATTTCCAAGGTCCGGGGAATAGGAGTCGCCGTCAGGGTTAAAACATGCACATTCCTGCAGATCTGTTTGATCCTCTCCTTATGGCTTACCCCAAACCGCTGTTCTTCATCCACTACCAGGAGCCCCAAATCCTTGAATTTAATATCTTTTTGCAGTAGGCGGTGGGTACCGATAATAATGTCCACCAACCCTTTCCCCAGGTCTTTGATCACCCGGTCATGTTCAGCTTTACCGCGGAAGCGGGACAGCATTTCCACCCGCACTGGGTAATCGGCCAACCGTTCCCGGAACGTGTTCAGGTGCTGTTCGGCCAAAATAGTAGTCGGAACCAACACTGCTACCTGCTTATTATTGTTCACCGCCACAAAAGCCGCCCGCATCGCCACCTCTGTCTTACCGTAACCGACATCGCCGCATACCAGCCGATCCATAGGCTTAGCCCCGGACATATCGTTTTTCACTGCCTGGATAGCTTGCCGCTGGTCCGGGGTTTCTTCATAAATGAAAGCCGCCTCAAATTCCTGCTGCCAGTGAGTATCAGTATTAAAGGTTTTGCCTTCAATAATAGACCGCTCACTATATAGTCCTAATAATTCCTTGGCCAGCTGCAGGGTCGATTCTTTGATTTGTTCCTTGACCCGTTGCCAGGTATTGCCTCCCAGGCGGTACATTTTGAGCCGGGCCATGCCGGGATGAGCCCCGGCGGAAATATACTTTTGTACTAAATTCATTTGCTCTACCGGAACATAGAGACGGTCGCCGGCGGCATACTTTAAAGACAAAAAATCTTCTTCTTTGTTCCCGATCACCAGGCGCTGGATGCCCTCATAAACACCTATGCCATAGGTCTCATGCACAATATAATCACGTTCTTTTAAATCAGTAAATGGATTCAATGCCAGCGGCGCAGGTTTTTTTATCCTGGCCAAATACTTGCGTTCCAGGTACCGGCCGAATATTTCATCATCGCTGACTACGGCCAATTTCAAGCTGGTGGATACAAATCCCCCGGAAATAACTCCGATCTGCAGCCGGCAAAAATCAGCAGCCGCGGCCAGTAATTCCTGCAAACGCTGTTGTTGCCCGGTATTATCAGCTACCAGGGTGACGGCATACCCCTGGGCCTGCCATTGCTGCAGCCTTTCCCTGAGCAGGGATATAGAGCCATGAAAATTTTCCATGGGCTGAAAATCAAAAACCAGGGTTTGAGGCGAACTAGTCAGGGTAAAAGATAGTTCCTGCGCCAGAAAATCCGGCGGTAATCCTGCCAAGGGGCTAAATAATTCATTTTTTACCAGAACACCTTCTTTTTTAAAGGCCGACCAGAGCGGAGAATTAGTACTGTCCGAACGTAAAGGGAGAATGGCAATTTTTTCCAACGTATGTACCGACCGCTGGGTAAAACTTTCAAATTGCCGCAGGCTTTCCAGTAGATCACCGTTAAATTCCAGCCGGACAGGATGCTCAGCCAGCGGGATAAATACATCCAGGATACCGCCGCGGACAGAAAACTCACCCGGCTTTTCCACAAAAGGAGAGCGTTGGTACCCAGCCGCAACCAGATTACTGGTAAGTTTTTCCAGGTCTATACTTTGTCCGGCAGTTAAAGACAGGCGTAATTGCTCGTATTGATCTAAAGGCATAACAGCCTGGGACAACGCTTCACGGCTGGTGACGCAAAAGAAACTGGTTTTACTCCTGATGGCTTCCAGTAATTGCAAATAGCCGTATTCCTCATCCAGGAAAATATCCACTTCTTCTGGGCCGGCAAAAAGAAGCAGGTCCTCATAGAACTTCAGGCTAGCCTCTTCCTCCCCGATAATAAGCAGCGGACGGCCTAGGCATCGCCCGAGAGCCTGCGCGAAGAGAGCTTTGCTGACCCCAGCCAAGCCAGCCACTTCAGGCTTCTGGTTGGCCTGTAAAGCCGCCAGAATAGCGGCAAAAACAGGCTGGTCACTAAAAATAGTAGCACTGGATAAATCTTTCATTATACTATGACTCTTAGATCTTTCTTGGAAATTTTACCGGTAGCGGTCTTGGGCAGGTGTTTTAGAAAACGTATCTGGCGGGGAACTTTATAATTTGCCAGATGGGTCCGGCAGTACTGGATAATCTCTTTGGCTGACAGGGTCATATTTTCCTTGAGGACAACAAAAGCAATAGGGATCTCGCCATGATGCTCATCTTTCTTACCGATCACAGCAACCTCTAACACCCGGGAATGGGAGAGAATGACATCTTCCACTTCCCGCGAGTATACATTCATGCCATGCACCAGGATCATGTCCTTTTTGCGGTCACAAATATAGATATACCCATCCTGGTTCATTCTGCCCATGTCCCCGGTAAATAGCCAGCCGCCCTTTAAGGTTTGAGCGGTCAGTTCCGGGGCATTGTAATATCCTTGCATGATATTAGGACCTTGTACGGTAATTTCCCCTACTTCATTAGCTTCTACTTCTTTGCCGTTTTCATCGACAATCGCCACCTTCACGCCCGGCAATGGTTTGCCGATAGATCCGGGCCGGCGGACATCAGATAAGGGATTAATAGTCACTACGGGAGAAGCTTCGGATAAACCATATCCTTCTAATAAAGGTATCCTGAATCTTCTTTCAAAGCCAGATTGGACTTCCGGAGGAAGAGGAGCCCCGCCGGAAACGCAGATACGCAGCGGTAAAATCCAGAAAAAGAAAAACGCTGGGATCTTGGCTTTGAGTAACAGTTTATAGACCACGGGAATAGATACAAATACGGTAATGCGGTCCATAACTAAACTTTTGAGCACCCGGTGGAAGGGCATCACTGATTCTAAAATAACGGTTTTTGCCCCGATAAAAAGCGGCAAAAGAATACAGACAGTAAAACTAAAAGCATGGAACATGGGCAGGAACAGGATAAAACAATCGCTGTCTTTAAGGGCGATCGCCTTGGCACACCCGTGAATGTTAGCGATCAGATTATCATGAGTGAGCATAGCCCCTTTGGGATATCCGGTAGTTCCCGAAGTATAAAGAATTACGGCCAGATCATCTTTCTTGCCTGGCAAGACCGGCCAGTTAATGGGCTGCGATTTCGTCATTTCCTGCCACGAAAAGATCCCCGGCGATTTTTTGCCGATACAAACAATATTGAGAGTCGAAGTATAAATATACTGTATCTTTTTTACGGTCGGCAAGAATGTTTCCGCCGTAAGCAGCAGTTTAACCTGGCAATCATTTAAAATGTAACCTAATTCTGCTCCCGTCAGGAAAGTATTGAGGGGTACTACTACGGCACCTATTTCCAGGCAGGCAAAATAGGCGACAACATATTCCGGGCAGTTTTTCAGCAAAATGCCGACACGCTCACCTTTGGCCAAATGCGCATGTTGCTGTAGGTTAACAGCCAGCGTGTTTACCTGCCGGTATAATTGCTGGTAGGTAATATTTTTCCCTTGGTATTTAAGCGCGATCCTATTCGGAATCCTCAGGCTCGCTGACCTGACGATCTCTGGCAAGGTAGTCATGCAAAGCATCCTTTTCATCCTGGCTTAAATCTTTTTTAGGATTAAAAGCCGTGATTTTTCCCTGATAGTCTTTATATGGATAGACTTCCCCGCTTAATAAATAAAGTGCTTTGGCGATCTGGCGGCGCACATTCGCCCGGAATTCAGTCTTCAGCATTTCTATCAGCACCGGGATCGACCTGGGATCCCGGCCTTTGCCCAGGGCTTCTACCGCTATTTGGCGGATGGTCTCACGCGGGTCTTTTAATTTTTGCACGATCAAGTCCCGGGCTTGTATATCTTCAATACTAGCCAAGGCCTGAAGCGCCCAGGCGCTAATATTTTCCTCTTGCTTGACCAGCAGTAATGGTACTAAATAAGGTATAGCCCTGGTACTTTTAGTCATTCCCAAAGCAAAGATTATTTCCGGCCAGCGGCTTTGGTCCAGGTTAGTTAATAGTGAGGATAAGGCCGGAATAGCCGCATCCCCGATCAGGCCCAGAGCCTTGACTGCTTCAGTATTATTCGGATTTGTTTCCTGCAGAGCAATGTTCCGCAGGAACGAAATTGCCCTGGAATCCCGGTGTAAACTCAATATCTGCATAGCCGTCACTTGCTGCTGAGCATCATCTCCCTGCCGCAAATTACTTATATATACATCCAAGGTCTCAGTGGCCATTGGTTCTATTTCCACCTCCACCGGCTTGCTGGTTATCTCTCCGGTCCATAATTGCTGGTCGGTATCCAAATTATAACGATAATTATGATAAAGGCCGATCATCGTGTAGGTGCCGGGACCTAACCGGTTATACATCTCTTCAACAGCCATATAGTGTTCAAATACTTCTCCGGAATTGATCACAGTAATCTCTTCTGAAGTAGGTTGTTTGCGGAACACATATTGCCCAACCGGCATGATCCTGTTTTGTTTCCCATCATATATCTTTAACGCGTAAAGCCAACGGGCCCCATTAGGCCAGGAAAGATTATTTAAATTAACCGGTTGCTTACTGCTATTCTTGATCATAAATTGGATCTGCACCGGCTCAAAAACAGTATAACGTTTTTTGACCGGTTTAATCGTTAATTTTAATGTTTCTGCCGCGCCAAAAACAGTCGCGGGTAAAAGCCAGACCAGGAAGAAAAAAACGGCCAACAAAAGTTTCTTTTTCACTTACTCTCCTCTCTTTAATACTTGTTTGTCAATTAACCCTGCGCATAAAAATATTCAGTCACATCTATATTATAGGCTTGCGGCGCCAAGGCTTCGACTATGGAATACTTAAATGTTTTTGTCCCGCGGTCAATGTCTTCCAGGCTAATAATAACCGGGTCTTGACCGGCTGTTTGCTGGTTGACCAAGATTACTTTCGGGCGCAGGATATTACTCAAATTGTTAGCATATACCACTGCTAAGGCATTATTGTTAAGCCTGACCAGGCTCCCGACCGGGTAAAGGCCCATTAATTGGACAAAAGCCTTAGCCAGGACCGGGTCAAAAAAGCTTCCTTTTTTGCTGATAATTAAACCAATGATACTGGCCGGCAGGGCCGGAGCATGATAGACCCGCAGGCTGGTGGCAGCATCATAGACATCACAAATTGTAACTAAACGGGCCAGCAGATTTGTTTCTTTGAGTTTTGCCGGTTTAGGATAACCGCTCAGGTCATAACGCATATGATGCTCCAAAGCCACTACCAGGCTAAGTTCACTGATGCCGGTTATCTGGCTCAGCACTTCTGCCCCCTCGGTGCTATGGCTTTCCATTACTTCCCACTCGGCTGGAGTTAGCTTGCCCTGCTTATTGAGGATTTCTTTGGGAATACGCACCTTCCCCACATCATGCAGCATAGCCGCTTCTCCCAGCAAACGCAATTGCTCTAAATCCAAGCCCAGCAGCTTACCAAGATACAAGGACAAGATCGCCACGTTCACGGAATGGTTAAAAGTATATTCATCAAAATTTTTCATGGTGGTCAAGCCTAAAAGATATTTATCATTTTGGTCAATAGCACTGGCAATATCAGTAACCACTTGATGCACATTATTTAAAGCAAATCCCTGGTTATTTTCTACATTATGCATGACTTGTTTGATCACATCAATACTGCCGAAAAAACTGCCTTGGGCTTTTTTCCTGGCCGCGGCATCAAACTTCATCTCTGCGCGCCGGCCATCTTCCTGGCTGGCGGCATCTTCTGTCATGAGCAGTGCGCCAAGCTGGATATTGGTGATGTTTCTCTCTCTCATTTTACCAGATAGCAAAGCGGAATCACAGTTTTCCGTGAACTCCCGGCCCAGGAGCTGCATAAAAGCGACTAACTCATCGTTGGTCACGGCAGCCATAAAGGTTAAGCTATTGATCTTCCGTTTTTCAAATTCAAAAATAAACTGGCGCAGGCTCAGCGTATCTTCTACCAAAGCCATCCGGCCAAAGTATAATTCATTTTCCACAATGCTAAAGGTAGCTTCGGGACGGTATTTAAATAGTTCGGTCAGGGTCTCCTGCACCGACTCCAGGGAATTGACAAAATAGGGATGATCGGGCGGATAGATCTGCGCATTTTTAATAGTCGCCGGGATTTGCTTGAGCAGCCGGCGCGCAATTGAGCGCAGGTTTTGATTTGTAAAAAAAGAAATATTTTTATTGATCATCTTTTTTCTTCCCTTTGATCTGCTCCAGGGCTTTGCCCGCTTCCGGCAATAATGTTTTCCTGGACCCGATAAAACCAACCCACCTACCCTGAACCAGTTTTTCTAAAAAAGGTCCTGCTTCCTGGGCTTTTAATAAACCCAGCGATTCTAAAGCCTCCCGTTTCAGGTTTAAACTCCAACCGAAGGGATCGAATTTTTTCACTAACTGCAAGAGAACCGGGATGGCCCGCTGGTCCTGGATGTTGCCCAGCCATTCAATCGCCACAATTTTAACTTGCTCGTCTTTATCCTTGAGCCCTTTCAATAAGTAGTAAAAAACACTGGGATTACTGCTTAATCCCAGGCTTTTGATCACTTCCACCCGGACCCGGGCATTGGCGTGTTTTAATAAATCGCCAAGCCGGCTGAGGCTGCGGTCATTATTGATAAGTCCTAAAATAAGCACAATATTACGCACCAGATGCCAGTTAGGATCAGTTAATCTATTCCATAAATATTCCAGGTTGTCTTTACTAACTTCACTGATCACCTGGCATAATAATCTCCGGACAGCCAGTATTTCCTCTGCTCCCAGCAATTCAATCAGGAAGGGAGTGCTGTCACCCGGCAAGAGGGTCAGATACTTCTGGATCTGCACATAAACAGCATCATCCTTTTCTATATTTTTAACCGTATCAACCAGTTTTTGGACTACTTCCTTGGTGCCCAGGCTAAGTAATAATTGCCGGGCCGACTTCTTGCTTTCAGTCGAGATAGCAGGATCTTCCGCTAAATCCCTTACTACCTGCAAATACTTTACCGCCCAATCAATTATATTATTATCCAGATATATCCTGACCCGATTTTCATACGTTTGAGCCAAGTCCCTGTTTTTCTCCTGGTTAGGCTCGATCCTGAGCAATTCCGTCATAACCTGCAAGAAGGCCTCTTCTCTTTCAGACGGTGTATTGATCTGGGAAAGTTTAACAATTTCGTTAAGTTCCTGCTCTGTATAATGGCTTAAGTCTGCTAATATACTGTTAATGTCCGGCGGCACTTGATACTGTATTTCCGTAATTTCAGCCGGGCTAAGAGCTACCTGTTGCTGCGGCTTTGGTGACATTGCTTTCTCGGCAAGTTCCAGGTGATCGGCAATTTTTAACTCCCTGAATAGTGAACTCTTGCCCTGGGTGCTCAGCGGTAAACCGTTAACCAGCGCCGCTATTTCTGCCTGGCTGGTACCTGAATCCAGCTGTCCCTGCAACAGCGGACCCAGGACTTTGGCCGGTATTTCTGCCAGCACCTGGCTATAAGCAGGATCATTTTTGGCGTCGGCAGAAATATGTTCCAGCAGCGCTTTTTTTATACCTGGCTCAAAAGCCCCGAGACACTGGGCTAGCTGCTGATAAAGATTTTTTTGCTGGTCAATAGGTTGCTGCTGTACCAGGGATATCAGCTTGCCAAAGGCTTTTATTATATACTCTTTTTCAGAGGCCCCTCCCGGATCGCTTCCTTCAGTACGGGCTAAAGCCTGCAGCATGCCAGCCAAGCGGACCGGCTGGGACATTAGTGTTCCCAGCAGGTGAAAGGCTTCGCGGGATGGAGTTTTCTCCTGGCCGCCCAAAAAATCAGCGAGCAGGATCACGGCGCTCAAGTTATCACTGGAACCCGCTTTCTGCTCCCGGGTTTCGCCGTATTCGCTAATCCGGAATATTTCCTGCCGCAAGGTTTCATTGATCTTGATCGAGGTAAACTGCGCTGCCTCCCAAAAAGATTCTCCCCCCTCTTTTTCCAGGATCTGGGCAGGATCGGTATTAAGGAATTGCAGGAACTTGATCAACTCATCATCGGTTAAGCCCTGGTTAAAAGTCAGCTCCCTGATACCCAAGCGGTAGATCTGTATAGACAGGGTCTCTAATACTTCATCACCCTTATTGATCGGCTGACCGCTGACAAAAATATACTGCCTTTTCAGCCGTAAACGCAGAGTGTCCACCCTAGTAAAAAACTGGTTTATAGCCTGCTTAAGCTTATCGACAGAACTTACCAGAAGTGGATGTTGCAGCGGATATAAACGCAATGATTTTAACGTGGCTTGCAAATTCAGTAAGAGGTCACTGATCAGCTCGATAGGTACCGGGGACTTATTAGGCTGGCTCATATTTGCTGTCCTGTTCCTCGAGCGCGCAAGCACAACCAGATATTTATTTGAACAATAACATATCCAGGGAGGCATGCAGCTTCGGTGGGAATGTCTTATATAGTTGCTTATACATTTCTGTATACACGAATTCCTGTTCTGGCAGGTCCTTCGTGGTATGCTTGATACTATCTAAGCACAGGCAAACCGCTTTGCAGCATTCGCAAAGATGGGTCACCAGCTCCTGGACATTTTTGCCGGACCGGTTCAGGTTTTGGGCATTTTTCAGAGCAAATGATGCTTTGTCTTTCCAGATCGCTGCGCCGCTTAAATAGGTATAAGCCAGAGGGTAAGAAGTCAACTTAGTTTGTTCCATTTTTTTAATATTCGATTGTAGCAGTAAGATCCTCTGCCCCAGTAGAATTTCCAGAGTCGCATCTAAGCCGGTCAGGGTTTCATCAGAAATACGCTGGAACCGGGCTGGATCAAGATTGGCTACGGACATGCGCCGTAAAATATAATAGGCATGCAGGAAGACTGCCCGCAATGGATCTTCATCCAGGGTGGGAGTCCAGTTGCTGGCCCTCTTGATCATCCGCAAATGCAAAGCATACTGTTCTTCGATATCCACCGTCATTAAATTCTGTTGCAGCATCTCCCGGACTTTAAGCTTGCACGTGCCTTTATGCCCATAGGAATTATACAAGGAATGAATAATAGTAGCCACTTGCCGTCCTGGTTCCCAGAAGATAAAAGGCCACCTTTTCCAAAGCTTCTCTCCGACCTTATAACCATTGTATTCAGCTACGCCTAGCGGCGGATACTGCCCGTCAATATTAACGATCACCCGATTTTCCGGGAACCAGCTGATCTCATCAAACCTGATCTTAGGGAACGTTGATTTCTGCTTCTCCTCAAGGATAGTGTCCGGCGTAACGAACCGGATCTGGGCTACATTATCAGAGATAACATTCATCCAGGCAGCACCGATAATACCCAAAGCCCACTCGCCGAAATTCAGCATATCCAGCTTTTGCATGGAAAAGATCACGCCCTGGTCAGGGGCATCCTTAATCACTTGCCGCAATATTTCCGTATATTCGTCAATCGCCTCCTGCAGGCTGAGCGGATATTTCAGATACTGGCCGGTGGTATACTCTTCGGTGAAAACCGGGTATTCGCCAAGCAGATACCCCTGCTGCGCCGCCCATTTCGGTTTTAACCTGGTCAATACTTGCCATAATCCTTCCGAAGCTTTATGATTACGGGGGAAAACTACCACACCGTTTTCAAATTGCAGCGGCGTAAATTCCACCGTACCCGGCGGAGTCACGGTAAAACTAAAGAACTGGCCTTCCAAATGCGGCGCCAGGACATATTCTAAACCTGCCTGGGTAAAGGCATTGGTTTTCTTGCCGTCTATGGAACACTCTGGGGGAAATACTCCTTTATGCTTGACGTAGCGGGCCAGGGTAACTTCCAGTATATCTTCAATGCATTCACTATTCATGCGCACTTCATCAGCCACTTCTTCGGGACTGGTAAAGAGGATATGCGCTTCATAGGCAAAATTCAGGATGGGATAAATAGAGCGGTCCTGGTAAGCTTCGCGCAGCTTGGTAAAGGTTTCAGGAGCAATATTGCGTAACTGGATCAGGATCTCGTTTGAGGCGGCCAGACAGATGGGAATATTGAAGTTTTTTGAAAGCTGGATCAAGGCCAGGAAGGTGTCCCGCACTAGCGGGCTATTCTTCGCCAACACATTATCAAAAGGAAGCATTTTTTTGATGTCCGGATCTACCGCTTCCTGTAAGATCTGGTTGCCTATTTCCTTGCTTGCTTCATGGGCATGAAATCCCAGTACGACGTAGACATTTTTCATAATATGATTATTTTACAACGATAGGAACTTTTTTGCAAGAGATTTGAGGGTCCGATTGTCCATATTTATTAATATTTGAAGAAATGGGTTTGTGTCGAATACAAGAAGCGACGACGCTAGCGTATCTAAAGATACGTCAAGGAGGAGCGACGCAGTAGTCGGCCAAAGACATCCTTCCCTACGGGCGGGGCTCTTTTTCCCTGTTTCGTTGTTGCTCGTCGTTTACGTAGTTCTACTACGCCGTACTCCTCGCGCCTTGAATCAGGGAAAAATAGTTCCCGCAAATATAAATAAATATGGATAACCGGACCCTTGGGACTTGTTACCTATATTTATTCATATTTGCGGAAGTTGTGGCGGGTAAACGACGACCCTAACAAAAAAAATCTGCTCCCTTAAGGAGGAAAGCCACGGAGAGACCTCCCGGGAGCAGATAATTAAGCGTATTTGATTTTCACAATGTAACAATATCATACAAACTATATCTTGTCAAGCTAATTTTAAGGTGGCTGGATTAAGTTTTTACTATATTTTCGGGTCTTGAGTATCGCTGGCGATGGGTAAGGTGAAAGTAAAGGTAGACCCTTCTCCCACTTTAGAGCTGACCTCGACACTGGAATTATGCTCTTCTAAAATACCTTTCACCAGGGACAGGCCAATTCCCATACCGCCATGCTTACGGGCAGTACTCCCGTCCACCTGGTAGAATTTCTCAAATATTTTATCTGTTTCCTCTCCGGATATACCAATACCTGTATCCGTGATCTCGACCTTAGCCAAGTCATCATGACGTTGCACTTTCAGCGCAATATATCCTTCCAGTGTGAACTTGACCGCATTATGCAATAAGCTGTTTAATACTTTTTCAATTTGCTCCGGGTCGCCGTTCACGGCCGGCAGGCTCTCCGGCAGGAAACGATAAAACTTCAAACCCTTTCCTGCTGCTTCATCTTCGATCTTGTCAGCGCACAGCTGGATCACTTTTACCAGGTCAAAGGGCTGTAATTCACTCTTCAGTTCTTTCTGCTCCACCAGGGCAAAATCCACTAATTGATTGACTCGGCTGACGACTGCGTTGACATTTTCCCTGACGATCCTCAGGACTTTCAGCTGCTCTTCAGGAAGGGTTCCCAGAGTGCCGTCTACCAGGGCGTCCACATATCCTTTGACCGGGGTAAGCTGAGTCCGTAATTCTTGAGTGATGTTAGCTACGAAGTTGGATTTCAGTGTATCCAGTATTTGTAATTCTTCATACTGGGTTTGCAGTTCATTATAGCGCCGCACATTTTCCACCGCCAAGCCGGCAGTGTTGGCAAAGGTAGCCAGATTCCCTACTTGTTCATCATGGATCGGGTGAGAACTGAAATAATTATCCGCAGAGAACATACCGATCACTTTATCGCTGGTCCTGATCGGCACCAGGCAAAACGCCTTGGTCTTGGTTTCGTTCATAAACTGCCGGTTACAGCGGACATCATGAGCAGGGTCAACCACATTGTAGGCACGGTTATGCCTGACCACATCGCTGAGAATATCGGTACCGTATAAAGGCACCCGTCTTTTTTGTATTTCCCGCTCACTGACAAAATCAGTCATGCCTACGCTGAGGCGCCCCTCGATCACCTGTTCTTCCGTATTGACCAGATAGAGCACACCACGTTCAAAGCCCAAACCTTTAATGCCGGTAGACAAGGCGATCCGAAGTATTTTTTCTTCGTCCAGCCGCTTGGAAGAGGCCTCGCTAAGCTCATGCAAGGCGGCAATATGGTCAATCTTCTGTTGTAGCTGGCCCATATTTTGTTTTAGCTCAACAGTCATTTCATTAAGCGTATTGGCGATCTTACAAATCTCATCATGTGATTTGATCTCGATCAATGGTTCCGGGATGCCTTGTTTAATAAGCTGTATATTCCGCAATAGGTCATATAATGGTTTAAGGATCATCCTGGTCACAATAAACATCCCGATCACACCGATACTGGAGATGGCCAGGATAGAAGCAGTTACCAGCCATTTTACCGGTACGGCCGGATATAAATTACCAATAGACAAGAAGATAAAACTTTTGGCAATGTCATAGTTCAGCATACCCATTAATATTAGAGCTGCGACTAATACCGGGCTCAGGCCAAAGACAATTTTTTCAAATAAAGATTTTAACCTAAAAATCCTTTTTGCCATGTATCCTCTCTCTAATCGGAGTACGCCCAAAGAAACGGTTGAGCGCTTGGATCCGTGATTGTATCGGCGGTATCTCTTCGGCATCTATCGTGCAATCAATAACCGTAGGTTTCTTGGAAGCTAGTACCTGGGGCATGACCTGTTTTAATTCTCCCGGCCGCTCTACTTTAACCCCCTGGGCGCCAAGGCTCTCCGCGATCCTGGCAATATCCATCCGTTGGAAAGAAGAAGCCAGGTACCGCTCCTTAAATTGGAGTTGCTGCCCGTGATAAACCATGCCCAGGCGGGCATCATTGAATACTACCCAGATGACCGGGATATTGTAATTAACAGCCGTCGCCACTTCCATACCATTCATAGCAAAACAGCCATCGCCGATAATAGAAATTACCGGCCGATTGGGAGCCGCCAGCTTGCCACCGATAGCCGCAGCAGTAGCATACCCCATGGCCCCGAAATCAAAATTATGGAAGAATGTTTGCGGTAAGTAGGTTTGAAAATAATGAATGGCCCAAGCTAAGTGGTTGCCAATATCGCAGAAAACAATGGCATCTATGGGTAAACTATCGCGGAGGTCCTTGATCAGGCGCTGCGGTTTAAGCGGTATATCTTCGGCATACATTTTTTCTTCATTTATGAACGTTTGATACTGTTTCTTAAAAAAATAAATATCCTTAGCGCTGATGCGGGGCGTATACGTGAGCCATTTCAAGTCACGGTTTATCTGGTAGAGAATTTCAGCCAGGGCCGCCTTGGCATCCCCGGTAATTCCCACGGTGACCGGATAGTTCTTGCCTAGTTGTTCAGCATCGATATCCACCTGAATCAGGGCCAGGCGGGGATTCAAGCGCTGGTCCCAGGCATGAGTGGATACTTCCCCCAGGCTGGTGCCAATACAGAGCAGGACATCCACATCTTCGCTGAGCAAATATTTGTCAGCCAGCGGGGTCCCGCCAAAACCGAACACTCCCAGTGAAAGTAAATGATTCTCCGGAAACGCGCTCTTGCCTTTAGGGGTGGTGGCCACGGGGATGATCAGCCGTTCAGCCAAGTCGCGCACTTCCTGGTTCGCCCGGGCAATATTGACACCATTACCGATCAACATGGCGGGCCGTTGCGCCTGCAGTAAATAGCGGGCTGCTTCTTTTACAGCCACGCGGTCAAAGGAATGATTACGGACATGGTAGGAATCACTAGGTAATAGAGTGTGGTCAATTTCTTTGGTCATAAAATCAGCGGGAATATTAATATGGACTGGACCAGGAGTGCCGGTTAACGCGCTGCGGATGGCGGCTTTGACTAATTCAGGCATTTCATGCTCGTTGGCTGGCATGGCACTGAACTTGGTAATATAGCGCATCATTTCTACGACATTGATAGTGTGGCTGGTGGTTTCCTGAAAAGCCCCCTTGCCAAAAGCAGCCGTAGCTACCTGGGCGGTAATAAATAAAACCGGTACTGAATCAGTGTAACATACTGCCGTACCGGTAAATAAATTTGTGGTCCCAGGGCCAGTAGTAGCGCAACATACCCCTAATTCGCCGCTCACCCGGGCATAACCATTAGCCATAAAAGCTGCGCCCTCTTCATGTTTAGACAGGATCGGAGTAATATTCGGGGTATCATACAAAGTATCATATAGCGGCATTAACGGCCCGCCAGGGATACCGAATATGTATCTCACTCTTTCCTGTTCCAGATACTGTAGTAGGGCTTTGATGGCTGTAACTTTCAAGGGTAGACCTTCATATTTTTTACTATGTATTAGTACTTAATCCCTGCTTTTGCGTTCAGGGCATAAAATAGGCCATCTTCACTGCCAAAATAGACTATGTCGTCCACGACTGCCGGCGCGCTGTTAACTGGTTTGCCGCAGGTAAACTGCCATAATTTTAAACCAGTGTCAGCAGCTAAGGCATATAAACGGTTATCAGTCGCTCCTATATAGAGCACACCATTTACTATAGCGGGAGAAGAAGCATAGACCAGCTTTTCAGTTTTGTATTCCCAGAGCTTTTCGCCGCTGGAAGCAGAGAGGCAATAGACCTTGGCATCACTGGCCCCAAAATATACTTTGCCGTTAACCACTGCCGGCGAAGAACAAACATAGCCGCCTTCAGTCACAAATTCCCAAACTTTTTCCCCATTTTCCTTTTTTAAGGCGTACATCCGGCTGCCAGTAGAGCCGATAAAGACCAGCCCGCCGGTAACAGCGGGAGATGATTCTAAGAAATTTCCGCTTAATTTTCTGTTTTCCCAAAGGATCTTGCCACTGGCGCCATCGATGGCATATATCCGGCCTCCCCCGGTAGCCAGATAAACAATATTATCTTTGAGCGCCGGCGAGGAAAATATTTCATCATTGGCTTTGAATTCCCATATCTTCTCCCCGGTTTCGGCTTTCAGGCAATACAATTTCCCGTCGGTAGAACCGACCAAAACGATCTTGACAGAATTTTTTTGCGGGTCAACTTTTTCTTCCGGAGTGACAGGCGGCGCGGCCGGGAACCCGATCTCGCCGGTGACCGGGCTAGATTCGATCTTTTTACCGGTTAAATAATCCCAGACTTTTTCTCCGGTCTGGACATTAAGCGCATATATTTTTTTATCCATACTACCGACAAATACCAGATCTTCGCTCACGGCCGGGGAAGATTTTACTTTATCTCCGGTGACAAAATCCCATTTTTTTTCCCCGGTCTTTGCATCCAGGGCATAGACCCGTTTATCATAGCCGCCAAAAAAAACCAGCCCCTCTTTAACTACGGGGCTGGATATTATTTCCTTGCTGGTAGGGTAACTCCAAACTTTCCCGGCAGGCTCTTCAACATATCCGGTATGACCGGCATTATGACGGAACATCGGCCAATCCGCGGCCACAGCGTATCCTGGTAAGGCTAAGAATATGAGTAAACTCAGGTACCATAGTTTCCTCATTATAACCTCCGCATACCTCATTTTCTATTGCTTATGACCTGAATTATATCAACATTAAAAATATTTGTCCATCTTTTTATTTGACAAAAAGCGCCAGAAAAGATACATATAGCATGATGACTAAAAAACTACTGGCTATACTACTAGTTGTGGTTATAATAATCGCTGGGGCAGGTATTGCGTACCGAAGACATCTCGACTATCAGCGCCAATACCCTCCCCTGCAGTCTCAAACCTATACCTTAGAGGAAGGCGACACCCTGAGCAGTTCCCTGGCAGAGACAGCTTTGACTGAACTTCAGTCAAAGTCTATTATTAAAGTAATAGGAACTGTTTTCGATCTGCGCAAATGCAAAGCCGGCGATGTTTATGAAATAGTTTCTCTAAAAGATATTGGCTCTTTTGTTAAGTTCATCTACTATGTCAGTCCGGTAAGCAGGTATGAGATATCACTGGATACTCAACAAAACTATCTTATCAATAAAATAGATACCCCCCTGGAAAAAAAGATAAACACTTTGCAAGGATCGATAAAAAACAACCTTTATGAGGCTATGACCTCCTCCGGCGAATCACCGGAATTGGTGCTGAGCTTTGCCGATATCTTTAGTTATGAAATAGATTTCCTGACTGATCCACGGATTGATGATACGTTCTCGGTGGTATATGAAAAGTATTACGCCAATGGCAACTTTGTGAAGAATGGGCAGATCCTTGCCGCCCGCTACATTAATAGCGACCAAGAGCACCTGGCTTTTTTCTTTGAAGATCCCTCTGGACACAAGGACTTCTATGCCAGCGATGCCAAATCCCTGCGTAAAGCTTTCTTGCGGTCACCATTGAACTATCGTCGTATTTCCTCTTTTTTTACCCGCCGGCGTTGGCATCCGATCCTGAAGATCTACCGCCCGCATCTGGGGATAGACTACTCTGCCCCTACCGGCACACCAGTAGCTACGATCGGCGATGGCACTATCATGTTTGCCGGTTGGGAAGGCGGCTTCGGCCGTTTCATCAAGATCCGGCATCCTAATGGTTATATTTCTACGTATGGGCATTTAAGCAAATACGCGAAAGGGATCAGAAGCGGAGCCAAGGTAACGCGGGGGGAAGTGATTGGCTATGTTGGGTCCAGCGGGCTTTCTACCGGTCCGCATTTAGATTTTCGCCTTATGCAAGGCCGGCAATTTATTAATTTCCTGGCCTTAAAGCTGCCCGAGGCCTCTTCTATCCCCAGCCAAGCCAAGGCCCAATTTGAACAGGTGAAAAAAGAAAGACTCCAGCAGCTTAGTCAGAGTCTCCAGACACCACCCGCCACTGGAATGTCGGCAGGCAGGGACACCAACAAGAACTAATCTGCTTTCATATTGACAACGTCTTACCCTGAGAGTAAAATAGAAACAGCAAAAACACGTATGTAAATTAAGGAGGTAAGTATGAAAAAGTCACTGATTATCCTTTTGGGATTGGGTTTTTTGTTGCTAACTGCTTGTAGCAGCGTACAAACCCACACTAAAGGCGGGGAGTTAAAGAAAACCCTGGATGGCGAAATCCAGGATAGTGATTTTATCCAGACTATCGGTATCGGAGCCGCTGACCAGCAGCTGGATAATAAGACCCAAAAGCAGGCCACCAGCCGTACGGCGGCTATTACCATGGCCCAATATGAAATGGTCGGCATTATCAAAGGCTTGCAAATAGAAGGCGGAATTACCGTCTCCCAAGCCATGGAAAAGGATTCCAGTATTTCCGCCTTGGTCAACGACTCAGTTAAAGGCGCTGAAGTCATCAAGACCGAATGGACTGCTGACGACGGTTGTGTCGTAACCTTACGCCTTTCCAAGAAGAGACTGGCACAAATGACCAGGATGAAATTTAAATAGTCAATCCCGACTCCAGGTATGAGGTGATTATTTTGAAAAAATTTTTGTGCGCAATACTATTAGGCAGCCTGCTCTTCAGCGCTTGCGCTACTGGCCGGCCCAATATCAACTCTGCCAATAAGAATAAGAGAGAAAAAGAAGTCACTGAAGTGGTACAAGCGGAAGGCTTGGCGGCAATTTTTGACAATGACTTGCTGGATGCCAAAAAACGGGCCCTGGGTGAAGCCCAGCGTAATGCCGTGGAAATGACTGTTGGTGTTTATGTCAATGCTGCCACCCGGGTGGAAAAAGCACTCATGGTAGACCAGCAAATTCTCTCCAAAACAAACGGATATATTAAAAAATACAAGATCCTCAGCTCCGGTCGGGAAGGTGATCTTTACAAAACTAAAATAGAGGCTTTGGTTAAAATTGAAGCGGTTAACAAGGACCTCAATCTCTTAGGGCTGACGGCTCCGCCAATGCCCACGACTTCCAACTTGCGCATCGGGGTAGTGATCATGGACCATATTGACGGGGTACCGGAACCTGAAAGGATCAGCGCATTAGTCTTGAGTAACAAGCTTTTAGCCCTACAGTATAAAATCGTAGAGCTTGATGAAATCGCTGCTAAGGCCGATGTAATGATAACCGGTAATTCCATGTCGTCCTTTAATACTGACCAGGTACCAGGAGGCTTGGTCTCTTACCGGGCAACCATAAGTTTTAAGGTGGTGAAGACCGGGCAGGCGGATTTAATCTACAGCAACTCATTTTCCAGCGGAGGCGTAAGCAGTACCCGGAAAGCAGCGAGCCGGGAAGCCTTGAAACGGGCAGCGGAGATCGCTGCTGAGGACCTGACCAGAGTATTGGACCAACGTTTGAAATTATTTAATTTTATTGCGGTTAGCGTACAGAATGTTGCTTCTTTGAATCAATTAGATGCGGTCATTAAAGGACTGCGGAATATGATCGAAGTAAGATCTGCTCAAACCGAAAGCTTTAGCCAGGGGATAGCGGATATTAAGATAGGAGCAGAGATAAAAAATCTGCCGGCCATTGCCCAAAAGCTGGAAACTAAGGTTGAAGGAATTAAGGTAAAAGTGACTGCCGTCACCAATAGCAGTATAACTGCGGAAATACAGTAAAACAGTCGCTAGTTTCTAGTAACTAGTCGCTAGTAAAAAACAAGGAAACAGGCTCCGGATCAGAGCTTGTTTCTTTTTTTTAACTAGCTACCAGCGACTAGCGACCAGTAACGGCTTTGTTATCTTCTTAATATAAAAGGATCCCCTTTAAGGATTAGATTGCATTTCACTGCTGCCTCGAAAGTTTTCTCTTTTAACACCTGCTTGGAATAACCCTGGGACCTGATCGTAATAAACATATCATAGACGTAATCTATTAAAATATCTTCTATCGGCGCCCAATAAGGACTGTTGGGAAAACCGCGGCCGTAACGTACCGATTCCTTAAAAACCTTGTTGCGAGTCGTATCCATGAGATAAGCAGGAGTATAGCAGTCCAATAAGCTGGGCAGCTGGTTATTAGCAGCGCAGAATTGTTCCTGTACTTTACGTTGCAGGAGAAACTCAATAAAAGACCAGGCTTCTTCAGGATGATGAGAAAAGGAAGAAATGGCCAGGTTACTGCCACCCATAAAGGTGAAACGCCCGGCCGGCCCAGCCGGCATGATCAAGGGATGGATACTGGCACTTATTTTATTATAGGTTGGGGATTTTGGATTAAGATATGTATTATTCAGCCAAGGCCCTAAACAAGCAAAGGTATAATCTCCTTTAACGGCGTAGGCGTCGGTAAAGACATCATAATTCTGGCCCAGCGAATCTGGTTTGCTATAGATATTGACCAGGTCAAAATAGATTTCCAAGCCTTTTAAAGCCGCTGGTTCATAAAAAGCAGCTTCCTTCCCGTCTGCACGCAGGAAAGTGCCGCCGTAATTCCAAATCCAGGGAGCAATATTATGCACAATTTGGGAATCTTTATTGCCAAATACGCCAAAAGCCGCAACTTCCTTGTTGTCTATTTTGGTATGATGTACTTTTTCGCAGGTCTGGATCAAATCATCCATGGTGTCGAGGTCGCGAGCGGCGATTGAGTGTTCACCCAATACATCTTTGCGGAAATACAAGGCGCGCACATCTACATACCACGGAACTGAGGAGATATTATTACTGCCGGGAAAAGTAGAGAGCCTGCTGCTGGCCGGAATAAAGCTATTCAGGCCGCCCAACTGGTTGACCTGACTAGTCAGATCGCGTAAAGCTCCTAACTGAGCCAGAGCGCCGTTCCAGGTACTGCCGAATTGCAGTACATCCGGCCCTTGTTTCTTTTTGGAGAACATCGCAACTTTTTCCCATAAGAAACGCCATCCTGTTGTTGTCAATACCACATCAATGTCTGGAAATTTTTTCTTAAAATCCGGCATAATAGCATGCCGGACCAGTTGCTCATGTTCATGTGTTAACCAGACATTGATCACTGCTCTTGTCAATTTTTCTCCCTGCGCCATTGTTCTTCCTGGGCTAATAGCGCGTTACTTTTAACAGCTGCTTCCTGAATGCTTTCCTGCATTAATTCTGCCGTATAAATACCTTCTGCAATGCTGAACAGGAGACGATGAATATATTCGATGAGGATATCCTCGATCTGCGCCCAGTTAGCATTATTAGGGAAAGTCCGGCCATGTTGGACCGCATTCCTGAATATTTTTTGCGGGGTGTTATCGATACCGCCTTTGTTCTTATAAGATGCGGTTAAACTTGGTAATTGATGATTGGTGGCGCAGAACCTTTCCTGTACCGGTAACTGGGTCAGGAATTTGATCAGTTCCCAGGCTTCGTCCGGACGCCTGGAAAATTCTGAAATAGCCAGGTTGCTGCCCCCTAAAAAAGTAAACCGTCCGCCCGGTCCTCCGGGCATTAAAGTAGCTTCGATATGCTGGCTAAACCGGTTATAAAACTCATGCTGGGGATTAAGATAGGTATTGTTGACCCAGGGCCCGGTATAGGCCAGGCAACTATTCCCTTTACGGAAAAAATTCTCCAAGAAAGTTTCATACCCCTGCATGATCGAAGCTTTATCACAATAGGTATTAATAAACCTGAAATAAGCATCCAATCCGGTTAAAGCTGCAGGAGAATTAAAACTGACTTTTTTGCCGTCCGGGGTCATAAAATCTCCCCCATTATTCCAGATCCAGGGAGACAGGGAATGGATCAGTTGCGCGTCTTTCTGGCCGGAGAGACCAAAGGCGGCTATAGTCTTATCGCCGGCTTTGAAGTTATGTACCGCAGCGCTTACTTTTTCCAAGCCCTCAAAGGTCCCCAGGTCATGCGCGGTAAAGCCCTGAATATCCAATATCTCCTGCCGGTAAAATAAAGCCCTGGCATCTAAGTACCAGGGGACAGAAGCAACCCGCCCAGTACCGGGAAAAACACAGGTCTTAGCTGCTTCATTGATGAATATATCCAACCCACCGATAGAGACTAGGTTCTCGGTAATATCTTTCAAGGCGCCGATTTCAGCCAGCACCCCATTCCATGTGCTGCCTATTTGCAGGACATCCGGGCCTTGTTTCCGCTTGGAAAACATCACCACTTTATCCCATAGGAAATGCCAGCTGGTCGTGGTTAAAATAATATCAATATCCGGATGCTGCTGCTGGAATTCAGGAATAACAGTGTTTTTGAATAAGTACTCATGCTCTTGCATCAGCCAGACATTGATCATTTTTTTAGCCACAAAATCCTCTCAAAATAAAAAGGGTTACTACTGGATTTACTATATCCCAAAGATAAACTTTTTGCAAGAAATTCTTAATCTTAAAACAGTCTCGAGTCTCCGAGTCGCGAGTCTGGTTTTTATATTTAATAATTATCAAGACTCGTGGACTCGTGACCCGCGGACTTTCTTTAGCTCTTCATTCAAACTCCCCATTCTGTATCCTGCCAAATCCAGGGTAATATAAAGATATCCTAGTTGTTTAAAATACCGGATTACTTTTTTGCGGTTTTTCAAGATCTCTGGTAAGCCTGCGGGTTCCACTTCGATCCGGGCCATCCTCCCGTAATCCCGTACCCTGACCTGCCGTAATTTAAGCGTCCGCAAAAACTCTTCGGCTTGGTCTATCCTGGCCAGGTTTTTTCCTTTAATTTCGTACCCATAGGGTATTCGTGATGCTAAGCAGGCTAAAGCTGGTTTATTCCAAGTCGGCAGGCTAGCTCTACGGGACATTTGCCGGATATCTTTTTTTGTCAAACCGGCTTCTTGTAAAGGGTGCCTAATCCCTAATTCCCGGCTAGCCCTGGAGCCTGGCCTATAATCTTTCAAGTCATCAATATTGGCAGCGTCAACTACATGCTCAATTTTATGTTTAGCCGCTATCTTTTTTAGTGTACTAAATAATTCCTTCTTACAGTAGTAGCAGCGCTCAGTTGTATTAGCCTTGAATTTCTTATTTTTCAGTTCACGGGTCTTTATGACCAGGTGCCTGATCCCTATTTTTTTAGCTAAAACTTTGGCTTCTTTCAATTCTTTGACCGGATAAGTCTCAGACACTGCAGTTACGGCTAGCACTTTACCTGGCAAGATTTGATTGGCCAGATAAACAAGAAAGGTGCTGTCCACTCCTCCACTGAAAGCGATCAGCACCTTATCCATTTTAAGCAATATAAAAGTTAATTTTTTTTGTTTGTCTTTTCCTGGTGACATATCAAACTTTCCCCGCAAGCTTCTGATTCCAGCTGTAAGGTGGTATGAGTAATACTGAACTTATGTTCCAGCACTTCTTTCACTTCCTGCAGAATGACTGCCCCGGTACTGACCTGCTGGTCATCGATAAGTATATGTCCGCTCAAGGCGTGCAAGCCGCTGGTAATGGTCCAGATATGCAGATCGTGCATATCCCTGACTCCTGATACTTTTTTAACCTCCCCTACCACTTCTTGCAAAACTAATCCCCTGGGCACGGCTTCCAGCAATACCTCTCCGCTTTCAAAGATCAGTTGAAAAGCGCTGTGAATAATAAATCCATTGATCAGGATACTAACGATCGGATCGATCATTTTCCAGCCAGTAAAAGCTATAAAAACCCCGCCAATTATAACCCCTACGCTAGACAGCGTATCTCCCAGCATATGGAGCAGGGCCCCTCTCACATTTAAATTATTCTGGCTGGACTTCTGGAGAATGGTGATCCCAATGAAATTACCGATCAGCCCGATGAAGGCGACTATCAGCATTAAACCGCTTTTAATTTCCGGCGGGTTGAAAAACCGCTGATACGCTTCATAAAATATCCAAATACTGATCAATACCAGCAATAGCCCATTGGCCAGCGCGGCTAAGATCTCCAGGCGGTGATATCCGAAAGTCTTATTATGGGTAGACGGTTTTTGTGCCATTTTAATAGCCCACAAGCTCAAACCTAAAGCAAAAGCATCAGTGAACATATGCCCGGCATCACTGAGCAAGGCTAAGCTATTCGAAACTAAGCCACCGATAATTTCCGCGATCATAATCACAAAAGTGATAATAAAAGCTATGATCAGTCCCTGTTTATTTGTTTGCCGTTCTTCATGATGATTATGCATAATACCTCATATAAAGTACAAGTTGCGAGTTTAGCGTCTTTTCAGTCAACTACCAGCGCAGCGTACCATCAACTATCAACTGCCTTTAAAATCGTCCCTCCGCCAATGATTTTTTTCCCTTGATAAAAGACAATAGCCTGACCCGGAGTTATCGCCCATTGCCCGGCACTGAATTCTGCCTTGATCTTATTTTTCCCCAACAGGGCAATAGTACAATCCGCAGCTTTATGCGCTGAACGGATCTTAGCTTGAACCTTAAGCGGAGTAGTTAGTTTCTTCAGGCTGGTCCAAATTATCTTGCTGGCGATAAGTTTTTTCCGGTATATTCCGCTTTCCGGCGCAACCACTAAGATATTTTTCCGGTGATTGATTTCCTGGACATATAACGGGTGCGCTGCGGCAATACCCAAACCTTTACGCTGGCCGATAGTATAGAATGGTAATCCTTGATGTATACCTAATCTTTTCCCGGCTGTATCAGTGATGGATCCTTTTCTGATGCCGCGGCCTATTCTCTCTTTCAGGAACCGGCGATAATCATTATCCGGAATAAAGCAGATCTCCTGGCTTTCCTGACGATGAGCGGTTGGTAGCCCGATCTTTTGGGCTAAAATCCTGACCTCGGGTTTAGTATATTCACCCAGCGGAAACAGGATATATTTTAACTGATCCTGGGTTAGGGTGTAAAGAAAATAGGACTGATCTTTTTTAGGATCTTTTGCTTTTACCAGGTCATAAGTCTTTTTCCGGCGATCATATCTTATTTTAGCATAATGACCGGTAGCCAGGAATTTGGCACCCAGTTTGTGCGCCTTATCCAGTAGGTACTCAAATTTTATCAGTTCATTGCACCTGATACAGGGGTTCGGGGTTTGCCCTATTTTGTAATTATGGCAAAAGTCACGGATGACTTTTTGTTCAAACAAAGCACGGCAATTGATCACATAATGCGGAATACCTAATTTGGCGGCAACACGTTTCGCGTCTTCTATGGCCCCAATACCGCAACAAGCGGGTTCAGACTCAGCAGCCGCTTCACGCGGCCAGAGCTGCATCGTAAGCCCTACCACGTCATATCCTTTTTTTAACAGCAGCGCTGCGGCTACTGAGGAATCCACACCTCCGCTCATAGCTACCGCTACGCGTGTTTTCACTTTTTAACATACTCCTTATTAATTTTCTGCACTGCCAATGAAACGGTAGATCATGGCCCCAATTATAGCGCCAATGATCGGGGCAAACCAGAACAACCATAGCTGCGCTACTGCCCAATCACCGACAAAAAGAGCTACTCCCGTACTGCGCGCGGGATTTACCGAAGTATTAGTCACTGGGATACTGACTAGATGGATCAACGTCAGGCCTAACCCAATAGCGACCGGAGCTAAACCTTGCGGCGCGCGTTTATCAGTGGCGCCCAAAATAATGATCAGGAACATCATAGTCATAACTACTTCAGTCACAAAGGATGCGAGTAATGAATACCCTCCTGGAGAATGAATACCATAACCATTGGAGGCAAACCCGGCAGATACATTGAAATCAACTTTACCGCTGGCGATCAGGTAAAGAACTCCGCCGGCAGCCATTGCGCCTAAGACCTGGGAAATTATATAAGGCAGTATTTCTTTGGACGGGAAACGGCCGCCAGCCCACAAACCAATAGAAACTGCCGGATTAAGGTGACAACCAGAGATATGCCCGATAGCATAGGCCATGGTTAAGACAGTCAAGCCGAATGCCAGCGCCACGCCAAGCAAACCAATACCTACATTAGGGAAAGCCGCAGCTAATACTGCACTACCGCAGCCGCCAAGCACCAACCAAAAAGTGCCGAAAAACTCTGCGCCATACTTCTTCATGCTTATCTCCCCCCTTTTTAGATTTGTCTCAATCTTGCCAGAACGATCACTTTTTCCGGAAAAAAAGCCAATTTTTTAGATCTTCTCCCGGTTTTAATTTTACGAGGTAATATAGCCCTTTTAATTTTTTTCCGGTTATTTCCAAGACATAGGCTTTAGCGCTTTGCTCCAGCAGCTGGTAGGTTCCCCTATCCCAGATTTCTACTGTGCCGGCACCGTATTCACCTTCTGGTATCATCCCGGTAAATTTTTCATAACCAAGCGGATGATCCTCAACTGCTATGGCCAAGCGCTTGACTGCCGGATCTACCGATGGTTCTTTTGGCACTGCCCAGCTCTTCAGCACACCGTTCATTTCCAACCGCAGGTCATAATGCAAATGGCTCGCTTTATGTTTTTGGATTACATAGATCAGGCTATTACTGCCATCTGCCATCCGCGAGGTCGCCTTAGCGACCGGACTGCCATCCGTTCCTTTCGGCTCCTTGGTCTTTTTAAAATCCCTTCTTTTCTTATATTCTTGTAATGGCATAATTTAATTCTCTTTTGTCCCAAATTTCAAATTTGAAATCTCAAATCGGGTAGAATACCCGATAGCTTGGGCAAAGCTTGTTCAGGACGCAAGCCGGGCATTTTGGTTTCTTGGCGTCACAGATCTTCCGGCCATGATCGATCAGGAGATATGAAAACTTACCCCAGAGCTTCTGCGGTACCAGTTTCATCAAGTCCTGCTCGATCTTTTCCGGATCATTCTTCTTGGTCAAGCCCAGACGCTGGGAAAGCCTGCGGACATGAGTATCTACGGGAATACCGGCGACCACCCCATAAGCATTAAACAGGATAATATTGCCGGTTTTACGCGCTACTCCCGGCAGTTCCAGTATTTCATCCATGGTCGCGGGTATTTTCCCGTTATATTGCGCCATCAACAACCTGGCTGCAGCAATAATATTTTTAGCTTTATTATGATAAAACCCGGTAGAATATATTTCCCGCTCTAATTCTTTCAGATCAGCCTGGGCATAAGCATTAACATTTTTATACTTTCTAAAAATTGCCGGGGTAACCTTATTTACCGTCACATCCGTCGATTGCGCGGAAAGAACAGTCGCTACCAGTAATTCCATAGGATTGGAAAAGTTCAGCGCTATCTTTGCGTGCGGATATTCCTGCCGCAGCAACGCAATTATTTTACTAGTTCTATCTTTGATCTTCATTAGTTTTCTGTCCGCTGTCTTCTGTTCGCTGTCCGCTGTTTCCTTTAGCCTTGATCTTGTCGATCGCTGTAGTAGCTGATGCGCCTACCCAGCTGTCATTATCATTAGAAGCTTTTATCAGCACCGGGATGACTGCGGAGGTGCCGATCTCTCCCAGGACTTCTACTGCCGCCCGGCGTACCCATATGTCTTCGTCTTGAATCATGCTGGAGATCCGCTCTATATCCTCAGGGACACCGATATCCGCGAACATCCTGATAATAAAACACCTGGTCCAGCCATAATTCGTATCCAATAGTTTTAGTAAAGTCTTTTTCGCCTCTTTATGATTGGACATAGCTAAAGGATAGGCGGCAAAAAGTTTCTTATACAGGTCCATAGACTTGAGATCATCTTCCAGGCCGCTGGGAGTAAAGCTGAAATATATTTTATTTTCTTTTATGCCCTGCAATATCAGTGAGATCGACCCTTTATCTCCTATCCTGGCCAAAGCTAAGGCTGTCGCCAGGCGAACGACTGCTTCATCTTCTTTAATATGGGGAGTAATAGCAGGAATAGCACTGGTCTCCCCGATCTTGCCTAATATTTCTATGATCTGGGCCCGTTGCTCAAACTCTTCATGTTTGAGATCCTCTATTAAAACCGGCACTACGTCTTTCCCGGTCCTGATCAAAATATTGGAAGCGGCGATACTGACCAGGCGGTTAGGGTCTTTTAAAGAAGTGACAAATAATGGGATCGTCGCTTTTAATCCTAACCGGCTTAAGCTTTCCATAGCTAATATCCTGATCTCGGGATCTTCGCTTTTGACCACCCTGGAAAGCGCGTTGAAAGACATATTATCCCGGTACTGGCCCAGAGCGCGGATCGATTTCTTATCATTAGCAAATATCATCAAGCTGTGATAAAGAATAAAGATCTTATTCACTATACCCATTATTTATGACTCCATTTTTATTTTTTTTAAGCGCAGCGAATTACCAACTACGAATAATGACGAGGCAAACATAGCGATCTCGGCCATTACCGGGTGTAATTTACCCATCATCGCCAGCGGGATGCATAACACATTATAGAAAAAAGCCCAAAATAAGTTTTGCTTTATCTTTTTAAACGTTTCCCGGGATAAGATCATGGCGGCAATTACTG
>JAQTPL010000070.1 GCA_028712895.1 bacterium | reverse complement strand
ATTAAAACTACGGAAAAAAACAGTTTTAAAATTTCCCCTGAACAATTATTAGCTAAAGTCAGGCCAAAAACAAAGCTTTTGAGCCTTAACAGCCCGTCCAACCCCACCGGGATGATGTATACGGCCCCGGAGCTGGCAGCATTCGCTAAAATCGCAGTGGACAAGGATTTATTGGTTATTTCTGATGAAATTTATGAAAAACTCGTATATTCTAATCAAAAACCGGTTAGTATCGCCAGTTTTGGCCCGGCCATTAAAGAACGCACAATCATCATTAACGGTGTTTCCAAAACCTATGCCATGACTGGTTGGCGTATTGGATATACTGCAGCCAGGCAGGATATAGTTCAGGCCATGGCTAATTTGCAGGATCATTCTACTTCTAATCCTGTTTCCTTTGTCCAAAAAGCAGCCGTCACGGCAATTAACGGGCCGCAGGATGAGGTAGAGAAAATGCGCCTGGAGTTCAAGAAAAGACGCGATTACATGGTTGAACGGGTCAATGCCATAAAAAAAATAAAATGTTTAACGCCGGAAGGCGCCTTTTATGTCTTTGTTAATATTTCCAAACTATTAAAGAAAACATTAAACGGGGTGGAGATCAAAGATTCACTGGGCTTGGCTGAGTTTTGGCTCAATGAAGCCAAGGTCGCGGTCATTCCAGGCTCTGGATTCGGCAATGATAACTATGTCCGCCTATCGTATGCCACCAGTTTTGAAAAGATCAAAGCCGGCATGGACCGGATAGAAGCAGTCATTAACAAGTACTATTAAATAAATAGTAACTATGAGGAGAAATCATGGCCAAGAAAAAACAGAATAAAATCTATTTTATCGACGTCACTAACCGTGACGGGGTACAAACTGCCAGGCTGGGATTAGCCAAGCTGCAAAAAACCATGTTGAACCTGATGCTGAATGAGATGGGTATTTTTCAGTCAGAGTTCGGCTTTCCTGTCACCCGGCATGAGACTAACTACCTGAATGCCAATTTAGACCTGGCCGCCAAAGGGGCGCTAGCACCAATACGCTTGAGCGGCTGGATCCGGGCCACTGCGGGTGATGTTGAAACTGCTTTTGCCAAAGTCCCTAAACTTAAATACCTGAATATGTCAATTTCGACCAGCGACCAGATGATCGTTAATAAATTCAAAGGAAAATTAGATCATAAAGGCGTTATTAAAGAAATGGTGTCGGGGGTAAAGCTGGCCAAGAAGCTGGGCGCAGAAGCAATTGGCGTGAATGCGGAAGATGCATCAAGGACCAGAATGGAGTACTTGCTGGAATTCGCCACTGCCGCTAAAAATGCCGGTGCTGACCGTATCCGCTATTGTGATACCCTTGGATATGACGATCCATTTTCCATTTACGACCGTATTAAAAAATTGGCCCAAGAGGTAAAAATAGACATAGAACTGCACTGCCATAATGACCTGGGTATGGTGGTAGCAACATCTGTGGCTGGTGCTAAGGCAGCAATAGATTCGGGAGTTAACGCTTTTATCAACACGACGGTCAATGGTATGGGTGAGCGGGCCGGGAATGCTGACCTGGTGTCGGTTATTCTGGCCATAAAATACTCCAGCACCTTTAGCGATAAATACCAGATCGATGACCGGATAGACCTATCGAAAGCCTGGAAGATAGCAAAATATATGTCGTATGCTTTTGCCGTCCCTATCCCCATAAACCAACCTGGTGTCGGAGCGAATGCTTTTGCCCATGAATCAGGCATTCATGCAGACGGGGCGTTAAAAGACCGCCGTAATTATGAGCTTTATGATTTTGAGGTTCTTGGCCGCGGTGAACCAGAGATCATTGAAACCGGGCGGCAAATCATCGCCGGCGAATACAGCGGGATTAAGGGTTTTCGCAATGTTTACGGTAAGCTGGAAGTACAATTTAAAGATGAAAAAGAAGCGGCAAAGGTATTGGAATTGACCAGGTATGCCAATGTGCATACCCAAAAACCATTAACGAATGATGAGCTGGTCTTTATTGCCAGGCATCCGGAACAGGCAAAAAAAATAATGACGGTAACACCTTAAGAACCGTTCTTCGTTGATCGTTCGTCGCTAGTTGCAACTAAAGAAATAAAAAAGGCGTTTAATCTAATCGATTAACGCCTTTTTCTTTTACGATGAACTACGAACCACTAACCACGAACGGTCTTTAACGGATGCCTTTCATCACATTCATGATTCTCTCTAAATCATTATCTGAATAGAACCTTACCTCGATCTTCCCTTTTCCTTTACGATATTTAATATTAACATGCGCGCCTAAGGACCGCTGCAGTTCTTCTTCTGCTTCTAAAATATGGACGTTCTTTTGTTTCGTAGTAGTGATTGATATTTTCCTGAGCTTTTTGACTACTTCTTCCGCTTCCCGTACGCTTAGTTTCTCACCAGAGATCCGTTGCGCCAATGATTCTTGGTCTTCCAGGCTTTCCAACCCCATTATCGCCCGGGCATGACCAGCGGAAAGATTGCCATTTAATATTTCCGTTTTCACCTCGTCCGGCAGCCTGAGCAGCCTGAGCATATTAGCGACAGAAGACCGGTCTTTACCGATCCTTTGGGATAGCTGCTCCTGACTCAGATTAAAATTATCCATTAACTGGCGATAAGCCTCTGCTTCTTCTAAGGGATTCAGGTCCTCACGCTGAATATTTTCTACCAATGACAGTTCAAACATTTCAGCATCATTGACGTCTTTCACAATTGCCGGGACATCAGCCAGTCCTGCTTCTTTAGCCGCACGCCACCGGCGCTCTCCGGCAATTAATTCATAGCCCCCGTCCAGCCGGCGAACCAGCAAAGGATGAACAAGACCGTTGGTTTTTATTGAGGCGGCTAATTCTTTAATTTTTTCTTCATTAAAATAGTGCCGGGCTTGGTATTTGTTAGGCACAATATTATCCAATTTCACATGGGTAATTGATTCACCCAGAGAAATATCGCCGTCATTTAATGTCACGCCAGGAATTAATGCTTCCAGCCCTTTACCTAATGCTTTGTGCATTTTATTTCCTCCAAAATTATGAATTACTTACAATACTTTCCTGCGGTTCTGTCTGTGGTGCCGGCTGTGTTTCTTCGGTATGGTTATGGTTGATTACTTCTTTGGCTAGTTCGGCGTAGGCTATGGCTCCTTTAGAATTCGGGTCATAGAGCACAATAGGCTTGCCATGGCTGGGAGCCTCTGAGAGCCTTATTGTCCGCGGGATCACAGTGGTATAGACTTTATTCCTGAGATGCTTGCGAACTTCGTCAACGACCTGGCCTGATAAGTTAACCCTTGCATCGAACATGGTTAACAGAACTCCTTCTACACGCAGTGCCGGATTAAGATTTTTCCTGATCAGCTCAATAGTGTTCAGTAATTGCCCTAATCCTTCCAAGGCATAATATTCACATTGCATAGGAA
>JAQTPL010000047.1 GCA_028712895.1 bacterium | reverse complement strand
AAAGGAGATAATGCCCTGCCTGGATTTGAGTACAAGGTCTATGTGCAGGAAAACCCGCAAGCCAATGCCATAGCTTTGCCGGCAGGTAATATCGTGGTCTTTTCCGGCCTGATCAAGGAAGTGAAGTCAGAGAATGAGATGGCCATGGTGTTGGCCCATGAGTTGGGCCATTTTCGCCACCGGGACCACCTGCGCGGGATGGGACGACAGTTGCTCTTGCTCTTGATAGCATCTGCTTTCCTGAGAAATGACGCTTCATCCAGTAATGTGCTGCTCTCATCTATCAATAACCTGCAAATGAGATTTTCACAGGGACAGGAACGAGCAGCGGATCAGTATGGATTGGACTTGTTAAACAAGACCTATGGACATGCGTCAGGAGCGACTGATTTCTTTGCCAAGATGGCCAGGAGAGATGACTGGCCGAAATTTATGTATTTTTTCAGCACGCATCCATATCCGGCAAGCAGGATACAAGCTATTACCGAAAGGATACAGGAGAAGGGCTACCTATTAGGGAAGGTTGAGCCTTTGTGGGGACCTTTGATCCCTTCGTATGCAGATGGATTCGGCGGATAATCAAGAGGCAACCATCGGACTAAAAACAACGGGGATTTGCGGGAGTATAGATAAAAAAAGGGGACCTGTTCCCCAATCAGATCGAAAAAGCAAAAAAGCTAATAGAAATTGCGGAGGATAAGGATTAAGGAGAATAGTATTAATTTCAAGATCATCATATTGGTATTTTTTTTATTTTTTCTGCCTGTATTTACTCAGGCAGAGGAATTGCCCATTCGGCAGGCTCAGGACACGTTCGACATAAGTCTCACGGGCTATGCGGAGACAGGATCGCGGGCGACGGATGAAGCAGAGTATGAGCCGGAGGTGGATGACAGCTACACCTATCATAATACTTCGATTGCACTCAGCCTGGATGCTAAGAGCATCCATTTTCAAATAAGTGGTTTTCAATATGAAAAAAAGTATGAAAATCTGAACAGACTGAACAATGAATCCCGGGTATTGAATACCGGGATTTTTTATTGGTTAAATCCGATGTTAAAACTCGACCTCGATATGAAGTACCGGCGGAAAAGATATGAAAATAGTGGTTCCTGGGATTATGACCAGGTGATGGTGACGCCGGGGATCACCTGGAAGATGCCGGATAAGTCCTCGGTAACTTTGTCTGCGGGGCTGAATAATTATGATTATATCAACCGGGAGGATGAATCTAAGCGGTTTATCAGGATGCGAGGGACGAAATACCTGGCAGAGGACAAGCTGATGCTGACTGGCGGGATTCGGCTGGAGTGGCTGGATGAGAGTCAGCAGAATAGGCACAGGACGCAGAATAAGGCGGATTTAGGGCTGAAGTACAAGGCAGACAGTCCATGGCTCGATATTGTGAGCATCAGGGCAGAAAAAGGCCGTGGCGACACCAAGGATGAGGATAGTGACCTGGACCTGGATTACGAGTATTGGCAGGGGAATGTCCGGAGCTGGCATGTTATCGGTGATAAGATCAAGACTGATCTGGGTTATGAATATATGAAGAAGGATTATATCCTGGCGGATAATGACTACCGCCAATATACTGTCAGCAATGGCTGGAATTATGACTGGTTGTCCCTGGACCTGAAGCATAAGGAAGTTAAATATGGGGACAGGGTGAACAGTAATTACCGCCGGGAGACGCTGGGCGTAGGCGCGCGGTATGCCAAGCGGATGGACTGGAATGCGCACGCCGGAGTGGAGGGAAACTATTACCGGTATAATAATAGCGTGAATGATAAGAATAGGTATACTGTGCTGATAGGCGGAGAGAAGGTGTTGAATAAGCAGGTGCGGTTGGGGGTTGAATTGAAATGGCGGCTGACGGATAATAGGAATAGTGCGGATAAGAGAGATGCAGGAATTAGGGTAACGGGGGAGTGGAGATATTAGATGGCGGATGGCGGTAAAGACAAAAGAAGATGGCGGATAGCAGATGGCAGACGGCGGATGGCAGTTAAAAACAGTTGATTGTTGATAGTTCGCTGCGCTCGTAGTTGATAGTAAGATCAAAAGACTGTTCGTCGTTAGTGGTTCGTAGTAAAAACAAATAATTGATACTCAAGCGCTGGTTCTGATAAAGGACCAGTGTTTTTTTTGCCTGGGAAAATTTACCATTGTTTACCAAGACATACTTCATTTTATAACATTATACTGATATATACCATTAATTACTTGACAAGATTGCAAAGCTATGGCACTTATAATATTGGAGATGCAAGTATAAAGGAGACAGTGGTATGACCAAAGAGATCATGGACCTGAAGGAAGTAGCAAGCTATCTGTCTTTTAGCCATAAGAAGCTCTATAACTTAATTAATGATGGGAAGATACCTTATACCCGTATTGGCGGGCAGTACAGGTTTGTAAAAGCAATTATTGATGAATTCCTGCTGGCCAATAGCAATGGCTATCACAAACCAGTTGTGCTTGAGGATAGCCTGGTGTTTGCCAAAAAAGCTCCTGGCCGGAGGAAATATGACCAGGCCAACATAGATAAACTGTTGGCGCTGGTAGCTGCGAAAAATGGCAAGCTGTTGAAAGCCGTCAAACCGGCGAAGGCTAGGCCACGACCACGCAAAAAAAATTCACAACGCGGTTCCATAGTGATATATTTAATCCTCATCTTAGCTTTCCTGTTGGCATTAATCCCGACTATTGCCCGGATGATAAGTGTCTCAGCTAAAGACACAAAACATCAATTACTAACAACAGCTATGGCTGATAACATTGCCAAGGCTGGTTTGATCGATACTGTTTCCTGGTTCCGCAAACAAATGATAGTAAAAGGAACCGGTTATTATCCTAACCCGGATGATGCTTTTTATCCGCGGCAGGCATCCGGGGATACTGAAGATGAAGCTACTGGCCTGGTGAAGACCTATCTACTGAATGATGAAGAGCAGACCTGGGCACGCTATGAGATCAAGCGCCAGCCTGCTTCACCGCAACCGTATGATGCGCACGCTGTCCATGATATCACCGACCAGAGGACAAATTTCCCGGCGGGTGACGGGCTGGTCTGGTACCTGGAAAGCCAGGGCTTTATCTACAAAAAAGTAGACCCGACCAAAAATTATAATGAGGAACCAAATCGTGTTTTGTCTAAAAGCAGGATGAGCGGCGAGATACGGCAGTTGTCCATGTCCTTGCCGGTCAATGCGGCGGTTTCCTGTGTGCAGGGAAACCAGGTCCATGTTAATAGCAACGGCATAATAGACGGCGGGACAGATGCCTATGGCGTAGCCAGGGTCGGCGGTAGCGCCGCGGTCAAGACCGGCACGGGCAAAATAATCGGCACTCCTTCAGCCCAAGTCTCCGGCATTACCTCACCTGCGGTGGATTTCGTTTTTGGCGTGACCGAATCAGAACTGAAAGGGCTGGCTGACTATCTGGTAAATAGTATCTCAAATGTGCCTACACCGTATCCTACTATGTCTTTTGTCTTTGTAGAAGGTGATCTGGAATTTAACAGTGCTCATCCTTTAGTAGGCGGCGGCATTTTATATGTAAACGGGGATCTCACCCTGGACAGCACGTCCAATACCTTGTTTAGCGGCCTGATCTATGTGACTGGTACCACGACGATAGAAGGACCGGCCCTGATCCAGGGGGCGGTAGTTTCTATAGGCGGAATGACCATCTCTGGTTTAGGCGATGTGGCGGAAATCGATTTCGACGGCAGTATCCTGACTACGGTGCGCCAGCAATTAGCGTATTATCGCGAGGACAAGACCTCACTTAACCTAATACCTCTGTTTTAGAAAGGGTAATTATATGATAGCTAAAACTAAAAAGCCAATCGTACAAGGATTTACCCTAGTGGAGGTATTGATCTTGATCTTTGTACTGAGTGTCGCGGCACTGGCGGTACTGCCAGTGATAAATTTTTCCACTAAACAAAGCCTGAGCACTAAAGAAAAATCCTTTGCTACGGAAAAAGCCATGCAGCTTATAGAGGAGCTCCGTTCAGCGGTTTTTGAGTCTAACAATACCTACGTGCTCCAGGAATATGATAATGGGACAACCTATAGCTCAATGCTGACGATCAACAAGAATATCAGTAATCCAGGCGACCCGTTAAGCGGCAATGTGAAGGCCGGGGCAAATTGGAAATACTGCCGCCAGATCAGTGTGGTCAATATTGTCAATAATCCGGGAGCCAGAAAAGTCTTTGTACGCGTGTATAAAGCTGATGATAGTGCGACGACTGTCACACCTTCAGTCACTTTGGCGGAAATAGTCAGCGTGCTGAAAGTGGTTGATAAAGCTTCGCCGCCGACACAGGTATATGATGTATACCTGATCGCGATTGAAAATGTGCCAGGCTGGTGGAGCTCTATTTACAAGATCAAACCGATCATGGATAGTGTTATTAATGACCTGCAGGCCAGGTCACCAGGTCTGCAAGTGCGCGTGCACTGGATACGCAAGCTGGCGACCGGCAGGGACCATTACTATACGCCATATATTAATATGACTGATTATTCCAATGTCCTGGCGGCCGCGGGGAAAGTATATTATTATCCCGGCCTGATGCATAATCCCACCTCCGGCGATGACAGTTATTATTATCATTCTGACCTTTTCTCCGGCAGGATATGCGTGGATGGGGGTACCCCCAGCGGCACTTATTCCCTGGCTGACCAGTATAATAACGCGGTGCGTTTCCCCGAAGAGCCACCGTTAGCTGGCGGGGAACCGAGTCTAAGGACATTACTGGAAGACATGAATTCCAATCCAGCTAATTATATGAATGCTGTTTTTGTGAACTTGCACGGTGAACTTCTACCTTTCCCGCCGCTGCGCAATTATTCAGACGCGGCAAAGGACCCCGTCACTCATGCTGATTGGCGGCTAGTGGCGCATCCTACTAAACTGCAGTACGACGGCACTGAGGATATTAACCTGCGGGTATATACCTACGTGATGAATCCTGACAGTTATGCCACCACGCTAAAGATACCGGTAAGCACGATCTACTTCCCGGGGCAAATCTTGACCATTGAGGAGATAGAAGTGTTGGATGGCAGTAATACGGTAACCTATGACTGGCGCGCAGCCATCTCGCCGGATGATTATGAATTGACCACCTATAATGAAGGCGGAATTGACGGTACGGTAATTAAATTGAAGAATTCACCCGTGCGGCATCCCTGGAAAAACAATTCGCCCAGGGGTGGATTGCACAGTAGTGCGAGACTATATGGCTTGGAATACATACCTTGCCCGGTGGAAGCAGCAGCTAACTTCAGCCTGGACCTGGAAAATAGTACCCAGTCGAATGCCAAAAATACGGCGCGCTGGAAGATCAGGCTGACTAATCCCGGCATGGGAGTCAAAGGCTATTATGAGTATGATGCCAGTATCGGCGACGAATGGATGACCGGCACTCCTTTGACGCCGGAAAATATTTCGCGTAATTATTTCTGGGTAGTTTCTACACCGCCGGTGACTGAGCAGTACCAGTTTGTCGGCGATCCGCGCCATGTACCCTATAGCGATGTCAAGCTGGCGCACCATTATAACTGGTATTTCAAGCAGGTCAGCGGTTCTGGTTACGCCGGCTTTGACGAGTCGGAAAATTACTGGTCTTCCGGCGGCAGCAACCGCCTTATCTTTGACGTGCCGCGCATGTTTTCCATCTACCGCCAGGCCCTGCAAAGAACCAATTCCATCTGGACCAGTATTACAGGCTGGAGCAATTACTACATCGGAATAGGCGGCGAACTGGGAGCAGACGCCTGCAACGGCTTTCCGAACGGCTTGCCGTTAAATGCCCGGCTCTGGGTTCCCAACCTTAATGTACAAAGAGGAGTCGATGAGATCAGTGCTGGCACTTCTTGTGATTATAAATATACCCGGATCATTGCCAAGGATGGCGGCAGTTGGTACAGCCGCTACTGGATAGGAGAATTGTGTCCAGACAGTGCATACAGCTCGTGGCAGAACGAAGGCAACCTTAATACCGGGTCCAGTAATTACTACCGCGAACATTATGATTCAGCTAATACCACGGCTTTATCTATCAAACCGACCAAGACCACCCAGGAGTATGGCTGTTCGTCATTCTTTAACGGCAAACCAAGCGCGGCCAACGGTCCTTTCCGCCATACTGGCAGTACAGAGAACGGATTGATCCAGGCTGAAGAAACAAATGTGGCTAAAGCCTTCAATTTCCCGTTACCAGCCACGATCACTGCAGAACGTCCGTTTACCTTGAATTATGGCACTTTCCCCCAGGAATGGTCTAATTACGCTGGTGACCGGACCATAATTTCTACGATTACGACCTTTTATGAATGCACTAACAATGCCAGTACTTATGACGCGGCGGCCCAGCTCAAATTTGAAAACGGGGTGGGCGTAGGATATGCTATACTGAACGGTTTAGCACCGCAGATAGACTTCGGTACTGCCCAGATGGGAAAACTGGCGATCGTGAATTCCCTGCGGGGCTTCATGAATGTTGGTTTGCCCAGTATTGTCAACGGGAGGATACCGCAGCTACCGCGGATCGATGTATCATCCCCTAACCCTAACCTGGAATATACCAATGCCGGGCCGATAACAGTTACCTGGAATCCGGCATGGACGCGTTGGGATGGCAACCAGTATACCGCATCTTACCCGGTTGGTTTCGATGAAACCGAGCCAATCGTCTATAACGTGAAATATTCCGCTGATAATGGCAGTACCTGGCAATTCCTGGATAATACGCCGGCGGTAGCCGGGGTGAGAAACACCACGCAAGATATCAACGAGCCACAGGTTTCCTGCACTTGGGATGTCACTGGGTTTCCGCAAGGCACTTACCAGATCAGGGTGGAAGCGTTCCGGCAGAACCGGAGCCTGCATTACAGCTATCACCAGATCGTTTTCTATATTAACAGTATCTAAGAGGGTTTATGTTTAGAGTAAATAACCAAAAAGGGACAACCTTAGTAGAGTTAATGATGTCAGTAACGATCAGCGGCCTCATCATCTTTGTGGCTATGTCGTTTTTCGGCAGAAGCCATGCTGTATTCACCCAGGTCGATGTGAACAATACCATGAAGACCAACGGGCAAAGGGAGATAGGGCGGCTTGGTCGCGTGATTTCCCTGAACAAAAGGATATTCAGCGGCGGCTCAGCTAATGACCTGGCTTTCCTGGCCCGGATCAATTTCGGTTCAGATCCTGTACCAAAGGCTTCTTCTAAACTACCTCAGATATCTGTTTCCGGAGTCTTATCACCGAATGAATCAGGATTTGACCCGCAAATCTTCGGCAACAGCCTGTTCTTTGCCACTTTTGGCCAGCCAGTCGTCGCTATTAATATTTTAGACTCTAGCGGTGCGGCGCATAATGTCAGGATAGACACCTATTCGTTCCAGTACTACTACATAAACCTGTCTCAGAACCAGGCCTTCCGTGGCCAGGGCGGGAGAAACAGATTAGTCGGCTGGCACAGCCAGCCCTATGCTGATTACTCTCAAATATCACGTTTAACCGATACTGTGGAGAAAGAAAATTTAGTCATTTATTTATACAACGCTGGATACCGCTTTGCCTGGTTGCCTTCGGCGGCACAGGTAACGAATGCCTTTTTCAGGATCAACAGCAATGGTACTACTCCGGCCCATAGTACTCATCTGATCACCAAAGGAAGCATTGAATTTCCCCTGGACGTAGTCACCGGAGTGTCAGGCTGGAGCTTTCCAGTAGGTATTGCCTTTAATTCAGGGCCTTCATTTGCTATTAAGATACCAGTTCCTGTTTTTGCCCAGGCCAATAATGATTTTCCCGGAGGATTGGAAATAGCGGTAACCGGCGCTAATACAGGACGAAAGATTTTTATGCGTCTGGTCCTGGCGTCGCAAGCCAGTACCGGGTTACAGTCATATGAACATATTAACATGACTACGGTCAGAGATTGCTGGTAAAGCTTTTTAATGTAGAATTGTATTTACATGTTTATAGGAATGTTATATATTAAAAGGGTGATCCCTGAGTTTGGGGATCGCCCTGTTTGTTTAAAAGAAAAACGAATTCAAGGAGGAAGAGGATGCAGAGTAATGATTTTGTTGATAGACTACGAAGGCTGAGCTCTTTAGCCAAAGAGATTAATAAATTTAATGCCAATCCCGATGATTTTCTCGTCTTTATCAAACAAATGGATCCTGAATATTTAAATAAACAGCTGGAAGAGAACAGCAAATGCATTAATAATAATGAAATTGACCCGATAAAATTCATCCGGTTTGTGATCGTTGATAAAATAATCAAGAATGAGAATATTAATATTACGGTTATTAACCAGATAAAAATGAACATCACTACCAGGAATACCGATCATTTTCATGGTTACAGCCAATATATAGGGCCGTTAAGCAATATACCGAAGGGCAACCCATTCCAGGCGTATTCCACATTCAACATTTTATTTAATCTTTATTATCCATCCATCGAAAACGAAGTTAATGCTGCCCTGGCAGAGTTTGCCGAATATTTGAAGGAAATACTGAACCTGCAGGGAGAAAACTCGACAGTACAGGGATTTAATCATAATAATAACCTGGGCACGGATATGTGCTATGCCGCCTTGTTCCCAAAATCTATCGAAGATCACAGGATGGCCACGCAGGTAGCTTTGCAGGTAAATGCCACGCATTCTATTCCCACCCTGATCAGGTATGGACTGATCGCCGGCGCCGGCCTGAAAAAAGAGAGCCAGCTGATAGCTACCGAAGACCAGGTAATGGACAACTTTAATGCCGATAGGATGAAGATGTTCCTGAAGAATAATGTCTATAACCACTACCTGGCATCGTCTGGCCGGACCGGTAGCGCCAGTCCCGCTGGCAGTGATCTTGGCCCGGAAGAAAATAATGAAATACTGGCCAGCAACCTGAATATCATCTTATCTGGCCCGCCGGGGACCGGGAAGACGTATAATACGCAGAGGGTGATCTGGAATATCATAAAAAAGAAAGACCTTTTTTCTTTTGGGCCGGATGCTGCCTTCCTGGAGTACCGGGATAGCAGTATTTCTGCCAAGAACAGGAGAACTGAGTATATCACCTTCCATGAATCATTTGCGTACGAAGAGTTTGTCGAAGAGCACAGGACTAAGAATGAAACAGGGGCCATCAACTATAATTATGAAGATGGCATCTTTAAAAGGATTTGCCTGAAGGCCATCTGGGAAACAGTAAAAGCCAGCACCAAGATCAGCAAGACAGAAGCAGAAATGAAATATGAAGTGGATAATGAAAATAATTATGAAAGTATAAAGTACAAAGTAAGGGAAATAATGAACTTCAGCAAAAGGGACCGGGAAGCGCTGTTTGCCTCAGCTCCTAAATACTTCTTGGTAATAGACCAGATAGGCCAGGCAGATATAGCCAAAGTCTTTGGTGAATTAGTGACTTTATTGGAAGAAGATAAGAGGCTCGGGGCGGAAAATGAGCTGATCGTCACCTTGCCTTATTCCAAGCAGAAGTTCGGTGTGCCCCCTAACCTGTATGTGATAGGGACAATGAACACTGCCGACAAGATCCGGGCCTTTGCTGATACAGCTTTGAGGAGAAGGTTTATATTCAAGGAAATGCAGCCGGATTACGACCTGTTGAAAGATATTGAAGTGGAAGGCGTAAAAATAGCCAGCCTGCTCGAGTCAATGAACCAAAAAATAGTGTTTTTAAAAGATAAGGACCTTCAGATCGGCCATTCTTATTTCCTGGAATTAAAGGAAAGCCCTAAAAAGGATGCAGTCAACAGGCTGAAGATTACCTGGTTTTACAAGATCATCCCCTTGATACAGGAGTATTTCTTTAATGACTGGGCCAAGATAAAAGAAATACTGGGCGATGATTTCCTGGTAAAAATTGAAAAAGAAGGCGCTGGGACTGCCTATGCAATGAAGCACACCAGGGATTTTAGCGACAATAAATTATTTATTGCTGCTTTAAAAAAGCTATATAAAGATGACAGTGAAATCAAGAAAACATGATAGAAAATAGCTTTAAAGGAGAATGAAATGACCAAAAGATGGCTGGTAGTTATTTTTATTTTGAGCATGTCTTTTTTGAGCGCGTGCGGCGGCGCACCTATTAAGCAAGAGAATTTGGACCAAGCAGAGAACAGCGAAGCCTTTAAAGTCTGGCGGCAGGAGTTTGACGAGGAGAAGATCGTCAAAGTGGAAGCTTTGCCAGAGACGTTTGTCGCTGTCACTACGGTTTTCACTGATAAGAAGCGGGCGAAGGAAGCGCCTGTCCTGCGGCTGATAGACGGCCAGGGCGGGATAACGATATGGACTGGTTCGGAAAACAACGCGAGTATTGTCTCCGGTGATCCATTCCCTGTAGTGATAGAGCAGGATAAGCAAGAGCTTAAAATACAGGCCTTGAAGAGAAGCGGGGAAACCGCTTGGAAAGTGACCTTACCCCAGGTAAGCATATCTGCGGCTGTTAATACCAGAAAAAAAGAATTGATGATACTGGGCGCTGGCGGAAACTGGTATGAAGGAAACAGCCGGCAGCCGGCAGTGTTTACAGTCTTGTCTTTGACTGATGGCAGCCAGCTATGGCAGTTACCCCTGGGGGAAATGCAGCTCCCTAAAGTCGTACCTTCTTCAGTGATGACGACAGCGGAGAATTCTGTTTGGATAGCTGCCGGCGGACGGGCGATAATGATCAACCGGCAGTCGCAGTCAGTGAGCTTTAATGTTGTTTTCTCCGCTGCTAAAGATACTGAATCTGCTTCTGTCCCGGTGTGGTATGCGGATGACAAAGCAGCGGCTATGGCTACGGATAAAGGAATATTCTTTTTTATCGCGGATAAGGGATTGGCCTGGTCAATACCAGTGACGGAGAAGCTTGCTGCTCCTGATACTATTGCCATGACTGAGAATACCGTGATCGCAGAATACCAGATATTTCATAAAGAACGTGCTGAACTACTGCTGATCGCCTGTGAGCGCGCTACTGGCGCTAAGCGTTGGGAGATCATAGACAGGGACGGCCTGTTTGTAAAATGGGACAGGGTGCAGGCGCCGCCCAAAGGCATGGCTGTAGGGTTCGGTAAAATAGTGATCTGCATCCGCGGCGCGATGATCTGGCTGGATGAGATGACCGGGAAGGAACAGCAGAAGATCGATATTGATGCCGGAGAATATCATTACGCCAAGAATGTGCAGCGCTGGCGCGATAATGCCATTCTTTACGGAAAATTCAATATGAGTTCATTTGATTTAAAAACTGGACAGCTGGCCTGGCGGCTGGAAGATTTCGGTGATCCGATAGATTATTCTGACAAGACACAGAAATTAGCGTCAGGAATGATGAAGATAGGCATGCAGGCAGCAGCCACAATGCAGGAAATGTCCGCGCAAAGCATGCAGAGTTTGGCGAATGTGAAGCTGGCCGGGCATACCGGCAGCCAGCATTCAGATTACATCCTCAGCCCCAGCGGCAGGGGCCAGATCATTGCGGCAGGGTTTCAGGCAGAACGCAACAGCGCCTGGTACAATGCCGGTGGATCATTGTCCTCATTTTATAACAATTCGAAGTACATTGACCTGGTCGGATATAATACCAACCAGGATGAATATGTACTGTCCCGGATACAGGATACAGCCCTGATCTCGTTTTCCTCTTTACGCTTTGCCAGCGCTACTTTTGTTAATTTGAAAGACGGCACATATAAGGAAAAACTGACGTTGCGTTCCCAGGATGTGGGCGGGTTCAGCGCGCTATGCATCGACGCTGATAAAGGGATGGTCTATTTTTCTCATCACGCGATAGGCATATTATGCAAAAAGAACAGGATACTGGAAGCATATAAGATACCGTAATGGGAGTAAAAAACCAGCATGATCTTAGGAGCAGGCAGTGCCGCAGCGATTCTTCAAGAGTACTATTAAAGGATTAAAAACAGGCCTGGAGACTGTCATCCCGGCCAGGAAATTAACTGATGAGCAGCCTCTCCGGGCTGAACTTTTTAGTATTGACCAGTTTGAGTTGCACGCAAAATTCCTGGCTGGCAAGCACATCGTCAGTTTCAAACGGGGACAGGAAAAACTCCTGGCACGGTTGAAGGATAATGAAGAAATACTGTTGCAGGCATATGAACTGCTGAATGAAGCCGGAAAAGCGAAAAGAAGGATCTCTCCCGCCGGGGAATGGCTCCTGGATAATTATTACTTGATCGAGGAACAGATACGCCTGGCGCAGAAATACCTGCCGAAAGGGTACAGTCGCGAATTACCCAATTTAGTCCAAGGACCGCTGGCCGGATATCCCCGGGTTTATGATCTAGCCATGGAGATAGTATCGCACGGGGACGGCCGGCTGGGTATAAAAGGGCTGACTGGATTCATTTCTGCTTATCAAACAAAACAACATCTAAAACTAGGCGAATTGTGGGCCATCCCCATCATGATCCGCCTGGCCTTAATAGAAAACCTGAGGCGCGTGTCCTCGCGTATGATCTTGTCGCAGATCGACCGGGACAAAGCTGATCACTGGGCCAGCCGTATTCTGGAAGTATCGGCTAAAGATGCCAATGATGTAGTGTTGGAGATCGCCTCAATGGCTAAGGATGACCTATCCCTGTCTGATTCTTTTGTGGCAGAATTCGTCCGGCGGCTCCACGGTCAAAGTTCTTCTCTTAACCTTTCCCTGATCTGGCTGGAAAAAAAGCTTACCGAGCAGGGAGAAACTATTGACCGAATGATACAATCGACCAGCCAGAAACAAGCCGCTGACCAAGTCTCGATCGCCAATACAGTAGAGAGCCTGCGTGTACTGGAAAATATGGATTGGCATGATTTTGTTGAAGACCTGAGTATTGTCGAAAAAATATTAAAGCAGGACCCATCAGGCGATTACGCCAAGATGTCTTTTGCCACCCGCGACCGTTACCGGCATGTAATTGAAAAGTTGTCTGTCTGGAGCAAGCATTCGGAAGAGTTTATTGCCATGCAGGTTGTGCGAAGCGCGGCAGAAGCGCAAAGCCCGGCCAAACAACAGGACGTAACTGCGCATATAGGGTATTACCTTATTGACAAAGGCTTGGGACAGCTTTATCGTTCCTTGAAACTGCGCTTACCTTTAAGCGCGTATTTGCAGGCGAAAAAGACCGGGCTGCCGCTAACCATATATATCGGTTCGATCATGCTGATATCCCTGGCCTCTACTGCCCCGGCGTTGCTGATGGCCTGGAAGGGGGGATTGCAGAACTGGACAGGGCTTGCTTTGTTAGTATTTCCGCTGCTGGTGGTGACCAGCCAGACCGCCATTTCCCTGGTAAACTGGGCGGCAACCTTGCTGGTTAAACCGAAAAACCTGCCCAAAATGGATTTTTCTGAAGGGATCTCCGCAGGCGCGCATACATTAGTCGTGATCCCTTCCATGATCAGCGATGAACAGGCCATTGGAACATTGCTCGAGAATATTGAGGTCAGCTATCTCGCCAATACCGACGCTAATGTCGATTTCGCCTTGTTAACCGATTTCCGGGACGCGCCACAAGAAACAACGCCTGAAGATGAAGCTTTATTGGGACTGGCCAGGGAAGGCATCGAAAACCTCAACCATAAATACCGGCGACATAAAGAGAATATATTTTATCTTTTACACCGGCCGCGCAAATGGAATAAACAGGAAAGAGCGTGGATCGGCTATGAACGGAAAAGGGGCAAGCTTTCAGACCTGAATGCCCTGCTGCGCGGCGGAGGGCAAGACAAATTCAGCTTGATCAGCGGCGATCCGTCAAGACTGCAGACCGTCAAATACGTGATCACCCTGGATACAGATACCCGGATGGCCCGTGACGTCGCCCGGGACCTGACGGGGATCATTGCTCATCCTTTGAACCGGGCACAGTATGATGAGAATAAAAAGCGGGTAACCGCCGGGTACGGCATTTTACAACCCCGGGTAGAAGCCAGCTATCCCGGGGAAAATCCGTCATTATTTGTGAAAGTGTATGGAGGAAAATCCGGTATCGACCCTTATACCAAAGCCGTATCAGATGTGTATCAGGACCTGTTTAACGAAGGCTCCTTTATCGGCAAGGGCCTTTATGACGTGGATGCGTTTGAAAAATCATTGGCCGGACGTTTTCCGGAAAATTGCATATTGAGCCATGACCTGCTGGAAGGATGCTATGCCCGCTCCGCTTTGGTGACCGATGTCCAGTTGTATGAAGAGTATCCGACTAGTTACCTCAAGGATATGAGCCGCCGGCATCGCTGGATCCGCGGTGACTGGCAGATCAGCCGCTGGTTGTTCTCTAAGGTTCCCGGGTTTAGGAACAATAAATTAATAAATCCGCTCTCTTTCTTGTCAAAATGGAAAATTCTTGATAACCTGAGGCGCAGCCTCGTGCCGCTAGCGAGCGCAGCGCTATTTTTATTTGGCTGGCTTTTTTTTCAGCCTTCCTGGCACTGGACGGTCATGGTCATCATTTTCACCGGGTTGCCCTTACTGTTCATGGCCCTGG